>CAXBRM010000049.1:0-11106 GCA_963978305.1 uncultured Rhodospirillales bacterium
CAACCAGGCTTACTTCATCCGCATTCAAAACAACCTTGCCACGATGCTCAAAATTCACGGTTGCCTTATTGCCAATCAGGCTCTGTACCTGCCCCAGGCCCCAATCCGGTTGACTTTCCAGTCGAACGAATGCTCCGGGTATTAGCTCAAAGTTGTACATTGCCTATCCATAGTATTTTTTGCACAATTTTTAAAAATTCGGCCCGATGCTAAACGCATAGGTCTTGCAATTGTCATAACTGCTGTTTATGTGCGCGGCCAGTTTTCTTATGCGATAGCCTGACGCGTATTGAGTCGATTTGACGGCCGATGAAAGGGAGTTGCCATGGAATTGCCAACGTTGCCACCAGATTACAAGCCATCGGCGGGAGAGGAGTATATGAATCCTTTACAACTCGCCTATTTTCAAAAAAAACTGAACGAACATAAAAACGAGCTTTTAGGCATGACCACCGAGACCCTTGAAGAGATGAAGAATCAAGGCGGTGTTGCATCACCCGAACTAACGGATCGGGCTACGGCTGAATCCGATTGGGCTTTGGAACTCAGAACACGCGATCGCGCTCGTAAATTCTTCAACAAAATTGAAGCGGCACTTCGCCGGATCGAAGACGGCGAATATGGATATTGCGAAGAAACCGGAGAGCCTATTGGTCTCAAACGGCTTGAGGCTCGTCCTGAAGCCGCCCTGAGCCTTGCAGCGCAGGAATTGCATGAACGGAGCGAAAAGCTTCATCGGGACGACCGCACTTAGGCGTCGAACCTGTAGCGAAACCGATGTCGCAACTGGCGAGCGCGTTTTGCAGCACTCTATTGAAGCCCAGAGGCGCGATCTAAGCGACACAGCAGGTCAAAAATTGTTTGATCGCCGTTGGTGCTGATCCCAGACCTCGCTTGAGTCACATAAGTCTGACTTTGAAACGAAATAAAATAGGCGATCGTCGTCTCGCCGGTCCAAAACAAAATAGCGCCATCTTGGTCAACACCATTCTGGTGGCGATACCGCCCCGAATTACCCTGGTTTTGGTGGATGTTATGGATGCCTCGATGCCCTCGATTGTTATAGGGTTCCCCCCAAACGAACACGCGTCCACCTCTTTGGCGTGTTTCAATGACGTCGGTGGCCAAAAAATCCATGATATCGTTGTTGTGACCTGGTAGATGAGCCGGAATCGGGCGTAACGCTTTGACGTCAAATAAGTCGTCGCGGATATAATCTAAGGCCAACTCACGGTTGGGATTCATAGCTTTCGGGTAATAGCGGATCGGATGAAGTCCATGGGGCAGGGCTGCAACAGCTGGTAAAATGGGATGAAGAAAGCGCTCGATGCGGCAATAGGCAACCTGACTGGGCCAGCGGCGACTTTTCACGTTAATGGCAGCGCGCCAGGTATGGTTGCCCGCTTGAATATCCACTTTGAAATGTGGACTTTTCTCGTCGTCACGTTCGGCAACAAAACCGCCAAGTTTCCCAATGATCAGTGCGTATCGAGTGAGCGGCATATCCCTCTAGCCTCTTGCAACAGCGATGCGTTCGCACAAGGTTTAGCACGTTATGAGCATAAATAGCTGGACAAAGATCGCACCGCCAGATCTGAAATTCGCGGAAGATCGAATTGATGCACCCGAATTTGGCGACAGTTACTTTCAGCCACTCAAGGTTGTGTCCAGTCAAGAACATCGGTCGACATCGGTTCAAGATGAGACGCGCTACACGTTTTTGCAGGGCACAGATTTAGGCGAAAGGTTTGCCCGACGGGTTGGCGGCCAATTTTGTGTTGCAGAGCTTGGATTAGGCAGTGGCGCTAATCTTTGTGAGACCTTTCGATTTTGGCAGGCGTCGGTCAATCGGCCCAACCGACTTGATTACCTGGCGTTCGAAGCCCGTCCATTTTCAATCCAGCAGTTGCAACGCGCCGAACAGGCTCACAAGATCGACCTGTCACCGTTGATGCAGGCTTTGGCAGTGGATCCGCATTATCCGGTGCCAGGCATTAGCAGACACTGTTTAGCGCCAGGCTTCTGGTTAACCTTGGTCCTGGGTGACGTTCAAGACACGCTCGCTTGGTTTAAGAACAGCCTTGTCGATGCTTGGTACCTGGATGGATTTGCCCCAGCCAGAAACCAAGGAATATGGTCCGCTGAAACAATAAAGGCTGTTGGCCGACTGACACGACCAGGAGGCTGTTTTGCGACATTCACGGCCGCGAGCATGGTGCGCAAGGAGCTGGAGCTTGCTGGCTTTGTCGTTCGCAAAACCGCTGGGTTTGGCCCAAAGCGAGAGAGGCTTGTTGGTCAAAAGTGTGGTCGCTTTGAGAATGCTTTGCCGAGCGAAGTGCAGATTGCAGGTGCTGGTATCATGGGCAGTTGGGCGGGGCATATCGCCCAACTTGCTGGTATCAAAAGCTATTTGTACGATCCCAAGGGTCGGTTGAACGGCCCTGGATCTGCGACGCTGGTACCTGCGATTGATTGGCGCCCAACGTTGGATTTTGCTCGTCAAGGCAGATTGGCATTTACGAGCTTTGTATGGGCATCGCGGGCTTATCAGCAATATTTTCCAGATGCTTGTCATCTTGGTCCTATGACAGCTTTAGAGCGACGGATTTGGCCGTCTTTCTCAAAATGGGGGTTTCCGGACCCGATACCGACGGATGATGTTTGGTCGACAGGTGAGCGACTCTACGCTGTCCCTGGGACATTGATCCTGAA
Source organism: uncultured Rhodospirillales bacterium (assembly GCA_963978305.1). Classification (GTDB taxonomy): domain Bacteria; phylum Pseudomonadota; class Alphaproteobacteria; order UBA7985; family UBA7985; genus CAXBRM01. Next base: position 2,713 of record CAXBRM010000049.1, read on the forward strand.
CCGCGATGCGCTCTGTTTCCTGGGCGAAATTCAATTGGAAAAACTTGATAATTTTACCCAGGCTAATTTGGTGGCTGTCGGTCATGTGGGTCCAGGTGTCAATTCGACAATACGCGGGCAACAAAGTCTGTATTCTTGCTTCGATCCTTTGCCAGAGAGAGCATTAAAGTGTGGTAAGCTGGGGGGAGGAACGGGTGAGAAGCAGTTTTTTATTGGCAGCAGTTTTGAACGCGAACACGGGCCTGATTGGCATTGTCCCCAGGCGAAAGATGATCATGAAGCGCTGGAAGCTTTTGGCAAAGCTGCGAGGCTGCCCAATCTTGGCTCTGAGCCAGTTCGGCAATGGTCGGGGCTGCGCGCTGTCTCAGTTGACCGTTTTCCCAATTATTTCAAGCAAACAGCTTTGCCCTGGTCAATTGGTGCCTTGGGGAGTCACGGCTTTACGTTGGCACCCCTGTTAGCAGAACAATGGCTCAGTGACTTGGTTGGGGCACCGAACGTGATAGATGTCGATTTACTGGCAAGTATGGAGAGACGTTAAAGTATGCCTAGCAAAGCTGTCGTCGGCAATTGGCCTCGCCAAACCAGCCAACAAGACGTTCAACTGCGGTGGAGCGATTTGATTTATCTGCTCCGCGATATTGTTTGGCCAACGGGTTCAGGTCTGCGGCAAGCCCTGATGCTCTCTTTGTTCTTTGGCCTGACAGCTGCCGGTTCGGTGATCTCCTTGTTTGTGCCCTTTGCGCTTGGCTTTGCGATCGATGCTTTGACACCACTGGAAGCTAAGGCAGGCACTCTTTGGGTTCTTCCGCTGGTTGCGATTGGCGCTTATGGTGCTTTTAGAGTGTTGGAGGTGTTGTTCAAAGCCGTGGCAAGCTTAATCATGGACCTCAACCTGTTTCAGGGCATCGTCATGACGAGTGGCCGTGTCTACCGTCACGTGCTGCATTTGCCGATGCATTTTCACCTCGACACAAAGAAGGGCGGTGTGACGCGCGGCATTGATCGCGGCATCGGTACCTTGGAGACTCTGACCAATCGGATTTTTTCCGTTTCTTTTACACTTGGCGTCGACATCATTGGCTCGATGGTCTTGTTGGCAACGCAATTTGGCTGGCTTGAAATTTTGGTCGTGGTGTCGATGGGTGCCGCTTATTTTTTGTTTGTGAGGATTATGGACCCCATTCGCTCTCGACTGCTACTTAAAGTCAATAAAGCTGAGGACCACATCAACGATGGTGTCGTGGAAAGTTTGACTCACACGGAGACAGTAAAACTTTTTGCGAGCGAAGATCGTCAATTGGAGGCGGTCCGTGACGGTTTGCACGACTATCGACGCAGCAGCATGCGCGTGACCATTTACTGGCAGTTTCGGCAAGTGGGGGTTCAATTAATTTTCGGGATCGGGTTGGTGGTCATTATGCTGATTGGCGGTTGGAAGGTTATGCATGTCGACGACTTTACCGTTGGTAAATTTGTGGCGTTAACGACTTTAGCGGTGCGCATGACACAGCCAATTCGTGGAATTGGGCTGACAGCAAGAGGGCTTATTGACAATTTGATTCAGGCACAACGACTGCTTGATTTGCTTAAAGTCAAAGATACACTGCCGGACAAACCAGGTGCGCCTGCCTTCGCGCCTCAACATGGGGCAATCACTTTCGATGCGGTTGGGTTTACCTATCCTGGCACCGATCGAAAAATTCTCAACGACGTGAGTTTTAAATGCCCGGCCGGTAGCACAACGGCTGTTGTTGGTCCCACAGGTGGTGGCAAAAGCACGATCGTGAAGCTGCTATTGCGCCTGTATGAGCGCGATGAGGGTCTCGTGAGCCTCGATGGTCAGGATGTCGCTGAGGTACAGCAAAAGAGTTTACGGCGTGCGGTAGGGGTCGTGCCGCAAGATTGTGTTCTGTTCCATGACAGTATCGCGGCAAATATTCGATACGCGCGACCAGATGCTCAGGATGATGAGGTCATCGCTGCCGCTAAGACCGCCAAGCTGCATGATTTTGTTGTGGCTTTAACCGATGGATATGGGACGATTATTGGTGATCGCGGACTGAAACTCAGTGGTGGGGAAAGGCAGCGGGGTGCCTTGGCGCGGGCGCTGTTGGTCAACCCGGTCCTTTTTGTTTTTGATGAGGCAACCAGTGCCCTCGATAGTACGACTGAAGCAGAGATTCAGGGTAATTTGATGAACGCGACCGCGGGCAAGTCGCGTTTGGTGATTGCGCACAGATTGAGTACAATTGCGGATGCCGATCAGATTCTGGTCGTCGACAGTGGCGCCATCGTTGAGCGGGGAACCCACCCCCAGTTGCTGGCTTTAAGCGGCGTTTATGCTTCGTTATGGGAGCAGCAAGCAAAAATCTAGCCCGAGTCCCTAATTTCAGTCTATCTCGACGACACGTAAAATGTTCGTGGTGCCACTTTGGTTGAGTGGCATCCCCGCCGTCACTGCAATTGTATCGCCTTTCTCGACCATGCCGGCTTTTTTCGACAGTTTTTCAGCAGTAACGACAATATCTTTCCAGTCTTTCAGCTTGTTGGAAAGAACAGAACGGGTGCCCCAAACCAAGGTCATTTTGCGGACAGTGTTGATATTATCGCTAAGACATAAGATAGGGCAGGATGGTCTGGTGCGCGCAACCCGTCGCGCCGTCGTTCCGCTGCTCGTATTGCAAACAATCGCGGAGCAATTGAGCGTTTTTGCCGTTTCGGTTGCCGCGCTGGCGATAGCAGCGCCGATGCTGGCATTGCGAGTCGTTGCGACAAAATTGCCAAACCCTTTAGACAATCCTTCGTCAGCTTCGGCCGTTATCAGAACGCGGTCCATCATTTCCACTGCCTCAACCGGGTAATCGCCGATGGCTGTTTCAGCAGATAAAGTAACCGCGTCAGCACCATCAAACACGGCAGTCGCGACGTCGCTCGCTTCTGCACGCGTCGGTGCTGGTGCATTAACCATACTGTCTAGCATTTGCCCGGCGACGACCACTGGTCTCGCCCAATCGCGGGCTTTTGCCACCAATGTTTTTTGCAAACTGGGAATTTCTTGGACTGGTAGCGCCGTGCCAATGTCGCCGCGGGCTAGATGGATTGCGTCAGCGATTTGGACGAGATGATCAAAGGCATCGACTGACTCGCGCGTGTCAATTTTAATCATTAGCCCAGCATGATTGTCGCCTCGCGTCGTAATGATCTCGCGGAGTTCCTGTGCATTGTTCGGGTTATTGCCAATGCTTGCCGACACCCAGTCTACGCCATGCGCTAACGCAAGGGCTAAATCGTTTTGATCTCTATCGCTGAGAACACGGCTGCTTTTGGGTAGATTGGGAATTGATATGGCCTTGCCGTTCGATAAGTGTCCACCGGATTCGACGATGGTTTTGATCCGAAATAAATTCGCTTCAACCACGCGGAGCGTTACCCGCCCGTCGTCTAATTCAAGCAGTGAATTGGTTTCGACACTTGCATAGGCCCATGGCTCCAAAAAACTAACGCGTTGTGCACTGCCAAGCGCTGTATCCTGATCCAGGTCGAAGCTCTGACCTTCCTCCAGTCCGATGCGCTGATTCTGAAAGTTCCCAATACGTAACTTTGGGCCTTGTAGGTCAGCAATAATGGCGAGGGGTGTTCCGTTGTCCGCTTCAACGTCACGGATTCGTGCAATTAGGTCAATTTTATCCTGATCTGTGCCATAACTAAAGTTGATCCGAAAGACGTCTGCGCCTGCTTGATGAAGACTAAAAATTTGTTCTCTTGTTTGGCTACTTGGTCCTAAAGTAGCAATGATTTTGGCAAATCGGTGACGGATCATAGCCTGGGGGTCCTCGTCATTAGCTTAGCTGGATAATGCTGCGCTGTTCATCTAACACAATTTGCTCTCGTAAATAGCTATTTCATAAACGAAAGTGTATTTTTTCGAGTTCGAACATGGGCTTCTTCACTCGGTGGCCATAATAAATACAACCAATTGAATCTGGCTGTACATTGACTCATGTTTGTTGATCGACTAAACGCTTGTGCTCTTAAGCAAGAACAGTTGTCGCCGTCGCGTCTAGACCGTGTGCTGGGTTGCGGCACTGACACAGAGGAAATCGAACGATGAAGATCGCTAATTCACTGAAGACATTGAAGTCTCGTGATAAAGACTGCCGCGTTGTCCGCCGACGTGGCCGGTTGTACGTCATCAACAAGAAAAATCCAAAAATGAAGGCGCGCCAAGGCTAGATCCTTCTGCCGTCACGTCAAGACAGTGAGACCCCGAGACCGTATGGTTGTCGGGGTTTCGTTTTGGGTTACTTGTCTTGTCATGACAATTGCGATCGTTCACTCTGCAATCATTTTGCTCGTGGCATGCTTAGCGGCTTCACCCGTTGCTTTGGCCGATCAAAACGATCCTCGATTAGAGGCCTTATTTGATGAGCTGGCGCATAGCGATGACGCCAGTGAGGCTCAGGTTTTGTTGGCTCAAATCAACCAAATATGGATTGAACAACCAGATCCTGATGTTGCACGAATGGTGCTGATTGGCACGCATTTGCTGAATGTGGGGGCTCTCCGCGATGCAACAACGGTTTTCCAAGAGGTGACAAGGCTTGCACCTGATTATGCTGAGGGTTGGAACCGCTTGGCGACCGTTTTGTATTATCGCGGACTCAATGCTGAAGCACTGGCCCCAACGCGTCGGGTGCTTGAGCTCGAGCCGAGGCATTATGGCGCGACCTGGGGCCTTGCTATGATTTATCGTGCGTTGGGGCGCGAAGAGCAAGCACGCTGGTATTTTCAGCTGGCTTATGCCATTGCCCCCAGCTTAAAAGGGGCGTTGTCTCAAGCCCAATCGAATGAAAACTCGGGTTCGGCAGGTTTGCTGTTTTAGACTCTAAGTGGATTGCGCCATTGATTACAAAAAATGAAGCAAGCATCGCAAAACAGAAGCTCGGCTTTGTTTTTGCTTTTTCCGCTTATTTTTTCTGGGGCTTTGCCCCCCTTTACTTTGCCTCCATGGATGGCATTGGTGCTGTTGAAATCGTTATCCATCGAACGCTGTGGTCCAGTTTATCGCTAGGTGTTTGGTTGACAATGACGGGACAGTGGCATCGTGTTTGGTCTGTTTTTGCCAGAAGACGCAGTGTTTTGGCCGTCGTGCTGTGTGGCCCTCTGATTGCTGTCAATTGGACTATTTTTGTTTGGGCGATCGAAGTAGACCGCCTAGCGGATGCCTCGTTGGGTTACTTTCTCAATCCGTTGATGTTCATTGTCGGTGGTGTACTTGTGTTCGCAGAACGCTTAACCCAAGTGCAAATGGCTGCTCTGATTATCGCATTTGCGGCCGTGTCGTATCTGACAATAACGACCGGAGAATTGGTTTGGATTGCCCCAATAGTTGCTACCACTTTCACAACTTATGCTTTCATACGCAAATGGGCAAAAGTTCCTCCGGTTGCTGGCTTGTTTGCAGAAACGGTTGTTTTGTTGCCGGTTGCTCTGGTTTTCTTGGTCCTTGGTATTGATTTTGACGGCATCGGTGCCGAATGGGTGTTTGGGCATACAGTCGCTGATAGCGTGAAATTGGCTGGTGTTGGCATCGTAACGGTCATACCGTTGATTTGGTTCAATGCTGCCACGCAAAGACTAGAGTACAAATATGTGGGCTTTCTGCAGTTTATTAGCCCAAGCATCATGTTTTTCTTGGCAATCTGGATCTTAAACGAACCGCTAGAGACAGCCAAGCTGCACACGTTTATCGCGATTTGGATCGCACTGGCCTTGCTGGTCGTTGAGCAACTAAAGCGGCAATCAACGACTTGATTTATTCAGCGGCGTGCTGATAACTCTGGTCATCCATGGATTGCTCAGAAAGCATCAATGTTTCGCGGCGGTTTGAATTTTCTTCAATGCAAGCACGCAGTGCAGGAGCCTGGCGGGTTTTCAATGCGTTCAGCGCCCGTTCCGCACATTGCACAAAAAAATTACAATCGTCGTCAGCAAAACGCTGCTGGATGTCAGCTTCAAACATCGCGGTCATGATGATGTCATCAATCACACCGGTCAGATGCAGAAACACCGCGGAACCGCTGGTCTTAAATAAGATCGCATAGAATTTCAGGTCGAGCATACTGACTTCAGAAGCTTTCGAAGACGCCCGCATTTTCTGTAAAATGTCGTCTAGGAGCACGATGTCGGTCGAGGTATGATTAATCACCGCTTTATCCGCGGCCCACCGAAGCATGACTGTCCTCAAATTAACCAGATCTTGAAGGTTTTCCTGATTTTCGAGCACCAAACCCGCCAATGGGCTATCGAGTTGTGGCGCCTTCGCGATCACGCGGGTGCCCCCCCCTTGAACGGCAGAAACCAGACCTTGTGCTTTTAGCTTTTGTAACGCGGCCCTTACGCTGACGCGACTAACATTCAGTGCCTCAGATAGCTGCCGCTCGCCCGGCAACCGGTCACCAGGGGCAAACTCACCGCTGGCAATGTGTCGCTTCAGTTCCTTGGCTACCCTTTCTGAGACAGATTTAGAATGATACTGGCCCGATGAATTGCCATTTCGGTATGTCATTGTTGTGCCGTCAATCGCTTTTTAGGCTGTCATGCCTGGAGTGTGGATGTAAATTGCTTGCTCATAGTGGAAAATGTGACCCTGAACTTCAAAGAATTCAATTTTTAACTTAATAGGCGCGACAGTTCGTCTCAGGTGCCTAATTGATGTAGCTTTTCCAACAGTCGTTCAAGCGTTGGCTCGAAATTCTCCGAGATCCACCACTCCTCAAGCTTAAGTCGAAGTTCACCGATGATCGGTCCAGCCGTGTAGCCCGCATCGAGGATATGGTGCCCTTTAATCGGAAAAACAGGTGGTTGCCAGGCATGTGCCATTTGCCACAGCTCCCGATTTACAGGTTGATTGAGACTTGTTGCGTTCAGGACCAGCCAATCTTGAGCCGCCATTGAGCCAAAGCGGTAAATCATCGCTGAGAGCTCCATGGGGGGTAGGGCGCCGTCAGCCATCAAACGCATCCGCTGGCGGTCTCTGTTTGGCCATCGAAACCGATCAGCCAGTAGATCGATTCTATCTCTGGACCGATCCAATAATATGGCAAACCGCCGCTGTACATTTGCTGTTTTCATCGCGCCTTCCACACCAACCAATCGGCGGAAAGAGTCAAGGTCGATCGGGAGCCCGATCAGACGTTGGAGAAGACCATAATCGAGCATGCGTTGAACAATCATGACGGGTCTTGGGCCAATTAGAATTTTGCTTAACTCCAGGTTAAGACGCTCACCACTCAATGAGTTGATATTCGATATCTCCTCAATCATGGCAGTTCGGGTTGCGTTGTCCGGCTCAATGGCACCATAGCGTGCAAAAAAACGGAAAAACCGCAAAATTCGCAGTCGATCTTCTTGAATGCGTGTCCTGGGCTCTCCGACAAAGCGAACCGTTCCTGAACTGAGGTCGCCGATACCGTCGAAATAGTCGAAGACGTTGCCTTCATGGTCCATGCTCATCGCATTGAAGGTTAAATCACGACGTTGGGCGTCTTCGACATAACTTTGTGTGAAAGCCACGACAGCATGCCGCCCATCAGTTTGAACATCCTTGCGCAAGGTAGTAACTTCATACTGGCCAAGTTTATCGGGTGTCACTGCGAGCACCGTCCCATGGTCTACGCCGGTCGGATGAATGGTGAATCCCGCACTTTCGAGCCGTTTTGTGACGCTGTTTGGCTGCCAGGGTGTTGCGATGTCGATGTCGCCCGGAATTTGACCCAAAAGACTGTCTCGTACACACCCCCCAACGAAACGCGCTTCATTGTTTAGGGCATTGAACAAAGTCGCCATTCCTGGTGCACTTAACAGTACATTTACGTCGCCTTTAAGGCGTGGTTGTAGCCGATTCTCCGTCATGTCACATCGATCCGTTGCAGATGCTGAAGCGGAATGGCAGGACTCGGTGCTGGTGCTTCCAAGTCCAGATCAAATCCTGAGTCCTTCAACCAAAACGCCACAATGCCTGCGGATAAACCCCAAAGGCTGACAGGTCCATTGTTGAACTTGACCCAATAGTACGGAAAATTTTTTTTTGTGAAGGAGCCAAGCTCAGAAAAATCAGGCTGAATGAGTTCTGTAACTGGTATCGAGAAAACGCGATCAACCTCCGTTGTGTCCAAGACCAATTCATCCACTTTAAGATCTGGAACCAAGCAAGCATAAGGACAAACTAAAAATCCACTGTGAGAGCCGTAAAGAGCCAACGGCGAGATCAAGTGTCGGTCTAGCAATTGGAGTCCGATTTCTTCCGCAGTTTCTCGAGTTGCGGTCTGCCAACTGTTGTTGTCTTCGGGCTCGCGTCGACCGCCTGGAAACCCAACCTGACCAGGATGA
>CAXBRM010000050.1:0-11051 GCA_963978305.1 uncultured Rhodospirillales bacterium
ATTCTCGTTGCCGTTGGCGGGCGACCGACCGTGCCTTCTATGCCAGGGGCTGAGCTGTCGATTACCAGCAATGAGGTTTTTGATTTGACAGAGCAACCTCAGCGGATTGCCATCATTGGTGGTGGCTATATCGCTGTTGAATTTGCTGGCATCTTCAATGGTCTGGGAAGTGACACGCATTTGATTGTCCGCCGCCAAATTCTGCGGGGCTTTGACGACGATATTGGCGGTCATTTGCGCGCTGAAATGGAAAAAAAGGGTATCAACTGCCATGTCGGTGTAACGCCGAATGCCCTCAAACAAAATCAGGATGGATCGATCACTGTTGAACTCGATAATGGCGAGGAGTTGGTGGCCGACTGCGTATTAATGGCAGCGGGGCGGCAACCCAATACCCGGGATTTGGGTCTTGAAGACATTGGGGTCCAGCTGACGGATTCAAATGCGATCAAGGTCGATCCCTACAGCCAGACAAATATCCCAAGCATTTGGGCGATTGGCGATGTCACAGACCGAATGCAGTTGACGCCTGTCGCTTTGCATGAGGCGATGTGCTTTGTTGACACAGTCTACAGAGATCAGCCGCGAGCGATGGCCTATGACTGTGTGCCATCCGCCGTCTTCTCGAACCCACAAATTGGTACTGTTGGCCTGAGTGAGGCCGATGCGCGCGCGCAGTATAGCGATATTGAGGTCTATCGTTCGACCTTCCGGCCCATGAAGTTTATTCTGCCCCAGGGCGATGAAAAGTGCCTGATGAAGCTCGTCGTTGACAAAGCAAGTGACCGCGTCGTCGGTTTGCACGTCTGTGGAGTGGACGCTGCCGAAATGACCCAGGGTTTTGCCGTGGCTATGAAGGCTGGAGCAACAAAAGCGCATTTCGACCAAACTGTTGGGATTCACCCGACGGCTGCTGAAGAGCTGGTAACCATGAGAGAGCCCGTAAAGCCATGACCGCCATGCCCATGACCCACGATTGGAGTTCTGAGGACCAACAGGCCGCCAAATTGATGTTTCGTTGGCAGGGGTTGGTTCGACCGGAATGGATTGACTACAATGGCCATATGAATGTCGCCTACTATGTCCTCGCATTCGACGAAGCGGATGATCAAAGCCTCTATAAGCGGCTCAATTTGACCGAGCAATTCCGCACGATCAGCAATATGAGTACGATGACGGCTGAGGCCCATGTTCGCTATCTCAGAGAAGTGGTCGAAGCCGAGACCTATTGTGTCTATTCACAAATCATCGATTATGACACCAAGCGTTGGCACGAAGTCCAATACATGGTCAGGGGAGACACGCCAGATGGTGAAGACCCATTTGTGCTTGATCCGTCCAACATCGCCAAAGAAAATTTGATCGCGACACACGAACATATTGCTTTGAGTGTTGATCTTTCATCACGGCGCGTAAGCCCGTGGCATGAGGAAACGCTGGACCGATTGCACGCAGTCTGGCAAGAGCATAAGCATATTTCCCGGCCAGAATGGCTTGGCAAAACCATCGGTATTCCAGCTGACAAGTCTTTGGCACGTCGCTAGAGACGAAAAGCAGCGTAAATTGAGGACAGGCTTACGGGGTGGCAGACGAGTCCAACCCACTAAATGCCACCAGTTTTTCCGTCGACACATTCGTCGGGCAGTGGCGCAAGACATCACAATGGCGGTTGTTGCTATTAGCCCCGCTAATTGGTGTGGTCGTTGGCTTGTTGTCCGTCGGGTTTTTGTATGCGATTGATTATGCTCAACAGCTTTGGCTTGGCGTCTCCGGCGAGTTTCTGGCGTCAGGACTCAAAGAGCAACCGCTTTGGCGTCGCCTGATTGGTCCGGTTGCGGGTGGGCTTACCGTGGGGCTGCTGCTGATGTATTTTTTCCCAAGCCAGCCACGGCCGCCCGGCATTGCACAAGTGATTGAGGCCAGTGCGATACGTGGCGGTGCCATGGATTTTATGGCTGGCATCAAAGGGGCAATTCTGAATGCACTGAGCATTGGCGCTGGCGCGTCGGTGGGTCGCGAGGGTCCAATGGTTCACTTGGGCGCGACATTTGGCACAGCGATTGCACAGCTTTTTCGATTAGAGCGCACGCCGCGGCGTATTTTGCTGGCCAGCGCTGTGGCTGCAGCCATCGCTGCCAGTTTTAACGCACCGCTGGCGGGTGTTTTTTTTGCTCTCGAAGTGGTCGTTGGTAGTTTCGCGTTGCACGCATTTGGACCGGCTGTTTTATCGGCGTTGACGGCAACGCTGATTTCTCGGGCCATTTTGGGCGATCAACAGGTTTTTGTCATACCAGAACAGGTGATCGCTCATGTGCTAGAATTTCCGGCCTTTCTGATTCTTGGCGCGATCTGTGGATTGGTTGCCGTGTTGTTTACGCGGACGACGATTCGTTTGGCGCGACTGGCTGACAATAGTGGCCTACCTAAATTTGCATTACCGGCGCTTGCCGGTGTCGCGGTTGCGCTGACAGGTTTATGGATGCCGGAAGCGCTGGGTGTTGGCTATGAGGCGACATCAGAGGCTCTGGCGGGCAATTACGCTTTGCATTTCCTGCTTGGGCTGTTCGTGGTAAAGTTTGCTTTAAGCGCAATCAGTCAGGCCTTTGGTTTTGGTGGTGGGGTTTTTTCGACGTCCTTGGTTATCGGAGCTGCGCTTGGGACAGCATTTGGTATCATTGCGATCAGCCTAAGCCCTGTCGATAGTAGCGAATCAACCGTATATACGATCGTCGGCATGGGCAGTGTCGCCGCTGCCGTTATGGGCAGTCCAATCTCCACAATTCTGATGATGTTTGAACTTACCTCAAGCTACGGTGTTACCATCGCGGTCATGTTGGGGGCGATCACCTCAACCGCCGTCTTCCATTTGCTGGGCAGCGGCAGTTTCTTTAATGCTCAATTGCGGCGGTTGGGAATGGAAATCAAAGGCGGGCAGGATGTGTCAATTTTGCGTGACATTTGCATCACCTCAGTATGGGATCGAGAGATAGAGGTAGTGCAGTCCTCAATGCCAGCCAATGCTTTGCTGGATCGACTGCTGGCAAACCGATGGGGGCGTCTGTTTGTTGCCGACAGTGATGGTCGGCTGGTTGGCAAAATTACGACAAATACAGACCGAGAACTGTTCGCTGATGATACCTTAACCGCTGCTGATTTGATGGTTAAAACTTCCAGCTTGCCACAGACTGCTTGTCTCTCTGAGGCCATGGATTTGATCCGTGCGAAAGGCGATAGCCACGTGCCGATTGTCGACAATGGCCAGAATCAACGTCCGATCGCGCTGCTCCACGATTTTGATTTGACCTACGCCTATCATCGGGCTCTGCTGGCCGTTGAGGGCAAAGCGGTGCAAGTCATGGGCCCAGAATTTGAGATGCGCAAATAGGGCTTCCACATTTTGCAAGCTCTTGAGCCTTTGCGCGGTACGCGTGCTAGACTACATCACAATATTATGACTTCTAATTTGTCTTCCGTCCTTGGCTCAAATGAGCTGTCGCAAAAAAGCATGCCATCCCTCAATGTGGACCATCTGTCTGCTCAGTACCCTTGGCTAAATGGTCTGAATGAGCCACAAATGGCGGCGGCAATGGCGACCGATGGTGCTGTTCTGGTGCTCGCCGGCGCTGGCACGGGCAAGACCCGAGCCCTGACGACCCGCTTGGCTCATTTGTTGCTCACTGGCAAAGCGCGGCCAGAAGAAATACTCGCCGTGACCTTCACAAATAAAGCAGCCGGTGAGATGAGACAAAGGGTCGAGGCGATGATAAATCATCCTACCAATGGATGGTTTGTCGGTACATTTCATAGTCTCGCTGCACGCATTTTGCGGCAATATGCTGAGCGGGTCGATTTGAAGCAAAATTTCACGATTTTGGATGATGATGACCAAATGCGGATCATCAAGCAAATTGAGGAAGCGATGGGTTTGGATGCGAAACATTATCCGCCACGCGTGATATTGGCGGTGATCAGCCGCTGGAAAGATAGAGGCTTGCAGCCGGCAATGGTGCCAGGCGACGAAGCGTCAGATGCTGCTGATGGTTGGGCCCATAAAATCTATCAACAGTACCAGGATCGCTTGGCCCAGCTCAATGCCTGTGATTTTGGTGACCTTTTGCTGCACAATCTGACGATTTTCCAACAGCACAAAGATGTGCTGGAGCGTTACCAAGATCGTTTTGCCCACATCCTTGTCGATGAATACCAAGATACAAACGTCGCTCAGTATCTTTGGCTGCGTCTGCTTGCCGCAAAGCATCAGCGAATTTGCTGCGTTGGGGACGATGACCAAAGCATCTACGGCTGGCGCGGCGCAGAGGTTGGCAACATCCTGCGCTTTGAACAGGATTTTCGTGGCGCTCAAGTAATCCGCCTTGAGCAAAATTATCGTAGCAAAGGCGCAATACTGGCCGTTGCCAGCGCTTTGATTAGCAACAATGGCGAGCGGCTCGGCAAGACCCTGTGGACGGACGACGATGACGGCGATCCAGTGGTTGTCCGTGGGCTTTGGGATGCCCGGGAAGAAGCCCGATTTATTAGCGACGAAATTGAGGCGGCCCAGAGCAAGGGGACATCACTGAACGAAACAGCCGTTTTGGTTCGGACGGCCAGTATGATGCGAACCATTGAGGAGCGATTTATTGAAATTGGTCTTCCTTATAGGGTTTTCGGTGGTCCAAGGTTCTATGAACGCAAAGAGATTAGGGACGCGATTGCCTATTTTAGGTTGATCGCTCAACCTGCTGATGATTTGGCGTTTGAGCGGATTGTGAATGTTCCCAAACGCGGCATTGGTGACAAGTCTGTCCAAAGAATTTTGGTGACGGCGCGCCACCTTGGGGTTGCTGGATTTGAGGGTGCGATCAGGCTGGCACAGACTGACGAATTGCCGAATGCCGCGAGAAACAAAATTCTCACATTCACAAATATGGTTGAACATTGGCAGGCGCAGTTAGCCGAGGGTGCGAGTCACGTAGATCTAGCCGGCCAAGTACTCGAAGACAGCGGCTATATTGATATGCTCAAGAATGACAAAAATCCTGATGCACCTGGACGGCTTGAAAACCTCAAGGAACTTCTGAACGCAATGGGTGACTTTGAAAACCTTGGCGGATTTCTTGAGCACGTCAGCCTGGTCATGGACACCAGTCAAAATCAATCTGGCGAGCAAGTGAGTCTGATGACATTGCATGCAGCCAAAGGCATGGAATTTGACGTGGTATTTTTGCCAGGTTGGGAAGATGGAGCCTTTCCAAGCATGCGTAGCATGAATGAAAATGGCACCAAAGGCTTGGAAGAAGAAAGACGGCTTGCCTATGTCGGGATCACGCGAGCAAAGGCCCATCTGACGATCAGCTTTGTTAGCCGCCGAATGATGAATGGACAGTGGACCGATGGCATTCCCAGCCGTTTCATTGAGGAGTTACCCAAAGATTTTATTCGGTTCGATAGTTTGGGCAGTGGTGCTGGTGGCTTTAGTGCTGGTGGCAATGGGTTTGGTGGCCCTCGTCAGTTTCGCTATGGTGATCCTCATGATTGGGAGCAAGCCCCCCAAGCACGACAATGGCGTGGAAGCACAAGCCCTGGGATGCGTCGCTTATCCGTTAATCGCCAAAGGGTCGCTGGGTTGCGCGGCCCCGTTTTGGACGGCACCTTTGACCCCTTGAGTCAAACCGTAGCACACCACGGCTTCGGTCCAGGTGATCGCGTGTTCCACGATAAGTTTGGCTATGGTGATGTCAGGAGTGTTGAAGGTGACAAATTGATCGTTGAATTTGATCACGCTGGTGAAAAGCGGGTTGTTGCCAGTTTTGTCAAAGATCCGGCTGACCTTTAGTGCCGATGTCCAGCACGAAACTTTCTTTTCTTTGTGACCGCAAGCATGCTGAATTTTGGGAAGGGTTGCTGGCTGGCCTTGATGAGAATGCCGTTGTGGGGCAGGAGGCCGTGAGCATTCAAAACGGCGATGACTTGAGCAGCGGTCTGCATGTGCGGGTTGTCGCTTTTCTGGATGGTGTCTGGTTGAGAAAAGACGTGAGTGCGATTGTGTCGTTGGGGGCGGCGTTGACCGGCCAGAAACCTGATATCTTTTTATCGGTTTTGCCGGCAGAAGATTGGGCGGTCAAAAGCCAGCAGGGGCTCGAACGATTGAGGGTCAAAAGGCTGATGATCGTTAATGGTGAAGACCAGCGACATGTGCCGATCGGTTTGCTGCCAATCCGCATCCAAGCCGCGAACGCTTTCGGGACAGGCCATCACGGCACCACCTTTGGCTGCCTTCTCAGCATTCAAAAATTACAGCAGCGGCTGCGTCGTCCCGTCGCCGTGAAGCAAAAAATTGCCGATATTGGCTGCGGCACCGCGTTGCTGGCGTTTGCGGCGGCCAAAATAATCAAACCAGATTATCCAGTCTTGGCCAGCGATATCGACCCTCGTTCGATACCGACAGCAATGGCAAATGCAAAATCAAATCAGATTTTGCCGTCTGTTAAATTTGTGGTTGCGCCAGACGTGCAGCACAAGTTGCACCGGCGTGCCTCGGGGTTCGACCTGGTTTTTGCCAACATTTTAAGTGGTTTACTCATCGACATGGCGCCCCGATTGGCTCAAATCGTGAAACCGGGCGGTCGGCTTGTTTTGGCTGGTCTGATCACGGACCACGCGATCAGCGTTGAGAAAGCTTATCGTTTTTTGGGTTATCGGTTGGAGCACAAATACATCTCTGGCGATTGGCCCATTCTGACCCTCCGACGGATCAGGCGTTCACGGGCGCGCCGCTTACACCGTGGTGATCAGCGTTTTCATCCCCTAAAGGGCGGGAAATGGATGCACTGGTAACGCCCTGATTCGATTTTGGCTCATTTATAGCCGCTTTTAGTGCCATAGGCTTACTGTTCAAAAGCGAATTAAAAGTGAAAATTCTATCAGCGCAAACCGGTTAGCTGAATTATCGAGCGATTAATTTCAAGATCCAACGATCGGAAATTTGCGGCGCTTTCAAATCCACAATCTGTCAGCAGGTGGTCAGGAACCCACCTTAGGCCTTTGACCTCCGAGTTTTTCAACAATCGAGCAGAAACAGGAGAAAAGGATTTCTGGAAAGCAGTCATCAAGGGATTTCCTTTATCAAACGCCAACTTCAGGCGCGGTCGCTTATTACAAAGCTCTGATTTTGGGGGAGAGAGCTGGGTGACAGTAGTATGGTATATGGAGGGAGGAGGGAGGAACCAAACCAAGCCATGTCACCCAGCTAACAGCTTGAACATGGCTTACAATTTCAGGTCGCGCAACGGTGGAAAAATTCGGTACAGCGAAGCGTTTTTTGCACTGCTTTAATTTCAAAAAAAGACTTGTGCATAAATTGCAAAAATCCAGTTTTTTTGCAGGGATGACATAGGGTTAAGAGGCACTTTTTTTGAATATGGCTATATGTTCGCAACCATTTCGGACTTTCGGATCGATTTGCTAGCCTAACACGCGGTGGCTGCATTTCTGTCAATACATATTTGCTTTTCAAATTGGCGTGGGGCACTGTCGTGTTTTTTGTTGATGTGGACAGTGATTGGTTAAAAAATGCAGAATCCCCAACTTCTCTTGAAACAACTACAGCAATGGATGCATGCAAAATCGGTCAGCGCCGCGCTTTTTTCTGTCGCCGATCGATTTCAAGGTGAGGAAATTCAACCTGCTGATTGCGTGATTCAAGTGCTGACTGGTTTTGAAGGTTCTGCTGGTTACTTCATTGTAACACCCAGGAGTGGCATTTTGATTTTGGACGGTCGTTATACGGCACGGGGACAGCAAGTTGCGAATGATTTTGGGTTTGAGTTATTGTCGTTGCAACCAGGTGTGCTGGTTGATGCTTTGAAGAAGGTTCTTCCGCAGGGTTCAGCGTGGACGACCAATGTCGATGTCATGCCTCATGCCCTTGTAGTTGAATTGCTGGATGCCTTGGGTGAGCAAACTAATTTGATGCCGATGACCGAGGCGGAAGTTTCCGATTGGTGGACGGATAGGCCACAGCAAAACTTTGCACCCGTTCATCAAGCGGCGCCGATTTTGTCGAGCACACCCACCAATGAGAAAATTGCGACAGTTTGGCAGCAAATTACCAATGTACATCCAGAGACGGGATGTTTGATCGTTTGCGATCTGGCCGAAATTGCCTGGCTATTAAACATGCGCGGATCTGATACTGAGTCTTTGACGACGTTTCGCGGACGGTTGGCAGTCCAGAAACGTGGCGGACTCATTTTATTCCGTGATGGTCCTTTTCCTGACGGAGTGCCACAGCTCGAAGTTCGGCCGGAAGCAGCTCTCAACGATTATTTGGCGCAAATGACGGGCCAGGTATGGGTATCATCCAAAGCAGCACCATTCGGCCTAGTTGACATGATTGCTCCTGAAAGTCGGTATTTGGCTGATAGTCCGATTCAACGTCTTAAAGCCGTCAAAAGTCAGGACGAAGTCGTGGGCATGCGGGAAGCTCATTTGAAAGACGCGCTCGCCGTGGTTCGCTTTTTACACTGGCTTGATTGTCATGTGCCAATTGGTCAAATCGACGAAATCAGCGCTGCAGAGAAACTTTGGGACTGTCGGCGCAAGGTCGGTGCACTCGCAGTCAGCTTCAAGACCATATCAGCCGTTGGCGGCAACGCCGCCATGCCGCACTACCGAAGTTCTGCCCAGACAAACCGTCTGCTGACAATGGATCAAATTTATTTGGTGGATTCTGGTGGTCAATACACAACGGGGACAACTGATATCACCCGGACACTCTATTTTGGCTCGCCGCCCAATGAGATCGTTCGGCGCCATACTTTGGTTTTGATGGGTCATATTGACGTGGCGCGTGCAGTTTTTCCGTCAGGTGTTGCCGGTCATCAGCTTGATATCATTGCGCGTCAGCATTTATGGGCTGAAGGCCTCGACTATGACCACGGGACTGGTCATGGTGTCGGCGCGGGTTTAAACGTCCACGAATCACCACCGACGATAAGCGGCTCTCATAAAGTCGGCAGCCAAATGCCATTTGAACCTGGCATGATTGTTAGCAATGAACCGGGCTATTATGAGCCGGATCTTTACGGCATACGCATTGAGTGCCTACAAGTTTGCCAGGCAAGCACTGGGGCTGAGGGTTGGCTTGGTTTTGACGTCCTGACCTTGGTACCAATTCAGTGCAAACTCATTGATGCCACGCTGCTGACGAAGCCGCAACGACAGTGGTTGAACGATTATCACGCTGAGGTCAAAGCGCACTTGACGCCCATGCTGAATGAGCCGGGTGATGAGATGGTAATTGACTGGCTGACTGAGGCCTGTAAACCGCTCTGACCGATTATGAAGGAGCTCTAGCAATGCGCCAGTATACTAAGTTTTTTATTGATGGCGAGTGGGTTGATCCCATTGAACCGAGGTTTTTGGCTGTCACCGACCCTGCTACTGAGCAAGCATATGCCCAAATCAGCCTTGGCAGTGCGGCCGATGTTGATCAAGCCGTACGGGCTGCTCACAGAGCTTTTGAGACCTGGGGCTACACGCGAAAAGAAGACCGGATTGCTGTGCTTGAAGCACTTGCGGTTGAATTCGACAAGCGGGCCGAAGAAATGGCCGCGGCAACGACTCAGGAGATGGGCAGCCCCATCGATTTTAGCCGGGAGGCGCAAGTTGGTTACACACGGTCCAGCATTGACGACTTCATTGCCGGATTGAAGCAAATTGATTTTGAAGAGCGCAACGATCTGGCTACCCCCGGCGCGCGGATACTGCGCGAACCCGCTGGTGTGGTTGGTATGATCACACCCTGGAATTGGCCCCTGTTGCAGGTTGTTATGAAGGTCGGTGCTGGCCTGGCAGCGGGCTGTACAATGGTATTGAAGCCCAGTGAGGTCGCACCAATTTCCTCGATGATTTTCGCTGAAGTGCTTCAAGCTGCGGGCGTACCAAAAGGCGTTTTCAATTTGGTCAATGGCGATGGTGCGACGGTGGGCGAGGCGATCAGCAGCCATCCAGATATCGACATGGTCAGTTTTACTGGCTCGACGAGGGCAGGACGCAGCGTTTTCCATGCTGCTGCCGATGATATCAAGCGAATTAGTCTTGAGCTGGGTGGCAAATCACCGAACATCATATTTGCAGACGTACCGGATCTTGAGGCGACGATGCGCCGGGCTTGCTGGTTTGTGTTTGAAAATACGGGCCAAAGCTGCGACGCTCCCGCCCGTGTTCTGGTCGAAAAAAGTATTTACAATCAAGCAGTCGCTCTGGCGGGAAAAATTGCGGAGGAACAGCAAGTCGGTGATCCCAAGCAACCAGGCAATCAAATTGGCCCTCTGGTCAGCGATGTGCAGTATGGTCGCGTGCAAGCTCTGCTTGAAAAAGGCGTGGCAGAGGGAGCGCGTCTGGTCACGGGCGGCCCAGGCAAACCAGTAGGTCTCGAGACCGGCTATTACTGCAAGCCGACGGTGTTTGCTGACGTGACACCCGAGATGACAATTTTTCAGCAGGAAATTTTTGGCCCAGCTTTTAGCATCACGCCGTTTGATGATGAAGCTGACGCAATCCGCCTGGCAAACTTGACCGAGTACGGACTGGCAGCGAAGCTGGAGACGGCCAACTTGGATCGAGCGCGGCGTGTGGCGCGAAGGCTGCGTGCTGGGACGGTGACGATCAATGCTGGCAGTACCGGTGCAGGCGCACCCTTCGGCGGCTACAAACAATCCGGCGTTGGGCGTGAAAACGGGTATCTTGGTATTGAAGACTTTCTTGAAGCCAAAGCAATTGGCGGTTGGGAATAGAACCAAAGATAGCGCCGAACGCAGCCTTTTGAGGTTGTACAAAAGTCTTGCCGCTAATGTTTTTCAGACTAGCTCACTTACAAACCAATGTTAAAAAGTCTGGAGCAAGGGTAGCGGCCATGTCTCATATTGTCACCATTTCTCGTCGTCACGTTCTGAAAGCAGGCATCAGCGTCGGTGCTGGTTGTTGTCTGGCGCTACATGGCGTCGCGGGCGCGCAGCGCCGTGGCGCACTGCCAACGGGTCAATCCG
>CAXBRM010000051.1:0-10834 GCA_963978305.1 uncultured Rhodospirillales bacterium
TTATTGTGACTTCAATGTTTTCCATGCCTTAAATTTCTCCCCCAAGGTAACAAATTCCATCAAATTTTTTCTTCGCTTAAAGGCGTTTCAATTTGTCTGTCATCGCTTGTACTGCATCTGAAGGGTCACTGAATGTTAGGTTGTAAACTTTTTTTCCTTCTACCATAGAACACAGGTACTGAATCGTTTCGTCTGAATTGATTGGAAAGCTGACACAATTTTCTAGCAGTTTTCCCGCCGATTGAGCCGGCGATACCTCAACCAACTCAGTGCCGACACCCGAAATAAATTGTGGAAACACGATCATGGAGACTGGCGCAGGTATCGGTGAAACCTGGGCGCGAGTTAGTTGAACAGATAATTTCGGTAGCTGGTTTACTTGGTGGCGCAACAGGGTTTGGTTATCAGCCTTTCGAATGCCTGGGGTTCCTGGGAAAGGCACCGCACTACCGTCGCGCGGCTCGATGGGGACAATATCATCGGACATAAACAACCAGCCCAATTTACATAACTCTAGGGTCAGTGTGCTTTTCCCGCGCCCCCAAACGCCTGGTAGTACAATGCAACCATGGGACGAACAGGCTGCGCCCGCGTGTAGCCAGACCAACTCGGGGTGCGAATAAATAAAGATTTCAACAATTGCGCGGTAAATCTTTTTGAGTATTTTCGATCGGGCGAATCCACGTTCTGTCGGTTTCCCGCCAACGTGTAAAGTGTAGTTTTTACCATCATACTGAAGGTTTACCCTGCCAATAGCTTCTTGCTGGCCAGAAGATTCCATCATTGAAAATAAGCCAGCGATTGAGTTGACAATATCGGGTTTATTGCTCTGCGCAGTGACTGTTTTGCCCATGAACTCGATGCTAAAATGATCGGTGGCTCGTTTCGTCTTTGTAGACGACACCCCAGCGACTGCTGCCGGCTGTGGTGGCGATATATTCCGCGCTAATGTCTTTTCCAACATTGTGCCGTTTTTTAAAAAGCTCTCTGGCCATTCACGCATCCAGGCGGGGTTCAATCTTTTGTTAACTCGGTTCCACGAGTATGGCCCTTTAGCTGTCTCGATCATCACGCCTTTATCAAGCGGTATTTCGTTGCTGATGGCATGGCGTCCAGGACTTACTTTAATCCCCGGGGCCGGGATTTCATTCCAGAGATATTTGAAAGGCTCAGCTTTGCCAGCATTCGCCCTCATTCTTTGGATCAAACCAGTGAAGGTACTAGTCATTGTTCCAATGAAATCTTGAGAATGCGCAGCGACCAGTTGCGAAATATATGCAAGTGCAATGCTATCGTGTTGGGGAAGATCTAGGAATTCTTTTTCAAAGTTTTCAAGAATAAAAAGATCAACAAATAAATGATTCTGGTAAGCTAGTTTTAGTTCATTGAGGAATGGATCATTGGCTTCATCTGTAACAATCACCAGCAAATCGTCTCTTTTGAAATGCTCATCGAGAATTGCAACGACTTCACCTGGTTTCCTTTCGAGAGTGGTAACGCCTAATGTAACTTTGAAATCGCCACGGCGAATATGAACAGCATTGAAGTCACCGAGCTCTTTGGCGATCCGGTTTGAAAATTCGGCGTACTCATTTTTTGGCTTAATTCTTTTGAGTATAGTTTCTGCACGATGCTGGTTGTCGTAATCAAAATAAAAAAAGTAGGAATAGTAGCTCAGGGTTTCTGACTGCGGTCCACCTGAAAATGTCAGTAAAGGGATATCTTGCAAGTTTTTGCCGATGGTAAAAAAATTTTCTCGGCCATTGGCGAAAGATTGGAAATCGTCTGTCAAAATCGATAAGTTTTCCGGTGCATAGTAAACGCTCTGCCAAGCCGGGCGATCGCATACTTCATGGGAAAGAAGACCTGTAATATCGACCTGATCAATATCTATCCACGGAATGCCGATATCCATCAAATCCGTCACGCGGCTCTTATGGGCATTCGTCACGCAGTGGTCGTATTGTACAACATTTGCTGGCGGCGTCTTATTGCCGCGCAGAATAAGAACACGATCCGTCAGTGCCGATATTAGAATACCAAGTTCTAGCGACATGATGAGATTGCTTAGTCCAGCCTCTCCCTGCCGATAAATGTTGAAGACCAGGGAACGCATTTCTACATCGTCTTTTGCAAGAGCGGTTTAATCCGGTCACGCCTCATCAAGAACCCATCCTTCCGGTGTGTAGTGGACGAAAATATTAGCGTAGTATTCTCCATCAAGGGCATAAGGGCGCCCATGCTTCAATAATGCCCCTTCAAAAAAAACCATCTCTCCGGGTTCAATAAACACCTCGTGAGGGTTACCATCAAAGTCCTCGATATAAAGAGGCCATTCCTTATGAAGTTTCCGATCGACACATATAGTTGAACTCACCACATGGGTGCGCGCTCGATCGACGTGGTTATAAAGATAACTGCCTGATTGATACACACGAATGCCGTAACAAGCGGCTTTTTTTAGTTTCAATTTGCTCCATTCTTCGTGTGCTGGCTGCAGATCACTCATCAACCGCTGATTAAACTCTTCGTGTTGAAAAATGAGTGATGGGAAATACCGTTTGCTCTCTGTTCCGATGAAGCCCTCAGCGGTTTCTGCAACAAAATTTTGCGTATTTGAACGGAAGTGATCCATCAGTCGGTCATGAATTTTGGAATCAAGCACTGTTTTCAAAAAACCCAAGCCAAGAGGACGGACTTTTTTTAAGTCTTCATCCTGGGACGTTACAAGATGCTTTGGCGTTTCATACATCGAGCCGGTCCTTTGCAAATTTAGCGAGTTGAAAAAAGTAGCGCTCATGATCGGTAACCGCGTTCTCCGCGAGGCTTACGAGGTCACTTTGCAATAAATCAAACTCTCGATGATCCTGTTTGCACCAAGTCGATCCATGAAACGCGCCACGCCCTGCAGGATCTCTTGGGTCGCTATAGTAATGATAGAAAGTTCCTGGCCGGAGCGATTTTTCGTCACAACTTGATACAAGGATTTCCTCATCCTCTAAGAGATCATAGTCAACGCCATTCGAAACCATTGCTAAGGCAAAGCAAGGCATTTCTGCCATCCACGTTATGTCTGCGCCAGCCGCTCGACCCAGGAGAAAAAGTGCTTGTGAAAACCTGAAACAATCAGCGATGAATTTCTCTGACTTTGCAACCGCGCCTGAAACAAACACATTTACGCCACCCGGTTTAAATTCATCGCCGAATCCCATGGCCTGTAATAGTTTTTGAAGATCGACCCCGTGGCCTTTATTGGCATCTACGGTCGAAAAAAACACAGGGCTTTCGATATGCCAGTTTCGTGGAACGGCACAATGATTTGGAATTATGTCTAGGTTGAGATCACTGTACACAAAGATATCCGTGTCCAAAAGGCAGATCATGTCGCTTTCATTGACCACCTTTGATGCAACCGCTAAGGCCTCAATCCGGTTCAGAGCTGCATGATGTTCGCCACCTCGCCAACCTATATCCAATTTGTGCGTTTCAGCATAGTTGGTTGCAGTGAGATAATCAGTTTGATAGCGGTCGAATATTGCGGCCAACGGGTCTGAAATCGGCCGATGGTTGTTAGAAACGACGACGAGGACACGCCAACCTCTCGGCAATTTGCCACGAAATGATTCCAGAAATATTGCAACTTGCCACCAAAAGTAGGGTTTGTCTTCAATGCCTGTGACAAAAGTCATCGGTCGGCGCAGACAAGAGCGGGTGGGTGAGCCCGATAACAGACCGTTGCGGGCTAACTCGGCGACGATTTGCTGTACCTGGGGGGTCAGCAATTCTTCATCTACCGCGAAATTTGCCGTTAATAGATTTATGATTTGAGCGAGAGTATGAGAGCCGTCACACAACTCCCAGATTGCACGACCAGATGAATTGAGGGTCAATGCCTGTACGGCTGGAGCATCTACATTTTCAAAAGAAACATTCGATTGTGACGCAATGAGAATAAGCTCGTCACCGACATTGAAGCTCCGCACGTCGGCCGCTTGCTCGGGCAAATAGGTCGTAAGTTGATCAACTCCGCCCGCAACTACCCCCTGATTCATGCGACGGCATCCTTCTTTAAAACGTACCACAGGCAAAAAAATCAGTTAACAGTTGCTATCCCAGAACCCCGTTGCCGCAACAAGGCCAATGGTCTCGTGTTTTACCAAAGCAACAGTCGCCGACCGCTATGGCTGCTAACAAACGACTTATATAACTTTTATGGCGGCGAAAAAGTTGGGGATACGGTCGGTGGACTTGCCGTTGGCGATACGGTTGGACTTACCGTTGGCGATACGGTTGGACTTACTGTTGGCGATACGGTTGGTGGACTTGCCGTCGGGGCGCCTGTTGGCGCGCTCGTCGGAGCCGCGGAACTTCCTGGCGCGGCTGTTGGCACTGGAGTGCCCGCCGGGCTGACGACACTTTGTGCAAACACGGCATTTGGAAGGTTTACCGACAACACAACCGGCGCTGCCCACGCAGCTTTGAGCATGCCTCGCCTGGATGGGTCTTTAACGTTTTGCTCGACTGTTTCAGCCGCGTTTTCTAGTTCTTCGACACGTTTCTGAAGCGCCTCTATCTGAGATTGTTGATCGTGATCGCTTCTACTTCGTTTTGTCATAGTTCCCACCATCGTTCTGCGTTGATACGTCTTGCGAAACATTCTCGCTATAATTGCTTTTATTCATTAATGTATTCCAATTAGCGCAACTGTTCTACAGTTTTTCGTGTAGGCTTTTAAATAATTATTGGTTCATGTTTTAAAAAAATGCTGATGTCTTGGCGCTTAGCTGTATAAAATATCCATGAGTGATTAGGAAAACTGCAAAAAATGGATCACGTCCGATGAAGGTAAGACTCCCATGCGAAGACATCATTGCGGTACCGGAACACATTGAGTCAATATCAGGAATTAAGGCATTTATTGACCAAGAAACCCAAATTCCAAGCTCGATCCAGCAGCTTTATTGCGAACAAAGAGTATTGACGGACGATCTAACATATGAGGCTTTCATCAACACCGACATCATTGATTTAAAGATCTCAATTGGTGGTCGCTATTCAATCAACAGATCTGGGGTGGATGAGGGTGCATCAGAGTGTGAAAGCTTCACCCCCTTGAAGTCTATTTTAAAAAACCGCGACATCAATTTACTCAGTGCTCCGCCAAAAATAAACGTTAAGGCGCCCGGTCAGAAGGAAAATGGTGTGCTTCTTGCTGCCTCTTACATGAAGGCATTTGGCACAAACAGAGCCGCTAGAATAGGCCAATTAAGACGTATTCGTAGCCAATTAGATGAGGGTGTTGTGACCCTCAGCATGTTTAATTGGGGGTATAGTGAACTCTTCAAAAACTGGGTTGCATCGTGCGATTTGAACAAAATTGACTGCAGGCGTAACACACTGATGTTCCCCACCGATGAAGAATCTGATTCGCTCGCTCGAAAACTCGGGTTCCGCACTTATTTTGATGGGCAATCATATGGCGAAATTCCAAGTACTGCGAGTGAGAGTTTTGGCGATGGTGATTTTCGGAGAATCATCTTCGCCAAAATTGCCATGGTCCAGGATATGCTGGAAATTGAAGGCGATTACCTCCGCCAAGATATTGATTTAGTATGGTTTGCGGACCCCCGCGAAGCCCTTAGGCTGAAAGCTGAAAAAGACGGGCTTGACATGATGTTTATGGCCGATGGGCCAAATGCGGCACATCAGCCGCTCCATTATAATTCTGGGTTCGTCTTCCTGAAAAATAATCCTTTTACCCGTTATGCCTGGGATCAGATTTTTTCAAATTATGGGCAAATTCTGGTTGCTGGAGGCGAACAGCGCATGATTAATCTCATCCTGAACTGCCTGAAGGAGAGGGGGCTGCGAACCGCCAAACTTCCGGAAAACCAGTATGTGAATGGCCATGTGTTCGTCAAAACTGGCGCTGTGCCAAAAAATAGCGTGGTGGGGCATGCGAGTTGGACAAGCAATATTGAGGCCAAAAAGAAAATTATGAGTAACCTGGGCCTCTGGTATCTTTAGGCTCTGGGAACAGGGGCTGAGATTTTGTCGACATCTTGCGTCTCAGTTATTGCCACACTGATTTATTTTTCAATTTACCCCAGAGGTTTTCCGCTAGCGCCGCTGGAAAATGTTGTAGCCGAATGTGACACGCGGGAGTACGTTCAATTCTCGAAACAGTGTCATCAACCGTTTGATCGGCGGTCATAATCGCGCTGAACCCTGACAAAATTTTACAATTTGGAAACATTAAACCGACAGATACATCATCGACGATATCGTATCGGATCATTTCTCGTCGGTTTACCAAGCTCTTAGCCTCTTCGGCGTTAAGAAAATATCCAGCGCCCGACGCAAAAGAATTGCCCTCATAAGCCAACAACTCACTCAAGCTCCGGATGCTTTTACCGGGACCGACCCGATTGTGAAGCTGCAAGTCTTCGCGCAGCCCATCGTTCCAAACCCAAGCGCTCGAATATGATAATTTTTCTTGGCTTTGGATATAGTCATCAAAAGCGGACAGTTTTATCAAGCTACTCAAGTTGGTGCGGAAAAAAACGTCATAATGATCTTGCAGCAAGTCTAATGCACATATGGTTTTACTCAATATGCTTGGAAAGCCAGGGAAATGCAGTTTGGGGTCACAAAGACAGCTTAAATCAGCATTATCGTCAACGATCACATTTTCGCCGAGCGATTTGAACTCAGACATCGGGGTGCCATGTTCGAGTAAAAGAAATATGTCAATATTTCGGCAAGTCTGTTTTGTGTGATGTATTGCGGCTGACCAATAGTTACGGATATAGCTGAGGTAGACTGGCTGATTAACAGCCGCAATAACGAGAACGGCGATTTTTTGCATTTCTAGCCCGCCAGCTTGTTGTTGATCAAAGGCATGGATATTTTCGGTTCATTCTACATTGTTTTGTTCTCCAAGGTAGGGCAGAGATTGAGTGGTCATGGCTCATAGCCGTACTTTGACATTCAGCAAAAACAATTAGATTTTTAGAGTTTTCCATCGTGCTAGTAGCTCAACAAACCATGTACCTTTTTCGAAAAAGTTGCGGTTAAAGCTTAGAACCACCTGATAGTTGCTCATGAAGTCACCATTTAGGGCTACGACCGGGATGCTCTATCGATGATGGCGTTGCTGCACGCGATGCGATGGCATCGGATCAGATCGAAGCGGTCGCGGATAGGGGGTATGACAAGAGCGACGAAATCCTTGCTTGAAAAGAGGCTGTTGTTGAGGTCGTCGTTCCCAAACCTCAGACTTCGAACGCTAGAGCACGGGTCAGTTTGACAAAGCTGACTTTGCCTATGATGCAGACGCTAACGCTTACCTTTGCCCGGCTGGCCAGGAGTTGATTTACCGCTTCACTGGTTAGCAAGATGGAAAATCCATCCGGACCTGTTGGTCCAGTCATTGCGAGGTTGTGTCATCAAGGACAAATGCACCAACAGCCAAGAGCGACGTATTCGCAGATGGGAACATGAAGATGTTCTGGAACGCATTCAGCTGTGCCTGGAAAAGGACCCAACCCAACTGGCTGTTCGCAGCATGACCGTTGAGCATCCCTACGGGACGATCAAACCATGGAAGGGGGCCACGCACTTAAAAATGTGCAGATGGAAAAACGTCGCGACCGAAATGGCGCGACATATCCTCGCCTACAACATGAATCGTGTGATGAGGATCATTGGAATCCCGGCATTAGTCTCCGCGATGAAAGCCTGAAAAACCGCTGTTTGGTCAAAACCGTTTCTCAACCAAACCTAAATGCCCCTAATTGGCTAAGAAACGGCTTTCCTCCAAATCTGACAATCATAGAGACCCGAGTGGTAAAAAAAAGCTCTCAATCCCTAACTCAGAAAAGGGCGCAAAACCTTATCCAGTTTCCACACAGTCTTTCCGCATAACAATTATAGAACCGGTCCGAATGCGCAGCAAAGCAACGAATGGCAAGTTCGAGCCCATAGTTGACGCGCCAAATCTTCGCTGCGTGCGCTCGCAGCGGGGCTTTTGCTGCAATGCGGCATAAGATGCAGTCGTTCGCTTTGCTTGCAGAAAACTTTTGTCGGCCAAGGATCAAGTCGTGGACGAACCAAGCGTTCTTTGCAGTCGCTCGAATGTCTGGAAACCAGAGTATCTACCTTAGCATCGCCACCAATTCGCTTGGGGCGCAAGTGGCGGTTGATAGCAGGTTTTTATTGGCCCCCCTCGATTCCGTTGGAGAGTCTATCTGGACATTTTTGTTCCAGTGGAGTTTAAAACTCTCCCATGAACCAACGACCAAATTCGAATTATTCTGCCCCGGCTTTAGAGAAGGGTCTCGATATTCTTGAGTTGCTATCTGAGCGAGACGCCGGTTTGACGCAATCAGAAATCGCCCGTTCCTTAGGGCGATCTGTCGGCGAGATCTTTCGGATGTTGACGGTGTTGCGGGACCGTGGATATGTCTCGCAAGACCCGCTCTCTGATCGGTATAGCCTGACGACATTCATCTTTGAAGTCGCGCACCGTATCCCGATTGTTGGTCGAATGACCGCAGTCTCCGGTCCTTTGATGCGCGAGTTGTCAAACAAGACAAACCAGTCTGCCCACCTTGCAATTCTAAGCGATGATGCGGTGCTTGTCATCGGTCAGACCAACTCGCCAGGCAACAACGTTCTGTCGGTTCGTCTTGGGGCAAGGATTGATTTGTGGCGGGCCTCGTCTGGGCGAGTCATTCTGGCCTTTCAGCCCATAGAGAACGTCAAGCGGTTGATGAAGGATGTGCCTGTTCCAACCGGGACATCGGAAAACCAAATTCTTGATGAGTTGGCTGCAATCCGGGCGTCCGGAGCCGAAGTGCGCGATAGTTTTGTCGTGAAAGGGGTCGTGAATGTCTCGGCCCCGGTCATTGATCATTCCGGTTACGCAATTGGTGCTTTGACGGTGCCTCATATCGAACGGATCAACGAAGGGATCACCTTTGAGCAATGCAAATCCGAAGTGATCGCCACGGCTGCCCAACTGAGCGTAAACCTGGGAGGGTTGCCGTCGGAGGTTAGCTGAGGTCTAGCGGCGTGGCGGGCGCTTTCATGCTGTCAAAACAGGCCTCGACCAAGGCCATCGTCTGATAGGCGTCCTCGACGCCGGCAAACAGGTGGTCGTCTTCACCGGCGTCAAACCGCTGAACATTGCGCATGGTGCCCATGAAACTTTCGATGAACCAATTGCCTTCGAGTGGAGCCTGTTCCCAGTCGCCGCCGTTCTTGCAGAACCAAAGTTCGTCTGCTTCGCCATTCGGATAATCAAAACAGACACCGAGTTTGACCATCATCACACCCTCGGTGCCTTCGATACGGAACCATGCGGATTGGAATTTGCGCCCCGCCTGATGGTTGTGATTGATTGACATCGTGCCGCGCAGGGTGTCGCCATAATCCAGGATGACAGAGGTGCGGGTTTGGGCGAAATCCGCCGCGCGTGGGTCGCGCATGGATCGGGCGAAGACCCCATCGGGATTGCCAGCAAGGGCGCGGATCGTATCGAGGTAGTGGATGGAATGCACAGCAATCTCGACCCGTTCCATCGGGATGAGGAAGGGGAACAATGTCCATGGGGTAAAGATGTTAAGGTGCACCTCGATCTCAAGCAACTCACCAATGAGGCCCCTTTCGATCGCGGCCCGTGCCGCCATCATCATCGGTGAGAACCGCAGTTGGAAATTAACTGCCGCCTTGAGCCTCTTCTCGCGGCAGATGTTTCTGATTTTGCGGGCTTGATCCAGATTTTCGCCCATAGGCTTTTGAATCAGCATGGCAGCGCCATCCGGCATCTCGCGCAGGATAGGCGCAATCGCACGAGGCGGCACAGCGATATCATAGATGACGTCTGTTCCATTGGCCGCAACGGCGGCGGCGACATCTGCATAGACGTTCGGAGTTTTGTGGTCCTCAGCGAGGCTCTGTGCCCTTGCGGCGTCCAAATCGGTGACGCCGTTGACCGTAAGTCCGGCCTTGGCATAGGCGGGCATGTGGGCGTCGCGGACGATACCACCTGCACCGATGATCACGATGGGTTTGGGGGCTGACGGCGCAGGCCAGCTCTGGGGCAGATCTGTCATCATGTCTGGGCCTCCTTCATTTCCACCATCAGGACATGTTCACAATACATCACTGTGCTGCCGTCCTGTTTTTTCGTTTCGGTGATTTCGACAACTTTGCCATAACCTTTGCGTTTGGGATCGGGGGTCTTGTCTCCGATTGTCACAACCGTATGGATCGTATCGCCAATATGC
The DNA here is from genome assembly GCA_963978305.1 of uncultured Rhodospirillales bacterium. Classification (GTDB taxonomy): domain Bacteria; phylum Pseudomonadota; class Alphaproteobacteria; order UBA7985; family UBA7985; genus CAXBRM01. The sequence continues at coordinate 10,293 of CAXBRM010000051.1, forward strand.
ACAGGCGTCGGGAAGCGGAGCCGTTCATACCCATACGTAAAGGCGCGCGGGTTGATCTGCGTGGCGGTGAGACCAACCCCAATGGCGAAGGTCATCGTGCCATGCGCGATGCGTTGTGCAAAGGGTTGGGTTGCGCACCATTCGGCATCCATGTGGTGCGGATAGAAGTCTCCAGTATGGCCTGCATGCATGACAAAGTCTGTTTCTGTGATGGTACGACCGGTCGTTATGCGCTGCGCACCAGAAATATATTCCTCATAGAACTGCTCTTTTTCCATGACTTCTCCTCGGGTTACCACCCTATTAAGCATTCTCACTTTGCATATATACAAAATAATTTGACATATGAAAAGAAAGAATGCTACCAGTTCGTCAATACCACACTCGGGGGCTTTACAGGTGGCAGAGATTGGGAAGCATGTACGAGGATTGCCCGGGTTGCCGGATGATCATGCGCAAGTGCCTGTCTGGAATGCAGAAAACTGGTATTTCGAGGATTTCGAGATCGGTGACAAAATCCGCTCGATCCGGCGAACGATTTC
>CAXBRM010000052.1:0-10800 GCA_963978305.1 uncultured Rhodospirillales bacterium
TTAGCGCCGGTCGCGACTGCTCTGGGACCAGTTGATGCTCCCCCCATGATGGCACCTGGCCAAAGTCGATGGGGTGCGGTGGTGCCAGTGCCCCCTGGCATCGACGCGCCTAAACTTGGCGATGTGGCGAATACTGCCAGCACAGTGCCAATAGCGGTGTCAAATCACCAGCTACAATCGGTGCGTGCACGATCAACGCCCAGCGAGTTTCGGACGGCAGGTGCGGCGGCGTTGGCGACCAGCCTAGAACAGTTATCTAATGTCTATCGAATGGTGAATGGCAGTGACATCAGTTTACCCGCCGCTGAAACTGAAAAACCGTCTCATGCTCTGTGCAGCGGCAGCGCTATTATTGTCCATGAAAATGGTGGTGGGCTGCGTGCGGCAACACTGCGCTTGAGCGAAGACATCGTCATCCCTTTTGGAACAGTTTGGTGTGGCGAGGGGGAAATTGCACAGGTAATCACCCTGGCAGATCAATAAGTCGCAACCACTTGTCCCATCTAGGGGATTGCGGGTCGCCTCGGTGACTCTTAAATTGGCAGATCGCGGTAGAGCGTTGTCAATGTCAGGATTTTGGTAAGGTTGCAACGAATGTCTTCAAAGGCAAAAATTGTCTTCACGCCGTCGGGCAAACGCGGTGAATTTGATTTGGGCACACCGGTGCTACAGGCGGCAAGGCAACTCGGAGTTGACATCGACAGTATTTGCGGTGGCAATGGTATGTGTGGCCGCTGTCAAATTCTGGTCGGCGAAGGCGAATTCGCCAAACACGGGATTGCATCGACCGCAGCCAACCTCGGCGAACCTTCCCGAGTCGAACTGCGCTATGCCGAAAAGCGCAATATGTCTGCTGATCGGCGGCTGAGCTGCCAAGCCAAAATTGAAGGCGATTTGGTCATCGATGTGCCGGCAAACAGCCAGGTTCATCGGCAAGTCGTGCGCAAAGCTGTTGTTGATCGTGACATTCCGATCGATCCAGTGGTCACGCTTTATCACGTAGCCGTCCGTGAGCCGGACATGCACGAACCCTCCAGCGATCTGCGGCGGCTTTACGAAGCTTTGGCGAACGCTGGTGCACCGAAAAACCTCGATATCAGTTTTCACCTCTTAACAGGCTTGCAATCGGTGCTTCGAGCTGGCGACGGTGTCGACAATGCGAGTAAGTGGCGTGTAACGGCTGCAGTGCATCGAGACGGTCGTATCTTGGCGTTATGGCCAGCAAAAAAGAACGGTTTGTACGGGATGGCCGTCGACGTTGGATCGACAACAATGAGCGCGCAGCTTTGCGATCTGACGAGCGGAGAAGTGGTCGCAAGCGCTGGTATCATGAACCCGCAAATCCGTTTTGGTGAAGATGTCATGAGCCGCGTGAGCTACAGTATGATGAATGCTGGCGGCGCTGGCGAAATGACCGAGGCCGTCCGCGAAGCGCTCAACGAGCTGGCAGTCGCAGTTTGTGAAGACGCAGAGATTACCACCGATGACATCCTAGATATCGTCCTGGTTGGCAACCCGATTATGCATCACTTAATCTTAGGCATCGACCCTGTCGAGTTGGGTGGCGCGCCCTTTGCATTAACCACCGATATGGGCACCAATATTCCGGCTCGTCAGCTTGGCTTATTCTTAAACGATGGCGCGCAAGCCTACATTTTACCGTGTATCGCAGGCCACGTTGGTGCCGACACAGCCGCTGTCGCGTTAAGCGAAGCACCAGACGAGGATGAAGGGTTAACATTTATTGTGGATGTTGGCACAAACGCCGAAATGCTGCTGGGCAACCAAGACCGGATTCTCGCTGCGAGTTCACCCACCGGGCCGGCTTTTGAGGGTGCCCAGATCAGCAGTGGTCAGCGGGCAGCCCCCGGCGCAATAGAGCGTGTGCGAATTGACCGGAGCACACTCGACCCAAAATTCCAGGTCATCGGCAACGAGCTTTGGAGTGATAATCCCGATTTTGCTGAGGCAACAAAAGCTACCGGCGTGACGGGCATTTGCGGCTCTGGCATCATCGAAGCTTTGGCAGAAATGTTCTTGAATGGCATCATTCTGCACAACGGCACCATTGATGGCTCACTGGCCAACAGAACATCACGAATTGTCCCAGATGGCCCAACATTCAAATATTTGTTGCACGAAGGGGACGGCGATCAACCGACGGTTTACATCACTCAGAATGATGTTCGAGCAATCCAGATGGCCAAGGCAGCGCTCTATGCCGGTTACCAACTGTTGAATGATAAATTAGACGGCGCCTCACCCACCAAAGTCTTGCTGGCAGGCGCGTTTGGCAGTCATATTGATGTCAAATATGCTATGGTTTTAGGCATGCTACCCGACTGTGATTTAGCGCATGTCAAAGGGGTTGGCAACGCAGCAGGCACAGGCGCACGCATGGCATTACTCAACTATCAAAATCGGCAAAAAATTGAAGATTTGGTCCGTAGAATTGAAAAAATTGAGACAGCGATCGAGGCAAAATTTCAAGATCATTTCGTCGATGCTATGGCGCTGCCACATGCGAAAGCACCGTTCCCTCACCTTGCGGCTGAAGTCACCTTACCGACACCGACAGCATCTGCCAATGAACCAGGCGATGGCCGCAGACGGCGACGGCGGCGCGGTTAGCTCAACCGCCAAGATCAAATCAATCGTCTAGTTCTTCAAAACCGACATCACCAGCTTGGGGCATTTCGCTGGCGCTACCAACGCTACCAGCACGCTCTTGGCGCGGTGTTTTACCATAGAAATCACGATAACACTTAGAGAAATGGCTCGCCGAAACAAAGCCGCACGCAAGCGCGACATCAATAACCGGCATCGCTGTTTGCAGCAGCAGCAGACGAGATTTGTTCAACCTAAGCTCTAAATAATAGCGAGCGGGGCTTCGTTTGAGATACTTTCGAAACAGGCGTTCCAGCTGGCGGGTCGAGAGATTTGCCAACTCAGCAAGCTCCTGGCGACCAAGGGGCTCCTCAAGATTGTCCTCCATCGCCTTGATAGCGGACAATAGCTTGGGATGACGAACACCAATCCTCGCTGGCAAAGCAACTCTTTGTTGATCGCGCTGATCGCGGATACGCTCATGCATGAATTGATCCGCGACCTTTGCCGCGATTTCATACCCATGATGGGTTGTGATCATGTTCAACATTAAATCAATCGCCGCTGTTCCCCCGCTACAGGTGACGCGCTTGCGGTCGATTTCGAAGAGCTCGGTCGTGACCTCAATATCAGGAAAAACCTCTGCAAAGGCGGCGAGGTTTTCCCAATGGATGGTACAGCGGTAGCCATCCAGCAACCCCGCTTTGGCCAAAACGTGCGCCCCCGTACATATGGCACCGATATTCATACGGGTCGTGGCCATCCGGCGCAACCAAGGCAACAAAATTGACGTCTCCGTGGACTGGACATCAATGCCCGTACAAACAAATACCGTTTCGACACTCTCGATGCTTTTGAGATCACCACTGACACCAATTGGAATACTGTTGGCACCTCGAACAGCTTTGCCATCTTGGCTGGCAAGATGCCAGCGGTACAGCTCTTTCCCCGCTATTCGATTGGCCACACGCAACGGCTCAAGTGCACTTGAAAAAGCGATCATTGAAAAGCCCTTGCACGGGACAAAACCTATTTCAACAGGTGACTCGATAGCAGTAGATCCAAACATCAATGAATACTCTTATGACTTGTTCTTTTCTATGAGCAATATCGCACGCCTATTAGTCAAGACAAATTTAATCCGTGCCTTTTACGTCAGCATGTGACGGAAGTGACAAAGTGCTCACTTCCGCAATAATCTTTAAAATGACAGTATAAATTGCTTATTATTGGTTTTCGGTCACTACTTTGGATATGTGTCATCTAAAGGATTCGCATGGTCAGACGTCGACCAAGGACATTATTACAGCGTTTCAAAGGTCGTAGAGGAACAGGCACAATGTCTGAGACTAGCAATGGAAAAAAATCACGCTTCTCCATCCTGTCTTTGGTGCGCAATGCGCTCAGCTATAACCAAAACTGGACTCAACAATGGCGTAGTCCGGAACCCAAAAAACACTACGATGTAATTATCGTTGGCGGTGGCGGACACGGATTGGCCACGGCTTTTTACCTCGCCAAAGTTCACGGCATCACAAATGTTGCCGTCTTGGAAAAAGGCTGGATTGGCGGCGGCAATACAGGGCGCAACACGACCATCTGCAGATCAAACTACTTATGGGACGAAACCGCGCGGCTTTACGAACACAGTTTGAACCTATTCCATCAATTGAGCCAAGAGCTTAATTACAACATTATGCTCAGTCCACGCGGGGTTTTGAACCTCGCACACAGTGTCACCGATGTGCGCGACACACAGCGTCGCGTCAACGCCAATCGGCTCAATGGCATTGATGGCGTGTTCCTGAATGCCAAAGAAGTCAAAGAGATCTGCCCACAAATCGATTTGCGTGGTGGTGGCCGCTACCCGGTCCTTGGTGCCAGCTACCAAAGCCGAGGTGGCACGGCACGGCATGACGCCGTTGCATGGGGCTTTGCGCGGGGTGCAGACAGCATGGGTGTCGACATCATTCAAAATTGCGAAGTGACTGGCTTTAAAATTGACAATGGCGTCGTAAAGGGCGTTGAGACAGCACGCGGGCCGATCAGCACCAACAAGGTGGCGATGGTCCCGGCCGGACATTCGCCCGTTTTAGCGGAACGAGCGGGCTTTAGGCTCCCTGTTGAAAGCCACACCCTGCAAGCCCTTGTCAGCGAGCCTGTAAAACCAACCTTCGATACGGTTGTCATGAGCAACGCCGTCCATGCCTATATGAGTCAATCTGATAAGGGCGAACTGGTCATTGGCGCAGGCATCGACAGCTACATAAGCTATGGCCAGCGCGGCAGCCACGATGTGCCAGAACATACGCTGGTCGCGATCTGTGAGTTGTTCCCTCAATACAAACGCATGAAAATGCTGCGCCAATGGGGTGGAATTGTTGATGTTTGCCCTGACGCCAGTCCGCTGCTAACCAAGACGCCAGTTGAAAATATGTTTATCAACTGTGGTTGGGGCACGGGCGGTTTCAAAGCAACTCCGGGAAGTGGTCACGCTTTTGCCAAACTCGTTGCCACTGGAGAGCCTGATGATATGACCAGCCCCTTCCGGCTTAGCCGTTTTGAAACTGGTTTCTTAATTGACGAGCATGGCGCCGCTGGTGTGGCCCATTAATGAGGTGCTGAACGATGATGCTGATTCGTTGTCCCTACTGTGGTGAGCGTGAAGAAAGTGAGTTTTCCTATGGTGGTGAAGCCCATAAAGCCCGACCAAAAGGTGGCGGCTTGGAAATGGATGACAAAACTTGGGCCGAATGGACTTTTATGCACAAAAGCCCGAAAGGTTGGTTTTACGAACGCTGGAACCACTCTGGTGGTTGCCGCCGGTGGTTCAATTGTGTCCGCCACACAGTCACAAGTGAAATTCTGGCGACCTACCCTGCGGATGCACCTGCCCCCGACCTTGATACCCTCTTAGCCGAGCGAGACGCTCGAAAAGCTGGATGAAAACACCACCATGAGCCAAGTAAGACGCCTAACCGACGGTGGCCGCATCAATCGTGAAGAGCCGCTGACCTTCAGCTTCGATGGAAAAGAATACGTAGGCTATCGAGGCGATACGCTCGCCAGCGCACTGTTGGCAAATGACGTCCATCTCGTGGGCAGATCATTCAAATATCATCGTCCGCGCGGCATCGTGACAGCTGGCATTGAAGAACCAAGCGCCCTCGCTGACGTGAATGTAACACCCGAGAGCGAACAGAGACGCGACCCCAATTGCCGGATGCCCGTGGTTGAACTGCGCCAAGGCCTGTCGGCTGGAAGCATCAACGCTTTTCCAAGTTTAAGTTGGGATTGGGGCGCCATCAACAGTTGGGGCGAGCGCTTTTTTGCGGCAGGCTTTTACTACAAAATCATGACGTGGCCGAAGTGGGCTTGGTACAGAGTCTATGAACCCTTTATCCGAATGATGGCTGGACTGGGTAAAGCGCCCAAACATCCTGACCCTGATCGCTATGAGCGCGTGTACAAACACTGTGATGTGCTGGTCATTGGCGGTGGCCCTGCTGGCCTTGCAGCAGCAAAAGCCGCAAGTGTTGGCGGTGCGCGTGTCATTCTTTGCGATGACCAGCCGGAGCTGGGTGGCAGCTTGCTCAACAGCCCAGCGACAATCGACGGTATGTCGAGCGATGCCTGGATTGCACAAACTTTGGACTTCTTGCTCGCAGAACCAGAAGTCACAGTTTTAAGCCGTGCGACGGTTAGCACCTGGTACGATCACAACTATCTTGGCGTGCTCGAGCGTTTGACTGACCATCTTGACGCATATCCCACTGAAGCAACCCGTCAGCGCTATCATAAAATTCGGGCAAAACAGGTTGTGATTGCGGCTGGTATGCTTGAACGTCCGGCCGTTTTTCGCAACAACGACCTGCCCGGCATTATGCTGGCAAGCGCTGTCGAAACATATATCCGCCGCTACGCTGTCGCGCCGGGGACAACTGCGGTTGTCGTCACCAACAATGACCTCGCCTATGGCGCAGTTCATGCCTTATTAGACGCTGGTATCACGGTACAAGCCGTCGTCGATACGCGGCAGTACCCAGACGGTGATCTCACGCGCAAAGCCATGTCTCGCGGCGTCAGTATTATTGAAAATAGCTGTGTTTTGACCGCTATTGGCCGACAACGCGTCCAGTCGGTAACCATCGCGACTTTGGATCACAGTGCAGAAGGCTATCTGGAAGGCACTGAACAAACATATAGCTGTGATCTTGTTGCCATGAGCCAGGGACACAATCCCAATGTCAGCATGTATTGCCAAAGCGGCATGAAGCCCGTGTGGGACGAAGACATTGTCAGTTTTGTGCCTGGCGAGCCGAGCCCGGTGAACCCGAGTTGCTCGGTCGGCGCCTGCAACGGTGCTCTTGACTTGGCACGGACGCTTGAAGAAGGTCATCAAGCAGGTTTACAAGCTGCGGCCACCGTTGGCTTCCAGGCCGATCCAGGGCTCGCGGCCAAAACAGATGTTTGCGACCGTGGCTCAATTCGCCCCATCTGGATACACCCGAGTGACAAACCAGCTGACAAGGGCGGGAAGCTGTTTGTCGACTGGCAAAATGATGTGACCGCAGCCGATTTACAGCTGGCGGTTCGTGAAAACTTCCGCAGCGTGGAACACATCAAGCGCTACACGACCAATGGCATGGCCACGGACCAGGGCAAGTTATCGAATGTGAACGCGCTCGGCATTGTCTCGGTAAGCACCGATTTGGGGCTGGAAATACCAGAAATTGGCACAACAACCTTCCGCCCACCGTATGCGCCGCTTACGTTTGGTGCTCTGGCTGGTCGTGAACCCGGCGATTTTTTGGATATCGAACGCCGGACAGCCATTGACAGCTGGCACGTCAAAAATCGTGCTGTCTATGAAGATGTCGGACAATGGAAACGCCCCTGGTATTTCCCCAAACCGGGCGAAACCATGTCACAAGCAGTCCGGCGCGAGTGTTTAGCGCTTCGTCAAAGCGTTGGCATTTTAGATGCATCTACTCTTGGCAAAATCGTGGTCAACGGACCCGATGCTGCTGAGTTCTTGAACCGCGTTTATACCAATAAATGGTCGAAGCTGGGCATTGGCAAATGTCGCTATGGCCTAATGCTCAATGAAGCCGGGATGGTCATGGATGATGGTGTGACATCGCGCATCTCAGAAACCGAATATCACATGACAACGACAACAGGTGGTGCGGCGAACGTGATGAGCCACCTGGAAGATTACCTGCAAACCGAGTGGACAGACCTACAGGTTTACCTGACCAGCGTCACGGAACAATGGGCTGTCGCCAGTCTCGCAGGCCCCAACAGCAGACGCGTTTTGGAACAGCTCACCGACATTGACCTGTCAGCAGAAGCATTCCCGTTCATGACCTGGCAAGAAGCCACGGTCGCAGACATTCCCGCGCGTATTTTCCGGATCAGCTTCACGGGGGACCTAAGTTACGAGATTAACGTGCCTGCCGACTATGGGCTGGCGATGTGGAACGCGCTGATGCTTGCTGGCGAGAAGTATGACATCACACCTTATGGCACAGAGACAATGCATGTGCTTCGCGCCGAAAAAGGTTTCATCATTGTTGGTCAAGAAACCGACGGTTCCGTGACCGCTGATGATCTGGATCATAACTGGATCGTCAAGATGGATAAGCCGGACTTTATTGGTAAGCGGTCAATCACACGCGCTGATATGGGTGATCCAATGCGCAAACAGCTGGTTGGGGTGCTTACAAAAAATCGCCAGCAGCTGGTGCCGGAAGGCAGTCAGCTGGTGCGCCAGTTAAAAAACAAACCACCCATGGAGATGGTGGGTCATATCACTTCAAGCTATGACAGCCCCAACTGCGGCGGAGCAATCGCTCTGGCACTCGTCAAGGGCGGTCGAGATCGGGTGGGAGAAACCCTTTACGCCCCACAAGCGGATGGCAGTGTCATCGAATGCGAAACCTGTAAGCCGATATTTTATGATGCAGAAGGAGCTCGCAAAGATGGCTAATTTGCGCCACCGACCTTTGGATAATTTAAAGCTCGCGGCGATTGCGCAACCGACTGGAGATCATGGTCTTGATGTGGGTCTAGCACAACGACTGCCCGCCCGTATGCTAAACTTCCGCGCGGACCTCAGTAACGCAAAGGCCAAACAAGCCGCTGAAACAGCCATTGGCATCGCATTGCCCACCAAGGCCCAGCAAAGAAGTGACGATGGGTCGATTTGGTGGCTGGGTCCAGACGAATGGATGCTGACAAAGCCAGACCGTGATGCGCACCCGAATTGGGCGAACGACCTGCGATTATCCTTGGATGGTCATCATATCAGCCTTGTTGATGTTAGCCATCAATACGAAGGCTTTCGGGTAGACGGCCCTCTGGCACGCACGTTATTAGCGCACGTGGTAACTTTGGATTTGCATCCGCGAAGCATGCAGGCAAACAGCGTCTGGCAAACTGTTGCCGCACACTGCCAGATCATGTTGCTCGTCGGCGCGGATGGCAAAAGCTTTGATGTCTTCCCCCGCCGGTCTTTTGTGACCTACATATGGCAGCGTCTGGTTGACGCCGCCGCTGATATGGATTTGAAGGTACACCCTGCGGTGTAGGGTACGGTGGCCTTGGCCTTCTTAGGCTGGCGCCTCACCAATAACCAAAGGAAGGAAGCAGGGTGAAGGCTTGGCTGGATCTCGCAAGGCTGTTGTTTGCGCTCGTCGTCGTTGTCGACCACGCCGTGATCCTCTTTCTGCTCCCAGACGATGTCTTTGGCGCGCGCCTCTGGTTCCCGTGGTTAAATGCGGCGGCAGCAGTTGCTGTGTCTGGTTTCTTCCTGATCAGCGGCTTCGCGATTGCCCATAGCGTTACGCCTGTAAATGATCCGTTTTCATTAAGGCGCTTTCTCGCTAATCGTGCTGGTCGTATCTATCCACCATTATTGCTCGCCTGTGCCTTGGGTCTCGCGCTTGTCTATTTTTGGATTCCGGCGGCTGAATTGGCTGGCATGGAGACCGCATCCAAATCAACGGACGGTTTTGGTCACTACATTGCCGCTGGCGTTCAGGGCTCAACCTGGCAAATGGCAGGCGCCACATTGCTCATGCTTTCAGATCCGATTATCGACGGTCGAACCGCCTGGTCGATTCTCGCCCCGGCTTGGACCTTGCCATTCGAAATCTTAATGTATTTGGTTGCTGGGTTGAGCTTTCGATTGTTTCAGTCGCCACGGCAGCTGATGTGGGCAGCAGGAATTTTATTATGGTGCTTGCTTTGGTCATGGGCTTTGGTGATCCAAAATGCCCACGTTTGGGTTTTGCTGGGTTTATGGAGCATTGGTTTTGCCATTGGCTTGCTCACGCGCCAGCATTGGTCATTTGGGCTGCTCGCCAAAATTTTTCTTTGCATCCTGCCCAGCATATTTTTCTTGGATATTTTTGTGTCTGCTTTTGGGCCAATATCACTTGCAAACACGAGCACGATGGTAACAAAGCTAGGCTCACCTTACGTTGACAGTTGGCACCTGACAGTCGGCATCGCGCTGATCATCTTCAGCATTTTCTATGCGCTAGGTCTTGCCAGTCGTGCTCTCGCCCGGCTGATGAAACAGCAACGAAGTTTCAAAGTGCCGGACTTTAGCTATACGCTCTATATCTGCCACTTCCCATTGCTACTGGGATGGGGCGCGGCAACGACGCGGTGGGAAATTCTAACGATCTTCCCGGGATGGGCCGTCAACTTGTTCGGCGTCATCGGCATCATTCTGGTCTGCGCGGCCATGAGCCTGATTGCGGAACGCAAACGCTTTTACGCCAAGATCATCAGCTTCTTCTTGTATAATCCTTGGCATGCTCAGCCTAAAATCCAGAGCTCGTAAAGTGTATAACCAGCGCCCCTAGCAAAACAATTGCACTGCCAGCCAAGGCGGAAAGGTTAATGTAAGCAAACCAATTTTCGGGAACAATCCGACTAAGAATGACACCAAACACGGTGCCAATGATGGTCGCAGTGACAATCAGCGTTAAGACCACGACATTGAACGTTGGCATGGCAAACAAAAACGGAAAAACAATCAAACGCGATAGACTGCTGAGCGAAAAAAATGCGAGTAACGTTGCTCGAACAACCGAGGGTGACATTCCAAGCCGCATCAAGTAACCAATGACCGGCGGGCCCGGGATACCGAGGCGAGTCCCTAAAAAGCCAGCAAGAATG
>CAXBRM010000053.1:0-10653 GCA_963978305.1 uncultured Rhodospirillales bacterium
GCCCACCAACAGAAACTAGACTGTCGTTACCCAGCGCCGCTTTTAAGGCAGTGACCCAAATATCTGGTGGGCAGGCGACCACGGATACATCAGGGCAGCTTCGCGCAGCTTCGTTGAGTGCTGGAGCAAGGCTGTCGACCAGGACGGCACTACCGTTTAATTTCCAGTTTCCAATAACGTACATCGTGCCTATTTAAACCTAATAAAAACAAAAAAAGTTTTGGTGCAGTTGGTTATTAATCACTCAGCACCCAGATTAACCGAACCAGGTTCCTACAGCAATGATCGGATGATACAACATGACCTCTGTCGTTTTTTTGAGTGCTGCTCGGACAGCTATCGGTAGCTTCGGTGGCAGTTTGAAAGATACGAGCGCGGTTGAGCTTGGCTCTGTCGCCGCCAGGGCGGCGATCGAACGCTCAGCGGTTACGCCAACAGACATTGGTTTGACGGTATTTGGTAATGTTATTCAAGGCGAAAGCCTTGATCCTTATCTAAGCCGTGTGGTGAGCGTTCGTGCTGGTGTGCCGAAGGCTGCACCTGCGATGGCAGTAAACCGTTTGTGCGGTTCGGGTTTGCAAGCGATTGTATCAGCGGCGCAGTCGGTCAGATTGGGCGACACCGACGTCGCGTTGGCCGGGGGCGCTGAAAGTATGTCCAATGGCGGAATGGTGATCAAGGGTTTGCGCTGGGGACACAAATTGGGCGCTACTGAGACTGTCGATTTGATGCAGTCAGCACTTCAAGATCCTTTTGGTCACGGTGCAATGGGAATCACAGCGGAAAACGTTGCTGAACGCTATGGAGTCAGCCGTCAAGACCAGGATGCATTTGCCTTAGAAAGCCAGACGCGTGCTGCCCAGGCGATTGCCAGCGGCCTTTTTGTTGACCAAATCGAACCCGTCAATATCAAAACGAGAAAGGGCAATTTGGTTTTTGAACAGGACGAGCATCCACGCCAAACCACACCTGAGCAGCTTGCCAGTTTGCGGAGTGTTTTTAAAAAAGATGGCACTGTGACAGCCGGAAACGCCAGTGGGATCAACGATGGCGCCGCCGCCCTCATCCTGGCCTCTGAGTCTTACGCGGAAGCCAAAAATCTTGAGCCTCTCGGCATTCTGCGCTCGTACGGTCATGCTGGTGTTGAGCCTGACGAGATGGGTGTCGGGCCTATCCCTGCTTCAAGACAGGCGCTCGAGCGTGCGGGTTTGCAAACGAGCGATTTGAGTGTCGTTGAAAGCAATGAGGCTTTTGCGGCGCAAGCCGTTCATGTGACCCGGGAACTGGGACTGGACCCTGCGATTGTCAATCCAAATGGTGGGGCAATCGCCCTAGGGCATCCGGTTGGTGCCACCGGCGCCATTATAACCACAAAGTGCTTGTATGAATTGCGTCGCCGCGGCGGGCGGTATGGTTTAATTACAATGTGCATTGGAGGCGGGCAAGGCATTGCCGTTGTCGTCGAAAACATCGCTGTCCCATGAAAGATTTCACAACAGCACACAACGTTTTGTCTAAGATTTAGAGTGTTCTGATCCTCAAACGTTTCATCAGTATTTATGTGAACTATGTTGACAAATCGGTTTTATTACCCGATTCTGGTAGCAGCTGGGGTTTGAGAATAGCCCTGATCACTAGAGTTTGCGTCGATCATGAGACTCATTAGAAAAGTTTTTGCGTCGGCCGTGGCATTGGCCCTCGGTTGCAACATAACTTCTTTGGCCTCGGCCCAGTCGGCATTGGCTTTCAATGTTGGGCTTGGGTATTCGGGTTTAGGCTACGCTCTTGAGGAAAACAGTGGCGCTCAGAGTGTCGACTTTATTCACGGCCCACAGTTGGATATTGGCTGGGAGCTTGGGTTGGGCCGCTTTGTGTCAGTCGGACTGGATGCAGACCTTACCGTGGCTGAAGCTGGTAAAAACATCAGTGGTCGGGATTCCTTTGCGCTCAGTGATATCAATGCCATCCTCAGTGATTCTGGTGGCACGCCAATCGTTGGGAATTATTTTGGTGCAGCGGCCTTGGTTGGTATCTATTTGGGTGATTTTCATCCCTCGGTCGGCTTAGGCTATTTGACCGTTAATGTTGAAGATGAAGATCGTGAGCCAAAAAATGATTTCAATTGTTTGACCTGGCTTGCAAAGCCCCTGGATTTTAATGCCAGTGATTTCATTAATATATCGTTTGAATATGAACAAACGCTGAGCTGCGATTTCGATGCCACATCCTTGAGTTTGACGGGCAGAGTTTCATTCTAGTCTAATTCAAGTCAGCAAAGAGGTTTTGTGGAGCGCAGTTGGCAAGGTCGAGACTGAACTGTTCATCGTTTATGCCTCCCTCAGTTAGGCCATTTTGATCTAATGTACCAAGTGAAAATGGCGCCGTTCGCGGTGATTTGGCCGTATCTAAGCTGATAAAATCAAAGAGACTGGTATCGGCCAACTGACTTGGGCGAATGTCTTTCATCGCGTTATAAATACTCGCTTTTCGACCCGGAAAGTTTTGCTCCCATTCAGCCAACATTGCCTTAATGTTCTGGCGTTGCATATTGGGCTGACTACCACACAGCGTACAGGGAATGATTGGGTAATCCATTGCCCGTGCAAATCGTGCAATATCTTCTTCTGCGCAATTTGCTAAGGGTCGAATCACGGTGTGTTTGCCGTCATCGGTGAGAAGCTTTGGCGGCATGGCTTTGAGTTTTGCACCAAAAAATAGGTTCAGGAAGAGGGTTTCGATGATGTCATCGCGATGGTGCCCCAGCGCGATCTTTGTTGCGCCCAACCGTTCGGCGGTCGTGTAGATAATGCCTCGGCGCAATCGCGAGCACATTGAGCAATAGGTTCGCCCTTCCGGTACTTTCTCGGTCACAATGCTGTACGTATCAGCTTCGACAATCTCGAAGTTAACACCTTCGCGGGCGAAGTAGGTTGGCAGCACGTCTTCAGGAAACCCTGGCTGTTTTTGGTCAAGATTCATGGCGATGAGTTCAAAGGTGATCGGGGCTCTACTCTGCAAATGCTTCAGCAGTGTCAGCATTGTGTAACTATCTTTTCCCCCACTCATGCAGACCATGATACGATCGCCATCGTTAATCATGTTGTAGTCAATAATCGCTGCAGCGGTTTCGCGAATGAGACGGCGTTTTAGGCGTTGGAAGTTTGCGCTTTTAGGCTCACCCGCCGCATTATGTCTCCGTTCGCTGTCCATAGATTGCTCGCTAATTGGTGAAAATTCGTTCGCTGGCCGACCATTTGCCGCGCGTGGTGGGTAAAGGGCGTAAAGGCCAGCAGTCAAAAACGCAATTGTTTCTGCACAAAATATTTTAGCCAAAGTTCCCCTGCTAAAACTCGGACGACAACTGAGCCCCTCAGTGCGACAGCAAAGCCACCATCGCTGCGATCCAGAAACTGGGCAGGTTATTGGGTTTGATCAAATAGACGACACAGCATAAAAACCGCTCCGTCACCGAACATAGTGCAGCTGCTTGGCTGATCGGGCTTGGTGTTTGCTAAGCCCAGTTTGTTTGGGGCGGGCGTAGTGGGCAAATCGGCCTTCTTTGTTCTTCTATTGTGATTTTCCCATCCAAAAGCAGTTCAGGAGATTTATGTCCAAACTTTTCCTTGCTCCACCAGCCGCGGCACGCGTTCGAGACTATGATCCCTGGGTTCTTGCTAAGGATGTCATTCGCACCGAAGGGCGGGCACCGTTCGGCGCGACTGTGACGGTTTGTGGCGCCGACGGTGAGCCTTTAGCCAAGGCAAGCATTTCGCCAGAAAGCAAAATTCGTGCCCGAATATGGCATTGGTCCCCTAATAAACCCTTGGATCATGCGTGGTTTAAAGCTGCCGTCGCGCATGCTTACCAGCGACGGGTCACCTTAGGGCTCGTTGGCGGCGCGCGTGCGTATCGCTTAATCGCTGCTGAGGGTGATTCGATGCCAGGGGTCGTGATTGATAATTATGCCGGGACATTGGTGGTTCAATTGACCAGCGCTGGTGCTGAAAAGTGGCGCGACGCCATTGTCCAGGCGGCGGTTGAGGTGACGGGCGCAAATCATGTTTACGAGCGAAGTGATGCTAAAGTACGCGAGGTCGAAGGATTGGCGCGACGCAGTGGCGTGATCATGGGTGATGCTCGCTTAGGATCTCGGGAACAGCCGCTGACCATCCAAGAGGGCAGGGTTCGCTATTTTGTCGATATTCAAACCGGACATAAAACCGGTTTTTATCTCGATCAGGCGCAAAATCGGGCGCTCATCGCCGATCTTGCCAAAGGTAAAACAGTGCTCAATTGTTTTAGCTACACTGGTGGGTTTGGCGTTGCTGCTGCCTGCGCTGGCGCCTTCCGTGTGGTTAATATTGATAGCTCGGCACCTGCTTTGTCTTTGGGGCAACTGGCGATGCAGGATCATCCAGCCGCAAGCCAAATCGAATGGCGTCGGGCGGATGTCAAAAAAGCACTCGCGGGCTATGCTGATGATCAAAAAAGTTTTGATGTGGTGATTTTAGACCCACCGAAACTGGCACCGTCCAAAGCCAGTGCACGCAAAGCGCTTGGTGTTTATGGTGAACTCAATCGACGAGCGCTTAGCCTGTTGCCGATCGGTGGCATGCTCGCGTCTTTTAGCTGTTCAAGTGCGATCACAATGACGATGTTTCGAACAATGCTCACACGGGCGGCCGGACAAGTGGGCGTCCAAATCGCGATTTTGACGGCTTTGAGTGCCAGCGCTGATCATCCAACCAACCCAGCGCTTGCTGACGATGGCTATCTCAAAGGGCTGCTTGTGACGCGGTTAGCCTAGGCACAACGTTTCTGTCGTTTTTTGCGGTTGGAGAGGTTTTGAGCCTGGTGGGGATGGTTCGGGCTAACCCGACAACTGTAGTGCTTCGATCCTCAAGGAAACAAACCTTACCCGGGCTGGCTAAATGCCAAGCTTAAGCCGGCCGCCAGGTTCACTGGCACGGAATTGGCAACTGATAAAAGCATTTTCCCGCTGTGCGGCGCCGAGGACAAAATCCCGATGCTCAACGTCGCCAGCGATCAAACCACATTTACAGACCCCACAAATGCCATCGGAACATTTAATGTCGATTTTCATGCCGTGCTTTTGCAACACTTGGGCTGCGGTGCGGTCTCGCGACGCTTTAATTTTTCGAGCGGAAAGTGTCCCAGATGCACGGAGCGATTTTTATTGGAAAAGGGTTTACCCATCAGGATTCCCGTCAGTACCTAAAACGTTACTGATAGGTGACCAGTCACTTATTTGAAGGCATCGGCGATTTTGGTCAAGATCTCAAATTTACTATCGGGTTTATCGCGTTCAACAATCCGAAAGTGAATGGATCATATTGCAAACTGTTAACTGTTAGAGCCAAGGCGGTGATGCCCTCTGCATGCTGGTCGAATGCAAAAAGTCTTCAAACAAGGCTTATCTTGGGTTTACTTCTGTCACTATTGACGCGAATGCGGTGATCCGTTACGGGATTTGCGAACCATTAACGTCGACGAAAGAGCACCCGAGTAACGACGTAAAAAAGCCAATGGGTTTTAAAGTCGCCGTTATCCGTTGAGAACTTAAACATGTTGGACCAAAACACAAACGCTACGAGTGGACGTAGACGTCGCCGAGACGGTGGCTCTGAAAGTCGCCGGTCAGCGCGGAATGCCGCTGTGATTGAAGCGTGGCCAGTGTTGAACCAAGCGTTGCCGGCTTTGAATGTTTTGAGTGAAGAAGGCTTGTCCCTGATTGAGCAGAACGCGGACAAAATTTTAGCTGAAGTTGGTCTGGATATTGTTGACGACCCAGGAGCTTTGGCGGTCTGGCGCGAGGCTGGCGCCGATGTCGATGGACAGCGTGTCCGGTTTCCAGTTGGTTTATTGCGTGGCCTATGCAGCACTGCGCCAAAGGAGTTTACTCAAATTGCCCGTAACCCTCAGCGCAATGTTGTCATTGGAGGCAAGCGCACTGTTTTTGCCCCTGTTTACGGCCCGCCGTTTTACCGCGACTTCGGGAGCGGACGTCGTTACGCCACCTTGGAGGACTTTAAAAACCTGGTGAAACTGACGTACATGATGCCCGCACTTCACCATAGCGGTGGAACGGTGTGTGAGCCGGTTGATGTGCCTGTCAACAAGCGACATCTGGACATGACTTACAGCCATGTGAAGTTTAGTGACAAACCGATCATGGGAAACGTGACGGCGCCCGAACGCGCGCAAGATACCGTTGATATGATGAAAATTCTTCATGGCGCGGACGTCGTTGATAAGACCTGCACAACCGTTAGCCTCATCAATGTCAATTCGCCGATGACCTATGACAGTATCATGAATCAAGCGCTCAAGGTTTATGCTGAGAACAACCAGGCCTGTATTGTTTCGCCGTTTATTATCGCAGGCGCGATGTCCCCCGTCACAGCTGCGGGCACGATGACGCAAGCCCTGGCTGAGGCGATGGTTGGTATTGCCTACAGCCAGCTTGTCCGGCCAGGATCACCCGTGATTTTTGGCACCTTTGCTGCGAGCATGAATATGATGACCGGAGCCCCAACATTCGGGACGCCCGAGCCGGCACACGTTTTGCTCGGCATGGCGGCGCTAGCTCGACGAATGGGTCTGCCCTTTCGCAGTGGCGGTAGTTTGTGTGCGAGCAAATTGCCAGATGCTCAAGCAGCCTATGAAAGCATGCAGACGCTTTATCCAACCGTGATGGCCGGCACCAACTTTGTGCTTCATGCTGCCGGCTGGCTTGAGGGTGGATTGGTTTCTTGTCCCGAAAAGCTCATTATGGATGCGGATCAATTGGCCATGATGCAGATCTTTCAGGGTGGTGTCGACGTGACCGAAAATGGACAGGCGTTGGATGCCATTGAAGAGGCGGGACCTGGACAGCATTATCTGGGCACCGCGCACACGCAGCGAAATTTTGAGTCTGCATTTTATCGCTCGCCAAATGCTGATAGCAATAGTTTTGAACAGTGGCTGGCTGAGGGAGAACAAGATAGTTTCCGCAGAGCCCATGATCGAGTGACCAAATTACTCTCCGAATACCAACCACCAGCACTCGACCTGTCAAAGGATGAAGAATTACAGGCTTTCATTGCCAAGCGAAAAGAAAGCATGCCAGATCAGGAATACTGAGCGCTTATCGCTGCGGGAATGACTGGGGGTCGACGGGCTGTAGATTGTATAAATTTGCCAGCTGATAGACATCGCCCTGTTGCCTTTCAGTAACGACATAGTTGCAATCGCCTCTGGGTTGATATTGCATACAAATCGTCAGTTGACCGTCAATGTTGGCAATGATTCCGCAGCGCGTGCGCGTATCTTCGTGCACACAGCGTAGGCCTTGTGGCTTGGTACTCCACCCAAGTTGTACGATTCCACCTTCAGTTCGCGTGTACCGGACACCATCAGGTCCATAGTAGGTGTGATTAATGCGGCCACTCACTTTGTCCTGGATCGTCCAGGTTTGACCACTCGTCACTGTCCTGATTTGCTCATCGGTTAGCTCGATAACACTGGACTCAGCGATTTGGCTGTTCCGGGCCCAGCCGTCTGTTGAGAACAACAATAACATAATCAGCAGCGGGATCAATGTCGCCCTTGTCCTGCCATAAAGTCGTAATCTTGGTTGATGGGGCATTTGTCGTATTCTGAAAATTACGCATCAAGGTCAATCGGACAGGGCATTCTGTAATGCCATGATCGCACCCATGTCACCTGTTACAGACATGGTTCCGTCCATGAATGCCCCCATGGGGTCGAGTTCGCCTTTCGCTAAAGCCAAAAAATTTTCCAGACTCATGGCTATCGTACCGTCGGCATCGGCTGATCCTTCGGTGACTATCGGGGGAAGTTGTCCACCGTCGATATGGACAATTCCGTGCTCACCCATATCCAGATTAATGGTCGCACCGAAGCTCGACGTCAGCTGGTTTGTCAATTGCTCAATCAAGAATTCTTTGCTCATAACACGGGCCTCCGGAGCTATTTTTTGTTCGCACGAATTGCAACTCACTGAATGATTACTCTGGTCAGTGGACAACATAACCTTGAGTGTGCTGATCATAGTGGTCAGATAAGCTCATCCAATCGCGTATCAAGACCGGTGCACGGCTCAATGTTCACGGCAGATGTGCATAATGTTTTCGGTTATTGCTAGCAGCTAGACTTCGCGCTACATCGCCGAACTCGTGTGGGAGATGCAGCCATTTATGGTCGTACCACGCGCCTCTTAAGCAAATTGCTCATTCGTCGAGGATACAATGGCAAAAAAAGTCGAGAGTAGCTTTAAGCTACAGATTCCGGCTGGTCAGGCGAACCCGTCGCCACCAGTTGGTCCTGCGCTCGGTCAGCGTGGCGTAAACATCATGGAATTCTGCAAAGCGTTCAACGCGCAAACTCAAAGCATGGAAGCCGGGCAGCCGTGCCCTGTGGTCGTGACGGTGTACACCGATAAGTCCTTTGTCATGGACATCAAGACGCCGCCGGCGACGTTCCTAATTCTGAAGGCATTGAAGAAAAAATCGGGCGCGGACAATCCTGGCACACAGGTAGTGGGCACGATCAGTATGGATCAAGTCAAAGAGATCGCTGAGATGAAAATGAAGGACTTGAACGCCTTTGATATCGATCAAGCGTGCAAGATTATCGCTGGTTCTGCCCGTTCGATGGGCGTTACGGTTGCGGAGGACTAAATCATGGCACAACGTCCAAAGCGTATTCGCGCAGCTTATGAAGGTGTTGACGGCAACGCAGCCTATGCACTGAAGGATGCCGTTGCGATGCTCAAAGAGCGTGCAACAGCAAAATTCGATGAAACCGTTGAAATTGCAATGAACCTGAATGTGGACCCACGATATGCGGACCAAAATGTCCGTGGCATGTGCGCGCTACCGCATGGCAACGGAAAGACTGTCCGCGTCGCGGTTTTCGCAAAGGACGCGAAAGCAGATGAAGCAAAGGCTGCCGGGGCCGACCTGGTGGGGGCAGAAGACCTGATGCAGGAAATCCAGGGCGGTCGAATGGATTTCGACCGGGTGATTGCAACGCCGGATATGATGGGTGTTGTCGGCCGCTTAGGTAAGGTCTTGGGACCCCGTGGTTTGATGCCAAACCCGAAGCTCGGTACTGTGACGCCTGATGTTGTTACGGCAATCAACGCGGCCAAGGCTGGTGAAGTTCAGTTTCGTGCTGAAAAGGCTGGTGTGGTTCACGCAGGGGTTGGCAAAACCAACTTTAGCGAGCAGCAAATTGAAGAAAACCTTCGCGCATTTATCGATGCTATCATCAAGGCTAAGCCATCTGGGGCGAAGGGCACATATATCAAAAAAATTGCCATTAGCTCGACCATGGGTCCTGGTATCAAGGTTGAATTGCCCGGCGAAGCAGCCTAAGTCAGCGCAAAAAAACCAACTAACCAAATGAATATTAGGCCCGTCGCTGTAGACCGATGGGCCTTTGTTTTAGTCAGCAAAAGCACGTCAATGACACAGACTTCTGGCCAAGGTCGCGATCGATTTAGTATTGAAACAACGGCAAAGCGCGTACTCGGCCCGTTGTCCTGGCTCATTCATTTATTTAAAATGCTGCCTTATACTGGGTATCAGACCGCTTTGCGTTTTGAACGAGACATGCGGGCAATGTCACGTGGCGTTGACTTGCTCGAATGGTGGTCAAAAGAACTGCACCTTAATTTGCAGGTCGAAGGCATCGAGAATGTGCCTGTAAAAGGACCAGTTGTTTTATATGCCAATCATCCTACGGGTTTGTGTGACGGTCTTGCTGTTTGGGATGCGGTTAAGCACAAGCGCCCTGACTTCAAGATAATCATGAACGCTCATGGTTTGGATGCGTTCCCGGCATTCAAAGATTTGCTTGTGCCGGTGCGCTTAAACAAAGATGGCTCTTCGCGGGATGCACACACCATGTGGTCGCGGCTCAACAGCGTTTTGTCTCAAGAAAATTTAGCCTTAATGTTCCCGGCCGGACGGCTCAGTCAGCTAGATTGGTTCGGTGATTGGGATGTGCATGAGCGGCCTTGGCGCAAAGGCATTCAGAAAATTGCACGCGACTTTCCCGATGCGGTTTTAGTGCCAGTACTGATTGAAGGGCGGGTACGCAAGCACTTCTATATTCTACATCGTTTATTTCCTGCGCTTCGAGATTTGCTTCTGTATACAGAATTTCATGGTAAGCAGAACTGGTCCTACGCTGTTCGTTTCCTGCCGCCGATCGAGATTAAGAGCGCAGCAGGGGCACAAGCCTATGTCGAAGGCCATAAGCGCAAAAAGTGGTTCCAATTAAAACGCCCTTAACCGTAATGCTGAGCAATGGGGGCGCACATTGTGCTCAATTTCCATCTGGAGGATAGCGTGGCGGCGGCTGACACCTCGTCAGTATTCTAATCACGACCCCACGCGATCTGCCGGACGTCAATTCTTCCTGCCTCAAACCCTGCCGCACAGTACTTGAGATAGTACTCCCACATCCGCCGAAATTGCTCGTCGAATTTTCCGTGGTTCAACTTGGGCCACTTTTTCTGGAAGGCATCGTTCCACTCTAGCAACGTGCGGGCATAGTCCAACCGAAACCCGTCATTTCGATCAATTTCCAAACCGTGAGCCTGACTGACTTCACGCAATT
>CAXBRM010000054.1:0-10471 GCA_963978305.1 uncultured Rhodospirillales bacterium
GATGCTGCCGCCCTTTGCTTGAAGGCTGGCAACGCGACTATCTTGCGCGGGGGGGGCGATAGTTTTCACAGCTCAAGCGCGATTTTGTCGGCTTTTCAAATGGGGCTCGTGGAAGCTGGATTGCCTAAAACAGCGGTTCAATCCGTATCCACAAAGGATCGTGAAGCGGTTGGTCATATGTTGGCGATGACCCAGTACATTGATGTTGTTGTGCCGCGTGGCGGGAAAAGCTTAGTGCAACGCGTGCAAGAAGACGCACGGGTTCCAGTTTTCAGCCATCTGGATGGGGTGAACCACACCTATGTCGACGCGTATGCTGACCTGAAAATGGCAGTGGCAATTGCCGTCAACGCAAAAATGCGCAGAACCGGAATTTGCGGCGCGATGGAAACGCTTCTCATCCATCGCGATATTGCGAACAGCTATTTGCCGCTGGTAACCCAGGCATTGCTGGCACAAGGGTGCGAGCTGCGCGGCGATGACGCCAGCCGTGCGATTGTGCCAACGCTTGTGAAGGCAAACCATGATGATTGGTCAACAGAATATCTTGACAGTATTTTAGCAGTTAAGGTGGTCGCTGGTATGGATGAGGCACTGAACCATATCAATTCGTTTGGTTCGCGTCATACTGAAGTTATTGTCACGGAAGACCAGGAAAATGCAGATCACTTTGCTGCGAAAGTGGATGCGGCTATCGTGATGCATAATACGTCAAGTCAATTTGCCGACGGTGGAGAATTTGGTATGGGGGCTGAAATTGGGATCTCGACTGGTCGTTTGCACGCCCGTGGCCCCGTCGGCGCTGATCAGTTAACCAGCTTTAAATACATTGTACTTGGCTCGGGCCAGTTGCGCTCTTGATTGATTAGCGCGTTCCTTAGCTTCCAATCGGCTCTGATGCGGTCTATCGCGCCCAGCTTTTGTTAAATCCCCGTCATTATTGCCGAGCGACGCCTGTGCCGATTTTGCGGTGATCCAAAAACCGAATATTTGGATCTCATCGGCCTCATAGTAAAAAAACTGCTAGAAAAACATATTTTGGTTTTCATTTGGCCTAAATTGTTTTATTCATGCATTTCTGGCTTGTATTCCGCCTGTGATGCTTTATGCGTTTTAGTGGTCCCACCATTTGCCACCTAATCTATCGGAGAATTGAGATGAAGTTGTTGTTGTCTGCCCTTGCGTTTGCTGCTGTGTCTGTGCCGGCTTTTGCTGGTGTTTTGGTGAGCTCTGACGGTAGCCCGGTCAAGTCTGCTGATTACGGAACTTGTGTTCGTGTCATTGACGATGAAATTCCAGTAGAGTTTTTTGCTGCCTGCGGCGTTGAAGTTCCAGCGACCAAGTGACCTAGGTCGTCTTTCTGGATTTGAGACAAAATAAGGCGTGTGGGTGTTCCTACCGCCTTTTTTGTTTGTTTGGCATTTAGTGCTGTTGTCTAAGCGAAATTACCGCGCGTTCGTTTTGGCTGACCAGTCTTCAACGGCATTTGGTTTGCGATCCTCAGGATTGTCATGGATGGAACTAAGATTTTACCAACTCAAGATCTCTACGCTTGAGCAAGCACTACCGAAATTGCTGATGCTTACGATCAAGCGAGATAAGCGAGCCATCGTCAGGTTCGGTGGTGAGCCAAGGCTGGCGGTGTTTGATGATTTGCTCTGGACTTTTGATGATCGAGTGTTCTTGCCTCATGGCAAACTGGGGCAGGAGACGGACAGCATGCAGCCAGTGATCCTAACGACTGAGGCTAAAATTGCTCCCAACAAACCTGACTTTATTTTTTGGGTTGATGGTTTTAATCCAAGCGTTACGCCCCTCGATCCATTTTCGACTGAGCAAGCGGAGCGCGTTAGTATTATTTTTTCTGCGCAAGATGAGGAACAACTATCATTGGCCCGATCTTTCTTCCGCCAGGCGCTTGATCACACAGAGTATAAGCCAAGCTATTGGCAGGAAAATTCCAATGGTGTCTGGGTAGACGTGCCTACGACCACGGCGCAATAGTATAAAGGTATGCCTCGTTATAGTTCGGTTTGTTTACGTGCATAGTCATGCTGTCATGCGGTTTTTCGACGCATAATGACAAATTAAAGAAACTTTTCTGGGGATAATATCACCTCTTTCTTTTGTGGGCACGTCTTTGTTTGCCAACAAAATAAGCGTGTTCACAACCATCATTGTCCTGATTAAGCGTGTTCACGACTGTCATTGTTCTGATAAAGACGCCAGCGTCATTTTCTAAAGTCAGAAAATCATAGATTAACGCAACCGATTATTTTAGCAGCAGATTATTGACACGGGTTTTCATTTGCCCGCTTAACT
Source organism: uncultured Rhodospirillales bacterium (assembly GCA_963978305.1). Classification (GTDB taxonomy): domain Bacteria; phylum Pseudomonadota; class Alphaproteobacteria; order UBA7985; family UBA7985; genus CAXBRM01. The sequence continues at coordinate 2,323 of CAXBRM010000054.1, forward strand.
GTTATGCAAAGAGCAGGCCGTTTAGGAAAAGGTCTGATATTTGTCGGCGAACAGCCAATCGGACACAGTGAGGTGTCAGATTTAGCGCTGCTGGCTAAAACTCGAAATGTCTCGGGAGGACATTTAAAAATGAAAAAACTAATGATTAGTGCTGCAGTCGCTGGTGTAGCTGCTGTGTCTATGCCAAGCGCTGCATTTGCAGAGTGCGGCGAGGTGACTGTTGGTGTTGCCAACTGGTCAACGGCTGAAATCGTAGGGAACCTGGATGCGTTTATCCTGGAAACCGGCTACGGCTGTTCTGTAACCCAAACGCCAACCGCGACGACCACGACATTGGCATTGGCACAGGGTGCTGCGTCTGCTCTCGTTGTTTCAGAATTCTGGTCAAACGGTGCGGATGCAGACGTTCTGGAACAGATGTTGAGTGATGGTGAAATCTCCCTTGATGCCAAGCCGTTTCCTGATGCTGGTGAATTCTGGTATGTGACGCCAGCTTTTGCTGAAGATTATCCAGAACTCGACACTGTTGAGAAATTGATTCAGCGTCCTGATTTGTTCCCATCACCAACTGTTGACGGTGCCGGCGCATTCTGGGGCTGCCCAGTTGGTATCGGTTGGGGTTGTGAGCACAACAACAAGGGTATCTTCGACAGTTACGACATGGCCAGTCTTGGCTGGAATCTCGAAAACCCAGCGTCATACGAGGGTCAAATCTCAGTTGTAACACAAGCCGTTTTGGCCGATGAATACTGGGTCGGTTACTACTGGACTCCAACGGCAGTTGCGATCAACCTTGGCCTCGTGATTATTCCTTGGGAAGCAGAATTTGCCGGTGACGACTATTGGCACAAGTGTGTTAGCACCGACGACCGCCCAGCTGACTGTGTGATGAAGCCAACTGCTTGGGTGCCTTCAGTCGTTGACACCCTGACAACACCAGCGCTTGAAGCATTCGAGGGCGCAAATGCTTATGTCAACACACGTGTTGTCCCAATGGCCCTGTTGGGTGCAGCAGACGCCTATATGTCTGAAAATTCTGCGTCTGGCATGGACACTGCCAAGTGGATGCTCGCCAACAACGAAGATGTGTGGGTTGACTGGGTGTCTGACGAAGCTGCTGACGCAATTCGCGCTGCACTGTAGGTAATCTTGTAAAAGATTGAAGCATGAACGGGCCTAAGGATTAGGCCCGTTCTGTTTTGTCGATCGGACAAATAACTGTGTCGAAGCTCTTGGGTTCGGATTTTTCATGAACGAAATGACGTTTAAAACCTTCGGGGATGTAGGTGTTTTTTTCCTGACATTGCCGGGACTAATTTTAAATTTTTTAAAATCGCTCGCTATGACAGGCTGGGGTCTTCTGCAAGCTATCTACGGTCTGGCTTTGGCTTTGCTGCAACTGGTACTGGAACTGCCTGTCGTATGTTATAAATTGTCGCATCTGGTAATCACTAAAATTTGGTCCTTGTTGGTTGGGGTCTGGCACTATATCACGCTAAGTGACTGGAACTGGAACAGCCTTAATAAATTTCCTGCTTTGCCTGGCAAGGTGAGAACCGAGTTTAGTGCCGGGGGTATCAACCAGCCAACTGACAATTTTGCCAGTGGCTACAGCGAATTCTTGCGGGACGGAGTCCAGCCACTGCGTGAAGCGATGAATCAGCTTCGCGACGTTATCGACTTCCTACCTTGGCCGGTGTTTTTTCTTATTATTTTGTTGGGGGTTTGGTTTATTTCTCGAAAGTTGTGGGTCGTTGTTCTTGGCGCGGTTGCTTTGTGCTACATTGGTATGTTCAGTTTGATGGCGTTGGCATCGCAGACGATCTCTCTCATGGTGATCTCGATATTCATTTGCTGTGCTGCCGGTATCCCGATTGGCATAGCAATGAGCCGCTCAGACGCTGTCGAGGCGTCGCTGAAACCCGTCTTGGACATTATGCAAACAATGCCGTCTTTCGTTTACCTGATTCCAGTGCTGATTTTTTTCGGCGTTAGCCCGGTCGCGGGCCTTATCGCTGTTTGTATCTACGCTATTGTTCCAGTAATTCGCCTCACGAATCTAGGAATCCGGCTGGTTCCATTCGATGTGATTGAGGCAAGCCATGCATTTGGGTCCACTTACCTCCAACGGTTGTTCGGCGTGTTGCTGCCTTTGGCATTGCCAAACGTTTTTGCCGGTATCAATCAGACGATTATGATGGCGCTTGCGATGGTCGTGATCGCGGCTCTTGTTGGCGCTCCCGGTTTAGGCCAAGAAGTGTTGTCGGGTACGAATAATATCAATTTGGCGAGAGGATTTTTACCAGGCATGGCCATTGCACTAATTGCAATTGTTATCGACCGATCGCTCCATTTTTATGGTGAGCGCTTACAAGAGCATCGTAAGGTTGGGCACTAAGATGGTTGAAAACGCAAAAGTTAGTATCAAAAACCTATATAAGGTTTTCGGCGCAAATCCACTGGAGGCCATGACCTACGTCACCAGTGACGAGGGTGCTGAGCAACCAAATTTGAAGCAATGGCTACTTCGCGAGCATGGCCACGTTTTAGGTCTGAATAACATTAACATTGATATGCCTGAAAAAAAATTACAGGTTATCATGGGTCTTTCGGGTTCTGGAAAATCGACGCTGATCCGCCATATCAATCGCCTGATCGAACCAACTGCAGGGGAATTGTTCATTGATGGCGAAGACGTGTTGAAAATGCCATTAAATGCGATGCGGAAATTCCGTCAACAGAACTTAGCAATGGTGTTCCAAAAGTTTGCGTTGTTGCCCCACAACACGGTGATTGATAACACGGCTTATGGACTGTTTCTGCAAGGTGTGCCACGCGCCGAGGCGCGAAAGCGGGCCCACCGTTGGGTAGAGCGGGTTGGTCTTGGGGGGTTTGAAAAGCAGTACCCCAGTCAGTTGTCCGGCGGTCAGCAGCAGCGTGTTGGCCTCGCGCGAGCACTGACAATGAATACAGATATTCTCTTGATGGATGAGGCTTTCTCAGCGCTCGATCCTCTAATCAGAACCGATATGCAGGACGTCCTGTTGGATCTGCAAAAAGAGCTCAATAAAACGATTGTGTTTATCACACATGACCTTGATGAAGCACTCCGAATCGGGGATGACATCGCAATTTTGCGCGATGGCTCTTTGGTGCAACAGGGAAATCCCCAAGAGATCATCCTAAAACCAGCTGACGAGTATGTCAGCGACTTTATCATGGACGTCAATCGAGGCCGTGTCTTATTTGCAAAATCGGTGGCGGATATGGGGCAAGAGGGTGGCCCGATACGGATTCCCGAAAATATGGTGCTGGAAGAAGCGCTGCAGCAAATGAAAGGCGACCCGACGGTACCTGCAACATTGATAGATGAAAATGATAAACCCCTTGGCGCCGTGCATTTACGGAAAATGATCGATGCGATGAAGCGACCAGGTAAAGAAACCGCATCAGGCAACGTTTATGGCTAAGGTTAGAGGAAAACATGCGTAATTGGATTATTTTTGGTGGCATATTTATCGCTTTGTCAGCGGCTGGCGCTTGGATAAATAATCAGCGAGAGATAGCAAGTGCATGCGCTGAGCAGAGATATATTGATTTTGTTCGCCCCGAAATTGTAGAGGGCTATGAAGATAAATCAATCTATTTTACGGCGCTAAAGGCTGCTCTTGAGGCTGAGAACTTGGATCCCAGCCAACGTCCTGCTTATGAGAACGAGCTTGACTTGATCCAAACTGCATTAAGTGAGGGTGTTGTCAGGGCTCAGGAAATCAGCCCGAGTTCAAGCGTCGCCAAAACATGTCGATACACGCTTGAAACACAGACAAACCATCGCGTCATCGTGCGATTTGTCCTCGAACTCGAAGAGTTACCCGGTACAGAATTTCAGAGAAAGTACGACAAAAGACAACGCAACATAATTCTACTTGAGGAGCTACAGCCCGGCGTTCCTGTTGAAGCAGTCAGTATTGCTGAGTTCGGGCGCAGAACGATCGTCATTGAAGAGCCAGAGTTCCGTGGTGCTCGCTATGATCTGCGCTTTACACCCGATGTGGTTATTCCTGTCGGTGTTATCAGTGAAATTCCGAAGTAGTCTTGCCTGGGGGTTCAAATAGAACTTTGGCGCTGCCCCTTTGATCGATCCAAAACGAAGCTCAGGGTCAGCCGAACCTGGGCTTCGCCTTTTAATGGCAGCTAAATACGAGACTTTTGTATCATAAGTCTCACTTTCAGCGTGGGGGCGTGGCTAATCAGGGAGATTTTATGTCGCCAAGGATTTTAGGCCTCAGTCTTGCTGTCGCCGGCGTTCTTTTGCTATCGCCAGATGCGGCCTTAATTCGCTTGTTTGATGGCGATTCCTGGACGCTAATATTTTGGCGGACCTCGGGCACCTTTATTGTGCTGGGGGGGCTTTCGCTTCTTTGGTACCGCAATGGCATTTTGCATTACTTCCGAGGCTTAAGTCGGTGGGCCTGGCCCATGGTCGGGATGGTCGGCTGTGGTCCCTTGTTATGGTTTTGGGCCGTTCATTTGGCTGGCGGACCACAAAGCCTGGCTTTGCTGGCTATCTCCCCGTTAATCGCGGCTTACGCGGGTTGGCTCATGCTTGGCGAGCGCTTGCGCTGGCAAACGTTGGCGTTCGGATCGATCGCTTTTATCGGGGTCTTGGTGATCGTTTGGGATGGGCTAGCAACGGCACGAGTATCCTGGTTGGGCACTTTGCTGACCGTGCTCCTGCCGATAAACTATTCAATGACTCTGGTTTTCAGCCGAAAGATCAATCGGCCAAATGCCTGGCCAATATTTGGTGTTGGCAATTTGCTTTTGATCCCGATTGCGTTCATTGCAGCACCCACTGTCATGCTGTCAGGGCCAGCACAGATTTGGGCGATTGTGCCAATGGTGACGGCTGTTGCCACCTTTTCTGCTGCCCTCATTATTCTGGCAGCCCGCTATGTGCCTGCGTGTGACATTATGCTGATCAATACGTTTGAGCCCGTTATCGGAATTATCTTTCTGTGGTTGATTGTCAGTGAGTTGCCAACGGTCGATCAATGGATTGGTGGCGGCATTGTATTGTCGGCTGTTCTTTGCTTTTTGATTTGGCAAATCAAAGATGAAAATAGCCAAGCAAAGAAGGTCTATCGGCCTTACACTCTTGGTCAAGCCGATGCCCGGTAGACTGACAGGATTTTTGCTGGCGCTCACTGGACTGGCCATCTTGTCGCCAGATGCTGGCCTGACGCGATTTATTGAAATGGAGACCTGGTCGCTGATTTTTTGGCGTGGGGTCGGCTTGTTTACGACGGTCGGTATCTTGTCAGTGGTCTTCTATCGTGCTCGCCTGTTGGCGTATTTTCGTGACCTCAGTTGGCACGCGTGGGCGATCATTCCGTTGTATGGCACGGTGCCGTTGATGTGGATTCTTGGGGTGCGCTATGCTGGCGGAGGCCAGGTGCTTGCCGTCTTAGCGATCGCACCACTGGTCGCGAGTTTTGCCAGCCGCGTTGTATTGGGGGAGGCGATCCGCCCTGCAACGTTGATTGCCAGCCTGATTGCGATGCTGGGGGTACTGGTGATCGTGTCGGAAACTTTCCTTGGTGGCACTCAGATTGCAGACAGCCGTCATCCCCTATACCTGGTCGGCGTGGCCTGTTCATTGGCAATTCCTGTGTTTTATGCCCTTGTCATGACCTTCAGCCGCAAGTTGGAAAAGAGTAATTCCTGGCCGATGATTTCACTCTCAGGCTTGGTGATGGTAGCCGCCGGATGGCTTGTCGCCCCTCAGGTTACCTGGCCTGCCGATCTTAATCAGTCAGTTTCCGTAGCGGCTTTGGTGTTTATCGTCGGGTCACTAAGTACAGGTTTTCTGACGTTGGCGACGCGCTTCACAACCTCTGCCGATGTGACGATGGTTGTGATGATGGAGCCGATCCTTGGCGTCGGTTTTCTGTGGCTTCTTGTGCAGGAAACGCCGACAAGCTTTCAATGGGCTGGCGGTGCAATCGTGTTTTTGACGGTGACCGTTTACACTGTCCAGCAGCTGACAAAGCGTTAAAGTGTATGTCCTCGCTGAAAATCAATGCCCTGTTTTGAGATAATCATCGAATGGGTGTGGTAGACATTATCTATTTTGGTGACGGCATCCAAAATGTCGCCATCCGTGACACCGGTTGCGACCAAAACACCGTTAGAGCCAGCCATTTGGGTTTCGGTAAACACCTGATTGACATCGCTGAGCCCCATCTCTTGAGCGCGGTCGCGTTGTTGTTGGTTGCTAAAGACCAGTTTGCCCAGCATTTTGCCGCCCAAAGCGCTTAGTCCCGTTGCTGCTAAAACACCTTCAGGGGCTCCGCCTGTGCCAACGTATAAATCAACCGCTGCATCGTGCTCTGGATCAAGCGCGCAGCGGAGTGCACCAATCACATCGCCATCATCAATCAAGCTAAGCTGCACCCCAGCAGCTTGAAGCCTGGTAATCATATCTTCGTGCCGCGGACGGTTCAATAAGCAGGCCTTCAACTCTTGCAAAGGCTTATTCAGCTGGTCGGCAACTCGATGGGCAACACTGATGATGTCGTCGTCGAGGTCACTAACCTCCAAGCTGCACTTAGGGCCGACGGCCAATTTTTCCATATAAACATCAGGGGCATGAAGCAATTGTCCTACTGGCGCAAACGCGGCGACACAAATTGCACCAGGTGCTGCTCGTGCGCACAGACTTGTACCCTCAAGTGGATCGACCGCGATATCAATCCGCTCACCATCCTCTTGTGCCTGCCCGACTTGTTCGCCAATAAAAAGCATTGGCGCTTCGTCTCGCTCCCCTTCACCAATTACGATCCGTCCCGTGAATTGGTAATTGTTGAACACGGAACGCATTGCTTCTACAGCCGCCGCATCGGCAGATACTTTGTCACCTTTGCCGATCCACGGATGGCAAGCCACAGCCGCGTCAGTGCATGCACGCAAAAACATATTTGTTAGGGGTTTCATTTTCTTTCCTGTGCCAGCGCTCAGATTGTTGAGTGTCTCTATGAACTTAAGTGTTCATATCCACAACATCTTTCCTAGACCTGTGTAGGGCTATCGGCTTTGTTGAAAATGCTTGGGTGTCGCCGCACTTTGGCTGTTTGATACAACAGCTTAACGCTGGATGGTAGGTTATGCGGCTTTTATGGTACAATTTTAGTGATTTTTTCCCTCATGGATGTGAGGGCTGGCGTTTGGATTCGAGGGGCGTTACATACCATATTGATTTTATGCGTTCGTTTTATCTATTGATTTGAGTAAGCACATGCTGTCGGGTTTGTTTCGTTCAGAGCCTTATTGGGGCTTGCCAGTCCCTTGCAATCCAATGCGCCTTCGCTACGACAGACTTGCATCCTTAATTCCAGTTGCGCTTCTGGGGACCATTGCTGGTGTGGCTGAAAGTCAATCGCTATTTACGGACCAGCTGGCTCCATTATCAGGCACGGTAAGTCTTTTGCCGACACAGGTCGCGCCAGGCGCAGCAACGTCGGCTGCCGGAAATGTCTCTACCCCTGTCGTGGTATTTCCAATCGATGGTGATTTTGGCGGTGAAATTATTGAGCGTGATACGCTCGTGACGGTTTCTACAGCGTCGACAGTGTCGGGAAGCGTTGTGTTTCCAGTGACTTCCTTGCCCACCGCCAGCGGCGTATCGCAACCGATGACAATCCTGGATGAGGCTGTTACAATTTTTCCGGCGCCACCAATTTCACCCAATCAAACGCATCAGCCCGCAGCTGTGTCTTTGGGATCTGCTGCTCAAGGTGCGCCTGCTGGGCAAGCAGCGTTGCTGAATGTCTCGACCCCCCCTTCGTTTCCCGATCAAGGCATCATCACGCTGCCCGTTCCCGGACCCCAGAGTGCCACGTCAAATGTCACACAGCCTCCGGCAGCAGCAAGCCAGGAGATGATTTCGGGTCGGTCGACGACGAACTACCAGGCCTTGACGGAGCGTTATGGTACTGAAGCGCCAGCCGCGACGTTAATTCCAATGGCGGTTACCGAACAATCAGCCAGGACAGCAGACATTGCCACACTCTTGACCCAGACCATCGACAACGATTCCCGAATTCGGGGGCTGTTTTTTCGGCTTGGTTCCAGTGATGCGAACGCCGAG
>CAXBRM010000055.1:0-10408 GCA_963978305.1 uncultured Rhodospirillales bacterium
CCAGCAAGCATGCAGTTGAAGCCTTGAGTGATAGCGCTAGGCGAGAGCTCATCCCTTACGGTATTGATGTTATTATCGTTGGACCCGGGGCCGTCAAGACACCAATTTGGGCCAAGGCGCAAACTTACGACTTGTCGCGTTACGATCAAACGCCGTATGCGGAAAATTTGGCTCGGTTCGTGAGCAAGATTGAAAGGGATGGGAAAAAAGGCCTTGAGGCGTCAGTAGTTGGTAGGGTCGTTTTAAAAGCACTTACGATCAATAACCCAAAGCCACGCTACGCGCCTGTGCCTCGTCCGATTGCTGGATGGCTGCTGCCGAGGTTCCTTCCCAGACGATGGTTTGACGCTCTTTTGGCGAAGGCACTTGGCTTCAAAGCACCGAAATCGCGATAATTATTGCTGATTGCCGTAATTTGGTCACCCTTGTTGAATTAACACGTGCATCTTCTGCGTGAACTGTTAAGCCTGCGCCTGAACAGATAAATTTGTATCCATAATGGACACCCTTGAATGCTCGCTCGACTGCTTGGACTGTTTTCCAGCGACATGGCTATTGATCTTGGTACCGCGAACACGTTGATTTACGTTCGTGGACAAGGGGTTGTGCTGAATGAGCCCAGTGTGGTCGCTGTTGCGGACGTCCGTGGCAAACGCGAAGTGCTGGCGGTTGGACAAGATGCAAAACATATGCTTGGGAAAACCCCCGGCAATATCCAAGCGATTAGGCCATTGCGAGATGGTGTGATCGCCGACTTTGAGGTTGCTGAAGAGTTAATCAAAGCGCTCATCAAAAAGGTGCACGGTAACCATGGCTTCGCCTCACCGCAGGTGATCATTTGTGTGCCTTCAGGTTCAACGGCTGTCGAGAGACGCGCAATTCAAGATAGTGCTGAAAATGCTGGTGCCAGGCGGGTTTACCTGATTGAAGAACCTATGGCGGCAGCTATCGGCGCCGATTTGCCCGTCACAGAGCCGACGGGATCTATGGTGGTTGATGTTGGGGGCGGGACCACTGAAGTGGCGGTGCTGTCAATGGGAGGTATTGTTTTCGCCAACTCCGTTCGGGTGGGCGGGGACAAGATGGATGATGCCATTATTGGCTATGTCCGCCGCAACCAAAATTTGTTGATTGGCGAAAGCACAGCCGAACAGGTGAAAAAGATGATTGGTGCCGCTTGTCATCCGGAAGATGGCGAAGGCGCGGCCTTGCAGATCAAGGGTCGTGATTTGCTGAGCGGTGTGCCCAAAGAGGTCATCATCACCGAGCGGCAAGTTTCTGAAGCCCTTTTGGAACCCGTGTCGGCAATCGTTGAGGCGGCAAAGCTGGCGCTCGAAAACACGCCACCCGAGCTGGCAGCCGATATTGTTGATCGAGGCATCGTCTTAACTGGCGGCGGTGCACTTCTCAATAATTTGGACTATGTTTTACGCCAATCGACGGGCTTACCAGTGAATATCGCTGATGACCCGCTCTCGTGTGTTGTGCTGGGCACAGGCCGTTGTCTTGAAGATATAAAAGGAATGCGCACTGTGCTGCAAACAGCGTACTGAGCTTCGCAGGGAACATCGACAGCAAAATTTCGTGCTATGCGATGGCTTTCGTTTGCACTTTTCTGTTATTTACACCTGATCAATGGTACGATCTTCCTTGGTCGTCGCTGTCCTCCAAGGTTCTTTCGGCATGAACACCAGAAATCGACGTCGTGAAATAGAAAGCCAAGACGCCAGCCCGCTTGCGGGGTGGCTCCATCGCTTTAGTGCCTTTGTGTTTATTTTTCTAAGTGCCGCCTTCACGATCTGGTTCCGTTTGGATGAGGACTTTATGAACCGGGCGCGGATCATCGTCGGTGATGTTTTCAGGCCAATCACTCTTGCGGTTCATTTGCCTGTATCGGGCGTTCTACGGGGATTAGAGAGCATCGAAGATCATTTTCGAACCGTTGAAAAATTACAAAATGTTCAAGCTGACATTGGTCGCCTTGAGGCAATGCAAGAAGAAATTAATCGTCTTTCTGCCAGAGTGATGGAAGCTGAAACGTTAGCGAAAATGCCGATTGATACGGTTTCGGATTTCCTAACGTTGCGTGTGATCAATGACGACAGCATGATGGTTGCCGAAGCATTGCCTGAGATTGTGGCTGTCAGTAATTTGATCGACCGTCGCCTGATAAAAGTCAATGCTGGAAGGTTGCACGGAGTCCAAGCAAATTATCCAGTGATCGGTGATGTTGGTGTGGTGGGTCGCGTGATTTGGGCCGGTGAAGAGACAGCGACCATCATGTTGTTATACGATGTGGCCAGTAGCATCCCTGCGCTGATTGAGCCGTTAAACGCTCTTGTCACCGTTAAAGGAACTGGACGTCGAGATGGTTTGGAAATCAAATTGGCACCGAGCCAAGCGTTGAGCGAAATCCAAGTCGGTGACCGTATTGTTACTTCGGGGCAAGGGGAACTCTTTCCGCCTGGCGTGCTGATCGGCACTGTGGTCGCAAAACAGCGTGGCATTGAAGTTGAACCAGCAATAAACTGGGACCGGCTGGTCTATGTCCGGGTGCTGCCCAGATCAGGCGTAAGGCGTTAAGGTTATGGTTGCGCTTCGGTTTGGTGGTTTTGTCTTCAACATCTTGGGATGGCTGTGCCCAATTTTACTGGTGGTGATTGGCATTTGCATTGAGCATGTGCCGTTGGGCGGTGCCTTTGGCAATGTGTTGCTGCCAGGCTTTGGTATCATGTTTTTGTTTGCGTTTTGCATTCGCAAAGTCACGCTGATGCCCCACTGGTTAACCTTTTTGCTTTTGCTTTTCGCGGAATTGTATGCCGGTGCTGTTCCAGGGACGATCGCGATCTCGGGATTGGTGGTGCGCTTTATTCTCTATGAGCAGCGAGAATTTTTCTCCTTCGCGCCTTTTTTCGCTATTTGGGCTGCTGTCGGGGTCTTGTTTCATGCCTATTTTGCCATTCATTGGTTTACAATTGTCGGCTTTCATCTGGTCCTTTTTGACCCGGTACCGCTTCTTATCAGGGCGCTGGTGACGACTGCGTGTTTTCCAATGGCCTTCGGCATTGTCCATCTGGTTGTTCAATTCTTCTGGCCGATGAAATTGCCAGATGAACGTTCAACCCAGCAAAAAACGCAGTATTTGCAACCGGGTATCATACTGCCTCAAGCGGCCCCAGGTGCCCGATCCCAACAAGAAAGTGGCGATCGGCCTCGTTTTCGCCCAATAAGACGTTCAAAGAACAGAAAACCTTGGATGGAGCTTTAGATTTTGGCACGTCGTAGCCGCCATTTTGATAAGGACCTGGTCCGGCGCCGTTCGGTTTTTGCTCGCCGAGCCTTAATTCTCGGTGGCGTTCAAGCCGCGGGCATTGGTGTGCTCGGTTTTCGCTATTACAGTTTGCAGGTCCGTGACCATCCGAAGCACCGGCAAGTGGCAGAGGCCAACAGGCGGCGAGATGCCGTTTTGGAACCGAAGCGCGGTCGAATATTTGACCGATTTGGCGAAGAATTGGCGGCAAATAGCACTAGCTTTCAAGTCAATTTTACCCCTCAGAATAATGAGCAAAATTCTTCGACGCTGCTGCGGTTATTTGAAATTTTGCGCTTGTCTGACGCCGAGATAGCAAGTTTTACCCAGCGTCTGATCGAGCACGACTCTCTGCATACCGTCAGCGTTGCAGAGGACATCGATCGTGATTCTGCCGTGGCAGTTGACAGCGAGTTGTTAAACCTACCTGGCGTCAGTGTTGTTGAGCGAGACACCCGTGTGTATCCCTTTGGCGAGATCGCTGCGCACGTGGTTGGCTATGTACGACGCCCGGATGCTCGGGATCTTGAAGATGATCAAGATCCGTTGCTGAGGATGCCTGGGTTTAAAGTTGGGCAAACTGGTGTTGAAGGCACGATGGAGCGTACCTTAAGGGGCGTTGCCGGTATTCTACAAAACGAAATAGACGCTCATGGTAATCTAATCCGGGAAATTCGACGCATCTTGCCGCAGCGTGGGCGAGATTTGGAACTGACAATTGATGTTGGACTGCATCAAAGTATTACGCAGCGTCTCGCCACGGATCTCGCGGTTGAAGAGGGTGCTGTGGTGGTTATGGACGTCCATAGCGGCGAGGTTCTTGCGTCCGTAAGCTACCCGACTTATGACCCCAACGGCTTTGTTGGTCGGATCGATCAAAATTGGTATGAGCGGATCAGAACCAATCCGTTTAAGCCACAATTAAACCGGGTTTTGGTGGCGAAGTATCCACCGGCTTCCACCTATAAAATGCTGCCGCTTCTCGCTGCTTTGGAAAGTGGTCAGTTTTCGACTGATCATAAGGTGACGTGTCAGGGCTTCTACGATGTCGGCGAAACGGAGGATGGTGAGTATCGCCGACGTTTCCATTGCTGGCAGCGGCGTGGGCACGGAGAGCTTAACATGCAAGAAGCTCTCAAAAACAGTTGCGATGTTTATCTTTATGACCTTGTTGCTGGAGAGTCTGGATTAGGTCATGAAAAAACAATCGAAGTTGCTCGCCAGTTTGGCCTGGGCGAACAGGTTTGTGTTGATTTGATCGGTGAAGCTTCGGGCACGGTGCCTGACGAAAACTACAAACTGACGAAGTTTGGGGATGCATGGCGTACGGGTGATTCAATAAATTCGTCAATAGGGCAGGGATTTTGGGAGACGACGCCCCTTCAGCTCGCGACGATGACGGCTCGCTTGGTCAATGGCGGTTACGCCGTCCGGCCGCATTATGTTCAGCCTGATATGCCGTATGATTGGCCTCGGATTAATGTTTCGGGGGCAAATTTGGATCGTATTCGTAAAGCAATGGAAAAAGTAACCACCGATGAAAGTGGCACCGCATATGGTGCCAGGATTGATATTGCAGGCATGGAAATGGCTGGCAAAACTGGTACGGCCCAAGTTAGGTCGTTGGCAGGGGGAAGCGACGAACACACTGAATGCATGTTTGAAGATTATAGAAATCGAGAACACAGCCTTTTTGTTGGGTACGCGCCAATAGACAAGCCAAGATACGCCTGTGCGGTCATCATTGAACATGGCTGCAGCGGCTCATCAACAGCGGCGCCTATCGCCCGCGATGTTCTGACGATTGCCCAATACCGTGACTCTCAGGCCCCGGGCGTATCAATGCCTAACCGTCCGTCGCTTCGCGAAATTGAAGAAGCGCGTCAACGTGCCCAGGGCATCATTGATCGTCGATTAAATCAAAATCAGGCGATGGAGTCCGATAGTCAGGGTCGAGACAGCGCGGGAATGCCAACATATGTAGGCATTGACAAAAGCCCCGAAGCTCTTTTGTAGGCAAATCAGATGAGCTCAACGCACCTGGAATTTCAAAATACAACGCGCACGAACTTGACAATGCTTGAGCGATTGCAAAACATTCCTTGGCTTTTGTTCATCATTGCCGCTGGCCTCGGCGGCGCGGGTGTTACAGTACTCTATTCTGTTGCGCAGGGAAGCTGGGAGCCGCTGGCCTTGCGCCATTTACAGCGTCTTGCGCTGTTTATCCCTTTAGGGATTTTAATGGCACTGGTGGATATTCGTGTCTGGTTTCGGATCGCTTATCCGCTTTACGTCAGCTCTCTTGTTCTACTGGTTCTGGTCGAATTTTTAGGCACCGAAGTGAATAATGCGAAACGGTGGATTGATCTTGGGTTCATGCGCTTCCAACCATCTGAGATCGCACAAGTTGCCCTGATCTTGGCGCTTGCCCGCTATTTTCATGGTTTGACACACATGGAAATTGGTCGACCTTGGCGATTGTTCATCCCTTTGATCATGACCATTGTCCCCTTCATCCTAATTTTTCAGCAGCCTGATTTAGGCACCGCGTTGAAGCTGGCATTCATCGCGGCTGCAATCTTTTTTGTCGCAGGTGTTCGCTGGTGGAAGTTTGCGGTGGTTGCTGCCGCTTCGGTCTTGCTCGCGTCACTGGGATTTGAACGATTAAGTGACCTTGGCATTCTACAGGGTTACCATATCGAGCGGATTATGACGCTGGTGCGTTGCGAGGATATTCGTGATGAATGCTATCAAATATTCCATAGCGTTACTGCGATTGGCAACGGGGGCATTTTCGGGCGTGGGTATGGTTTAGGCAGTCAAATCCAAAATGATTTTTTACCTGAAGCTGACACGGACTTTATCCTCTCGGCATTTGGTGAAGAGTTCGGGTTTTTGGGGATCTGTATGTTTTTCGTTGTGCAGGTATTATTGCTGGCTTTGGCCCTAAGTGCGGGCCTGAGAAGCCAATCCCAATTTGGGCGACTGGTTGCCGCTGGCTTAATGTTTAACTTTTTCCTGTATTTGTTTATTAACGCCGCCATGATTGCCGGGCTTTTGCCTGTCGTTGGGGTGCCCTTGCCTTTGGTATCTTACGGCGGCACGGCGATGTTGGTGGCAATCGGAATGGTTGGGCTGCTTGGTAGCGTTTCTATCCACCATAATGTTGCAATCATCCGGCGCGCAGGCGAGCGCGATATGCTGAACGACTAGGGCGCAATCAGCTTGCATCATCCCAGGTCGGCACATGAAAACGAGACGTTCTGCCACCTGGCATTCCTCGGCTAAACAAATGTCGTCGGTTTCGAATTAAATGACGAACTGGGGCCGGACGTGCACCATGGCGGAATCTAATCGGTGCTATTGGATACGTCGATCAGGTGCCCACTTTTCGTCGCTTTGGTTGTGAGATAGCTGGTTGATAGTTCGCTATGGAGCTCGATCAAGGGAATGCGCTTAATGATATTGATGCCGTTACCTTGCAACGCTTTTACTTTGGCTGGATTGTTCGTTAACAATCTCACCTGACCAACGCCCAAAAGTGATAAAATGCGGCGGGCGTAGGTGAAATCTCTTTCATCGTCTTCATAGCCGAGTGCCAAATTACCCTCAACAGTGTCTAACCCAGCCTGTTGGAGCAAGTAGCTCTTTAACTTGTTGTTCAGACCAATACCGCGGCCTTCTTGGGCCAAATATACAAGGACGCCATGCCCCTCTTTGGCCATTTGCCTGAGCGCACCATGCAATTGATGACCGCAATCGCACCGTTGAGAGTTAAAAATATCGCCTGTTACACAGCTGCTGTGTACGCGAACGAGGGTGCTGGCGCCGGCTGGATCACGGTTGCCTACTTCAACTGCCAAATGACTTTCGTTGCCCAGTGCGTCCCGAAATAAATGCATTCTGCATTGTCCAAGCCCTTCGAGCGGAATCGGGGTGTCGCCAACCCGTTGAAGTGAGTTTGCTAATGTGTGGTGATAGTCGAGCAACGATACAGCAGGCGCAACCGAGGATGGCTCTTCTAGCGATGATGCCGGCTTCATAAGTGCTGCTGGTAGCGCCTGAGCAAGCTTGAGGTAGCTAAGGATGCTCGTGCCAGCTGGGGTCAAACCCGCGACAAATTCTGCATCAAGAACACCCAGGGCGTTTGGGTTGCCTTGTATCAACGTCAACAAAACGGCTTTATCGGTCCCCGCTGGCACTGAAATGATGGATCCAGCCTCTGGGCTTTGATCAGTTATTCGATCTGAAAACCCGAGAGCTGCGAGCCGACGATTGCTTAAAAGAAGTTTGGTATCTGGGTGGGCAATCCAGTCACTTAGCGACTGATTTTTGCCAAAATCAAGCGATAAGACAGCGACATCAGGCATATTGATCTCGCGTATTGCTTCGCCAGCGCGAAGGGCCCGAATGGCGGCTGATATCGCTAAAAGATCTTTGGTGTCCATTTTGGTTGCCGTTGTGTTTTGTTCTTATCGTCTAGTTGGCCTTGATTTGATAAAAATGCAACAGCATGGCAGATTGCGTGACTCTGCAACCTCATTCACGCGCAAATTGGTTTTTGTTTTTAAGGTCAATAGAAAACAACTTTCAATGGGAGGTCCATCGGACCATAGCTCTGTGCAAGCGCGGATCACCGAACCCCAACGGATCTTATCCATAAATTATGCTCTTTCACCGACGGAACTGAAGACAAAATCATCTGGAACTAAGGCGATGAACAAAAGAACTTATGTTGGCATTATACTCTTGACCGTTGGGTTGATTTTGGGCGGCTGTAGCGCCCTCGACGGATTGGGCGTTCCGCAATTAGACTTATTTGGCAATAACGGCGCGCAACTGGTGCAACGGATTGATTTGAGCCCTGCTGCACAGCGTGATCATTTAGGTCAGTATCAAAATGACTTGAACCACAAAGCCTTTGCTGTCTCGCCTGATGGCCAACATGGCGTCGCTTTCAACTACGAAAGTGTTTCTGAAGCGACTGACGCTGCGCTGAACGCGTGCCGCGGAGCGCTAAGTGCTGGTGACTTAGATTGTACAATTTATGATTTGAATGGCACAATTGTGCTGCAAACGCCCGTAAATTTATCGCCCTACAATCCTTAAAAGGGGTCCATCCCTAAGATAAAAGTTTTTGTTTTGGGTTGGCACCAGTTTTTTTGAAAAAACGGATCCAGCGACACATGGCACCTTAAAGTCTTGAATTGACTCGGAAATGCTCTCGTCGTTGATTATCAAAATTTTAATTGAGTCGATTTTTAACCACGCTCCTTAAGAAATTGATTCAAGTGGGGTTTACGCGAGTCGCTTAATGGTATAATTTTGGCCAGTCTTTGGCGCATTATGTCAGAGATGTTGAAATTTTGTGCCTTGGTTGGGCGTGAAATGTCATATTTGAGGCAGTTATTTTATGATCAAAGGTCCAATTATTAGGGCCATTCGCCCCTCTGTCGGTGTCAGCGATGTTCGGTGGCGTCGACGAGGGGTTATTTTCTTTCGAGGCATTTTGTGCGTCTTTCTGATGCTGGGACAAAATTCTATGTCTCAAATATTGGTCGAACCATTATCGCCTCTCCCTTCGGACGCCACCTTCGCTGGTGGCGCCAATAACCAGGTTGTTGTCCCAGTCGAATTAAATGCCTCAGAGCAGTCAATTGGTTTGATGCCGGCTCATCAATTTATATCCACGACATCAACGGAGCGGAATCCTCCTCAATCAGGTGGTGATGTGCCGCCAGATGCAATCTATGATTTTCAGGATCCGGTGGATCTCGAGTTTCCCTACCCACCTGCAGGCGAGGGTGTTCTTGAGAGGCGGGTTGGTGAGGTTTTGGCGCCATTGGAAACGATCGCTGACGAAGTCGCACTTGGTGTTCAACACAGTGCTTCTCGATCACGGAGGGTTTTAACTCAGCAGGGTGCAGAAAGCTTGGCAGGCTATTTGGGTTTGTCTGTTCAGATGCAGCCCTACTACGCCGGATCGAATGTCTATCAGTTCGCGCCACGGCCTGTTGGACATGTTGAATTACTCAAAACATTACGTTGGAGCGACGAGGATGGTTTAGAATTTATCCCATTTGCCGATTTACCAGCGGGTTTCGCGTTTGGTCTGAATTGGCGTCAGGGCCGCCAAGGCAGCCACGTGCCAAGCGGCATTGATGAGAAATCGGGTGGTTTTGAATTGGGTGTTGAATTTGCCCTGCCACTGTCGGAACTCGAGATTTTTCTTGACGCAGAAAAGGGCTTATTCGGTGGAAATTTAGGCTGGGAAATCGAAACTGGCATCCGCACGGCATCGATTGACATCCGGGATTCTGTTGAAGCCAACGCTTCTTTTGCGGCCACTTGGGTGGATGCGACGGCAATGCGTAGCGGCTTTTCAGTTTCTGCCAGTGAGGCTCTGGCATCTGGATTGACCGCCTATCAGACCGATGCGGGGTTGCGAGATATCTCAGCACGTTTTGATGCCATGTACTTTGTCACTGACAACTTTGGCTTTTACGGCAGCGCAACTGGGAAAGTCCTGGTTGAGCAAGCGGCGAAAAGTCCAATCGTTCAGGACGAGGGTAGCCCCCTTCAACTCTCTTCAAACCTTGGTCTCATTTATCGCTTCTAGTCCGCACGACTTAAGCTCGTTCCAAAAAACTGGACCAAGTACCCGGCGTGACGCGCCGGGTTCTTTTTTATGGGGCTTCTCTTGAAATCGGCCGTAAAAACGGCCACATCATCATCATGGACAGATAATCCATACTCCAACTAGGACTGAAAAGAAGTCACAATGTCCAAAACACATACAAGCGTTCATTCGCGCGATGGAAAGATTACTGGCAAAACCGTCACCACCAAGTATAGTGATGGAGGTTCACGATCGACGAGCTACAAAAACACATCGCCCGGTTCGTGGTGGGGCCCGAATTACAGGGCAACGTCAACCACTCACACTGACAAGAACGGAAATACGAGCACAGAGACGTACAAGTAAGATCTGCTGATCCCTAGTTGGGCTGCGTTGCCGGATAGACGCTATTGGGATGGGGCTTGATTTGTGGGTGAGAACGACCGCGGTCCATTTTGGATCGCGGTGTTTTTGCGGGC
>CAXBRM010000056.1:0-10374 GCA_963978305.1 uncultured Rhodospirillales bacterium
TTAACACAACGGCTTTACCTCTAAAGGCGTCAATATTTTTCAAAAAACAAGCGACAGCGATTGCGCCGCCTGGCTCCGCGATGATCCGATGGTTTGTGTAAAGTAATTTGACAGCGTCTTTCACCATCCCGTCATTGGCGCTCAGGCCTGCTTTGAAATGTTTCTTGACGATTGGGAAGGTCAGCTCTCCCGGCGTTGGCGTGACAATCGCATCGCAAATGCTTCGACTCTCTGGATCGTTGGTTTGTCGCTGCCCTGTTGATAACGATCGGCCATAGTCGTCAAAAGCAGCTGGCTCCGCTAAAAACAGATCGATGTCTGGAAAAATTGCACGCATCGCTACCCCACAGCCTGCAGATAAACCGCCACCGCCGCAGCAGATGATCATCGCATCCGGTTGAAGTGCCCGAGCTTTCAACTGATTTGCACACTCGAGACCTGCCGTGCCTTGACCTTGGATAACCGCATAGTCATCGTAGGGGCGGATTAAGTGTGCGCCCGTGCTGGCCGATAGGTCGGCGCCAATTTGTTCGCGACTTTCGCGATAGCGATGATAGAGGACCACGTCTGCGCCATGACTTCGGGTATTGGCGATCTTAACGGCAGGAGCGTCTTCGGGCATGACGATTGTTGATCTTATACCTGCCAATTTGGCTGCGCAGGCAACGCCCTGGGCGTGATTGCCGGATGAGTACGACACCACACCTAATTTTCTTTGATCTGTTTCCAGCCCCAGGATTGCGTTGCTTGCCCCCCTGAATTTGAAGCTGCCGGTGTGTTGAAGATTTTCACATTTCAAATAGACATGCCCACCTGACATCGCACTCAGTGTTTTCGATTCTAAAAGCGGTGTCTCAACAACTTGATGTCTGATGCGCTGGTAAGCTGTTTGTATATCGGCGAATTCAGCGCGGTGCTCTGCTTCCATAGCTTTCTCTCTCGATCAATCAAATTCGCGACAGGTATTCGGCTGTAAAAACGCTTACTGGTTGCTTGGCAAGCAAGGCTCGGTAAAGGTTATATCTTGCAATGACGTCTTTAACGTAATTTCTTGTTTCGCGAAACGGGATGCTCTCGACCCATACGCTTGCATCAATATCGGGCATGCTGGGATCGCCGAAATCGGCTAACCATCTCTCAATGTTCCCTGGTCCGGCATTGTAGCTTGCGATCGCGAGTAGAATGTTTCCATCAAAGCGCGTAATCAACTGATCAAGGTACGCGGCGCCAAGGGTGAGGTTATAGTCTTCGTCATCAATCATGCGATCGGCGTCCCAAACAAGCCCCAGTTTTTGTGCCGTTAACTGTCCCGTTGATGGAAGGACTTGCATCAGGCCGAGTGCGCCTTTGGCGCTGACTGTGTCTTTGACAAATACGCTTTCTCGGCTGGTGATTGCGTGCAGCAGAGATAGCTCAAGGGAAACGGGAGACAGCAATTTGACATCCAGCACTGGCAGCAAGCTTGATAGTTCATATAATTTGCGTTCAGCGGTTAACCAACTCAACCCCATGCTGGTTCTGGCAACGTTGCCTGAAATGGCGAGGTCACTCAAAATGGCGACGTCCTGCGGGGTGCGTGCCAAGGCGCTTAGCTGATACAAAAATTTACTGGCGTCTTCCGTGCGGCCAATGTCTAGCAAGCCTCGTGCTGACTCAAGCAGTTGCTGCTGTTGACCATCGCCGAACATTTCGATGCCCACGTTGCTGGTTCCAATCGGCAAACCATCTTCAAACAAGTCGACGTCTGACAACGTAAGACAGCGCTGGCCGTAGTAAGTGTGGAGGAAAGCTGCGCACTCCGCAAACAAAGCTTCCGCTCGGTCCCCTTGTTGTTGCGAACGATGGGTTGTGCCGAGCCAGAACGCCGATTGGGCGCGCCAGTTCGCGCTTGCTGCGGCTTTACGTGAAAATTCGAAATGCTGCTGGGCGGGAAACGTCAACCCCAGCCTGGTTAGTGCGATCCAGCCTGCTAGCCAGTTGGCCTCAGCCACGGTATCATCTCTTTGGTTCGCTGCAACGCGAAGGCCATGATTTTTGGCGACGCGATAGGCATCGTCAAACCGCTGTTGCTTCAGCAATTCGCGCGCCACGATGTGACGAGCGCGCCATTCAAATGACGGCAGTCTCAGTGAATCTGGTATGCTTTCTAGGGCGCCAAGTGCAGCGTCAACGTCGCCGTCGGCATCAAATTTAAGGACAAGCGGCACGACAAAGACAGGATGATTGCGATACCCGCTATCGATGCTTTCACGAGGTGATGCACCATCGACCCAAGCGCTTGCGACAGTGGCCAACGGCTCATCAAGCCATTCGATCAGTCGCTGCCCTGATGTTTTTGCGCCATGGATAATCAAGTGTTTCAATCTCGCTTCATGGTCACTTTGCGTAAAGTGTTCTCCAAAAGCAGACAACAATGCATCTTGATCTGTTGGCCTTAATGTTCGTGTTCTCCAATAGTGCCGCGCCGTGTCGGCAGCCTGATCAGCGTTACCAACACGTTGCATGACTTCTAGCTTATGGAGTTGTCCGGGAAAATTCACTGGCGGATGTGTGGCGTAATACGACAGCATCTCTTGGTCGCTTAGAATGTTTTTTAGGATCGATTGACGACTGATTTCTACGTGTCTCATCCCTGGAAAGTTGCCGTGATTGTCGATGAAGACCGCGATGTCATCGGCCGAAGCCTGACTTTGGCCGCTCCGATATTCGGTCCACGACAAAATAGGCAAAAGAGCCTGGTCTTTTGCGCCGGCCGCAAGGTCTCGGGCCGCCGCGAATTGACCAAGATCAGCCAGGGCAAAGGCTTGCGTCCAGATCTCAGTGTCGCTCGCTTGGCCATCTAAACTGCTGTCTATGCCTGAGTGGCTCACCAATTGGCTGACACTACCAACCGAACCAATCAGGAAACTGACCCCACCCAAAGCGAAGCCCCACCAATAAAGAGCTGTTTTGTTCAGCTTCTGGTCAGCTTTTGCAAAGATAGGCTTTCCGAATTTCATGATCACCTTCATCCGTTAGCCAGGCAATAGAATTTGCCTCTTAAGAAGTTCAGTCTAACAAAGTATTATCGCATAACATTTAAGACATTTGCTCATTGGTGGTCCGAAATATTGTCTGCGGATTAATTGTCACAGTTTTTGTGGCATCATCAGGGCAGGACGACCAATTTAGCAAACTCTGTACCTTTGGGTGGCTATGGGTTAAGTGGTTTCTCTTGGTTTTAAAGAGACAGAAAACGGGCGTACAATCAATGATGTTGAAAGGGTCCCTAACGGCGCTGGTTACCCCAATGAAAAGCGACAGCGACGTTGACTATGACGGCTTTGCTTCGTTCATTGACTGGCAAATTAGCGAAGGCACAGATGGGGTGATCCCCATGGGCACAACGGGCGAAAGTGCCACTTTGAGCCATGATGAGCATGAAATCGCGATCAAACAATGCGTTGATGTTGCCGCTGGCCGTGTGCCAGTCGTCGCTGGTACTGGCTCTAACAACACCATCGAGGCGATTTCGCTGACTCAAGCGGCACAAAAAATCGGCGCTGATGCCGCTTTGGTTGTGACGCCTTACTATAACAAGCCTGGGCAACGTGGGCTTTTCGAGCATTATCGAGCCATCCATGAGGCCACTGGTATCCCAATCGTAATCTACAATATTCCTGGTCGTAGCGTGGTTGACATGAGTGTTGAAACAATGGCCCGCTTGGCCGAGTTGCCGCGGATTGTTGGCGTCAAAGACGCGACCGCCGATTTGATTCGTCCGATTGAAACACGTATTCAATGTGGTGCCGATTTCATCCAACTCTCGGGGGAGGATGGCAGCATTTTACCGTTTATGGGCGCTGGGGGGCATGGTTGTATCAGTGTAACGAGCAATGTTGCGCCGGCACTTTGTGCCGCTTTTCACGACGCTTGGGCCACCGGTGATATCGCTTTAGCAACCAGCATCAATGACAAGCTTATGCCGCTTCACACCGCACTTTTTACCGAAAGCAATCCGTGCCCAGCGAAATACGCGCTGAGCCTGCTTGGTAAAATGGCCGATACTGTTCGCCTGCCCATGGTGACGGTTGCAGATGAGACAAAAGCGCTTGTTGAAGATGCCATGCGGCACGCTGGGCTCATCAACTCGTTGTGACGGATCCGTGAACCAATTGGAATAGCCATGTCAACGGGAAAAGCCCCGAAGCGTTTAATAGCTCAAAATCGAAAAGCGCGTCACGATTACTTTATTGACGAGGAGTTAGAGGCTGGGATCGTTTTAACTGGCACAGAGGTCAAGAGTTTGCGCGAAGGCAAGGTCAGCATTCAAGAGGCCTACGTTTCTGAAAGCGCTGGTGAACTATGGCTGCAAGGGGCTCATATCCAAGAGTACGGCGCGGGCAACCGCTTCAATCATGATCCACTGCGCTATCGCAAAATGCTGTTGAAGAAACGCGAAATCGCTCGCTTTTTAGGGCGAGTGAAGACCAAAGGGGTGACAATTGTCCCTTTGGGTATGTACTTTAACGAAAAAGGCGTGGCGAAAGTAACCCTAGGACTGGCCCGCGGAAAAAAAGACGTTGATAAACGTCAGAGCATCAAAGAGCGCGATTGGAAGCGTGACAAAGCCCGAATCATGGCTCGCGATGGGAAGGGACACTAACAATGGGCTTCAGCCACACGGGGCATCATCCACCGAAAAACAGTATAGACTTGGTTGATTTAATCTGAGAGCTTACGTCGGCCGCCTTGGTTGCGGATCGGTCATGCGCCAAATGAGCAGTCGCATAAGCCGCCAACCCTTGCGCAGTCTCTGGAAGATCACTATACGCACGTCTCCGCCTACAGAAACCCTTTGTCCCAACTCGGGCAATCAGGTCTGTGGGCTAATCGCTGTTGGTCTGTTCGTCTATCAAAGTTGGTGTCGGGAGACTTTTATCGACGTAGTGGCTGATCGCCTGTCTGGTGGCGCCACAAGAGATGTTTTGGTGCTGCACGTGCCGGCAATTTGTTTTGAGGAGTAACGACGATGATCCAAATGCAGTCAAACATGGATGTGGCTGACAACTCGGGCGCTCGTCGCGTTCAGTGCATCAAAGTTTTGGGCGGCTCCAAGCGCAAGACAGCTGGCGTCGGCGACATCGTCGTGGTGTCGGTCAAAGAAGCGATTCCGCGCGGGAAAGTGAAAAAGGGCGCTGTCCAGCGCGCCGTGATCGTTCGAACTGCCTATGACATACATCGTCCTGACGGTTCGACAATTCGGTTTGACCGGAACGCAGCCGTATTGGTCAATAAAAACGGGGATCCGATTGGCACACGCATTTTCGGTCCAGTGACACGTGAGTTGCGCGCGAAGAATTTCATGAAGATCGTCAGCTTGGCGCCTGAGGTTCTCTAGGGAAGCAACGGTAAGCGGACACAGCCAGATAGGAAAGCGACGATGGCAAAGAAATTTAAGATCAAAAAGGGTGATACCGTTCAGGTGATTGCTGGCAAAGACAAAGGCAAGCAGGGAACGGTGCTTGAGGTTGTGACGAAGGCAGACCGCGTTGTCGTACAAGGTGTACAGATGGTGAAAAAACATCAAAAGCCTACTCAGTCAAACGTTGGTGGTATCATCAGCAAAGAAGCACCCATCCATATTTCCAATGTGGCTTTGTTAGACCCAAAAGAGGGCAAGCCAACCAAAGTTGGATACAGCTTGGATGGTGATACAAAAATTCGCATTGCGCGCGCCAGCGGCGCAAGCATTGACTAAGCCCAAGGCACAGAGGAGTTAAACCGATGGGAATGCCAAGGCTCAAGAAGCACTACCTGGAGGTAGTTCGAGAGAAGCTTACAGAGGATCAGGGATATACCAACCCGATGCAGATCCCGCGTTTGTCCAAGATTACGCTCAATATGGGCGTCGGCGACGCGGTTGCTGACAAGAAAAAATTGACGTCGGCGATGGAAGAAATGACATTGATCGCTGGCCAGAAACCCGTGGCCACCTCGGCGCGTAAGTCAATTGCTGGCTTTAAACTGCGCGAAGGGATGAAAATTGGCTGCAAGGTCGATCTGCGGGGCGACCGCATGTATGAATTTTTGGATCGGTTGATCACCATCGCAATGCCGCGCATTCGTGACTTCCGCGGGGTGTCACCCAAATCTTTCGACGGTCGCGGCAATTACGCGATGGGCGTCAAAGAACAAATCATTTTCCCTGAAATCGATTACGACAAGATTGATGGCATTCGGGGCATGAACATTGTGATCGGGACGACGGCAAGTACCGACGACGAAGCTCGGGCTTTGTTGGCGGCTTTTGACATGCCGTTCTCGAAATAGTTACCAGCGGAAGAAGACACTATGGCTAAAAAAAGCATGATCGCCCGCGATGTTAAGCGCGCAAAGATGGTTGAGCGTTACGCTGAGAAACGCGCGGAACTCAAGGCAATGATCAAGGATCGGGACTTGCCAGCAGAAGATCGGTTTGTTGCGGTCCTTAAGTTGGCGAAGTTGCCGCGCAACGGCGCAAAGAACCGCAAAATGAACCGCTGTCAGCTGACCGGCCGTCCACATTCTGTTTATCGTCGTTTTGGCATCAGCCGCATTGCTCTTCGGGAACTTGGCAGTGATGGCAAGATTCCAGGCATTGTTAAGTCTAGCTGGTAGAGGGGAGATACACTTATGTCGATGCAAGATCCTCTAGGAGATATGCTCACCCGGATCCGCAACGGCCAGGCCGCGCGGAAATCAAGTGTCAAGGCGCCAAACTCTCGATTAAAGCGTGGTGTTTTAGACGTTTTGCAAGCCGAGGGATATATCCGAGGCTACCAGGTTGAAGAAGTTCGCCAGGGAATCAGCGAGCTGAATATTGAACTGAAGTATTATTCTGGCGAGCCAGTGATCCACCAGTTGCAGCGTGTGTCCACCCCGGGTCGTCGCAGTTTTTCGAAAATTGGTGATCTTCGGCCTGTCCGAAATGGCTTGGGCATTTATGTGATGTCGACCCCGCGTGGCGTGATGAGTGACGCGTCGGCGCGCGAAGCCAACGTCGGCGGCGAAGTTTTGTGCCAAGTCTTCTAACTGGGTTGTAAGGATAAGGAAACGATAATGTCTCGTGTAGGTAAACTTCCTGTTGCAATCCCAAGTGGTGTAACGGTCGAATTGCAAGGCAATACGGTCAAGGCGAAGGGTGCAAAAGGCGAATTAAGCTTTACGGCAAACGATAACGTCAAGCTGGAGCAGGGTGATGATGGTATTACCGTGACCCCATTGGATGACTCGCGTCAAGCGCGCGCCAACTGGGGAACCTGCCGTGCCCGGATCAATAATTTGGTGATCGGTGTATCCCAAGGCTACAGCAAGGAATTGGAGTTGGTCGGTGTTGGCTATCGTGCCGCGATGAAGGGCAGTGAGCTACAGTTGCAGTTGGGCTTTAGCCATGACGTGATGATGACGCTACCGGATGGCATCAAGGTGACAGTTGAAAAGCCGACATCAATCAAAATCGAAGGCCCAGATAAGCAAGTCGTGGGCCAATTTGCAGCAAATGTTCGTGAGTGGCGTTTGCCCGAGCCGTACAAAGGCAAGGGCATCAAGTACATCGACGAATATGTGTATCGCAAAGAAGGTAAGAAAAAGTAAGGGCGCATTGAGATGGCTGATCTTAGAACCAAAATGCAGGCTCGCAAGGGTCGCGTTCGTACTCGCTTAAAGCGCAACAATGCAAAGGGCGGACGGCCGCGTTTGAGCATTCATCGCTCTGGCCGTCACATGTATGCGCAAGTGATCGACGATGTCGCTGGCCATACCCTGGCGGCAGCTTCAACCGTTGAGAAAGCCTTGAGCAGTTTAAAAACTGGCGCTGACACCAGTGCTGCTACCGAGGTCGGCAAACTGATTGCTGAGCGGGCAAAAGCGGTAGGCATCGAAAGCGTGGTTTTTGACCGCGGTGCGTTTCAATATCATGGCCGCGTAAAGGCGTTGGCCGATGCCGCGCGTGAAGGCGGTTTGGATTTCTAAGGCAGGCGATAAGGATAGAGACTATGGCTCGTGAAGAACGAAAAAATGATCGCCAAGCTCGTGAAGAAAGCGATCTGATTGAGAAACTGGTGTTTGTCAATCGTGTGGCAAAAGTGGTGAAGGGTGGCCGTCGGTTTGGCTTCGCCGCCTTGGTTGTTGTTGGCGATGGCAAAGGCCGGGTTGGCTATGGCCATGGTAAGGCCCGCGAGGTGCCTGAAGCGATCCGCAAGGCGACCGAAGAAGCCAAAAAGAGCATGATCCGGGTTCGTTTGCGCGAAGGCCGCACCCTGTTCCACGATATCGAAGGACGCTTTGGCGCGGGTCGTGTCAATTTGCGTGCCGCGCCGTCTGGTACTGGCATCATCGCCGGTGGTCCAATGCGTGCAGTGTTTGAGGCGCTGGGCGTTGGCGACGTGGTGGCCAAGTCAATGGGCTCATCAAACCCTTACAACATGGTCAAAGCAACGTTTGAGGCGCTCAAAAACGGACAGTCGCCAAAAGACGTCGCGCAGCGGCGTGGGCTGAAGGTGCAAGAGGTCTTGGCGAACCGAAGCAACGACCTGCAGCACGCCGGCGAAGCAGCTTAATTCTAACCACTGGATTGAAGGAACGGGAGCCGAGCAATGGCAGACAAAACAATCACCGTTACCCAAATCGGCAGCTTGATCGGCACGACCGAGAAGCAGAAAGCGAACATGCGTGGGCTGGGCCTCACCAAGCGGCTCATGACGCGGACGTTGGAGGATACCCCTTCGGTGCGCGGCATGATCGCGAAGGTCCATCATTTGGTCCGAGTTGAAGAGGGGTCTGCGTCTGCATAAGGCGTTGCTATCTTGCCGCATGACACTGGCGGCAAGGTCAGACCTCAGGGGTGCCCACCATCGGCCCCAGCTTCAGCGTATTTTAGGAATAGAGAAAAGCAATGAAACTCAACGAACTGCGTGACAATCCAGGCGCGCGCAAAGAAAAAAAGAGAGTTGGTCGTGGCATCGGCTCTGGCATCGGCAAAACCTCGGGTCGCGGTGTCAAAGGTCAAAAGGCACGCTCTGGCGTCGCCATCAATGCTTTTGAGGGCGGACAAATGCCGATTTATCGGCGCCTGCCCAAGCGCGGCTTTAACAATATTTTCCGCAAACGCTATGCCCATATCAATCTGGATCAGCTCCAGGCTGCGGTTGATGCCGGACGGATCGACGCGAAGCAAGTGGTGACGGCAGAGAGCCTGGTTGCCAGCGGTATTTTGCGCCGCAGCTGGGACGGCGTTCGCATCCTGGGCCGGGGCGAGCTTAGTGCCAAGTTGACTGTTGAGGTCGCCGGCGTAACCAAAACGGCCGTGGCGGCGATTGAGAAAGCGGGTGGCTCTGTAACCCAGCTGGCTGCCAAGGCGCCCGCGGCTGCCGAATAAACCGCGGGCAGTTTAGCAGTACACCATGAAAATCGCGCTGCTCGTCAGCGCGGTTTTTTGTTGTTGGTTGAAAAAGAAGCTGTCAGTTAGGGCTTTGCTGCCAGTTGCTGTTCTGGCTGCTTTGTCATTGCCGGGGCTTGGGTATTGCTGGTTCGCCGCTTACGGTAGCGCCATCGGTGATGTGTAAAGAAGAGTCAACGGGGTCGGCAGGTGGTTGCGAAAGTTTTCATTGATGGTGAGGTTGGCACGACCGGGCTACAAATCGCCCAGCGTCTGCGGCCACGCGATGACATGGCTTTGATTTCCCTGCCTGAAGCGCAGCGCAAAGACCTCAACGCCCGCCTGGACGCGCTCAGCCAAGCCGATGTCGCTATTCTTTGTTTGCCAGATGCAGCCGCGAAGGAGATCGCGGCAGCGGTCGAGGGCCGCGACGTTCGGCTGATTGACGCGAGTACCGCCCACCGTGTGAATCCGGATTGGGATTATGGTTTTGCCGAGCTGAGGAGCGAGCAGCGTACGGCGATCCAGCAATCGGCGCGGGTCAGCAATCCCGGCTGCTATAGCTCAGCGGCGATTGCGCTGTTGTCGCCGCTCACCCAAGCGGGTGTCCTGGCCGCCGATGCGCCGATCAGCATCAACGCAGTTTCTGGCTACAGCGGTGGTGGCAAAGCGCTGATCCAAGAATTCGAAGAAGGACCGCTTGACGGTCACTTTGCTTACGCAACCGCTCAGGCCCATAAGCATTTGCCCGAAATTATGCGCTATGGCGGGCTGACTAAGCCACCTGTGTTCATGCCCGCGGTCGGTCCGTTTGCTCACGGCATGCTGGTCCAAATCCCGCTGCCATTTTTGGATGCAAGCGCAACAGCCGACATTCAGGCGGCGCTGGCGGCCCATTACGCCAGCCAACAATTTGTTCGTGTTGTCGATCACGACGCCTATGGACCGCGGATTGATCCGAGGATCCTCAACGGTAG
>CAXBRM010000057.1:0-10250 GCA_963978305.1 uncultured Rhodospirillales bacterium
AATCATTCTCCAAAGTTGGCAGAGGCTATAGCTGCAAATAATCAGGGACATTTTGCGCAAGCCGAGTTGCATTATGGCGAAATTTTGGCGGACGACCCCTTGCACCCAGACGCAAACCATAATTTGGGGCTATTGGAAGTTAAAAAATTCAATACAGCAAAAGCAGTAACACTTTTTGAAACATCCTTGAAACACCATCCGCATGTTCCGCGATTTTGGATCAGTTATATCGATGCTTTGATAAGATTAGACAAACTTCAGGATGCTAAAGAGAATATTGACAGAGCCAACCAAAGAGGTTTTCCGCCTGAGAGATTTTCCGTTTTCGAACAGCGTCTGCGTTTACCTAAGGAACTAGGGAGGCGAAACGAATTTTTCAAAGCGAATGAAGTGAGGTATCTTGATTTTTTGGAACATTTGCATCGCAAACGCTACAATCGATATTTTGAAATCGGCACACGAGCGGGCGATTCAATAAAACTTTCCAGGAGTCCGTCAGTAGCGATTGACCCTTTTCTCCAAGTGGATTCTGATGTGATTGGCGAAAAGGATTCTTGTCTGTTTTTTCAAACCAAATCTGATGATTTCTTTGAACAAGAGTTTCCAAATTTCAGAGAATTGACCTGTGAGTTGGGTTTTATTGATGGACTGCATCTTTTCGAATATGCCTTGAAAGACTTTATTAACCTGGCAAATATATCAGCTGAAAAGTCACTGCTGATTTTCCACGATCCGATGCCTTGGTCATTCGAAATGACAAGACGCGACTATCTTGGTCGTCCCAAAGGGGCCTGGACTGGTGATGTCTGGAAACTGGTCCCAATTCTTCTCGATGCCGGGTTGAAAGATAGTATGAGCCTCATTCCATCGGCACCGAGCGGCTTATTGGCGGTCATGAATCCGGATCAAACAAAGGTTTTGGAACTCCATAACAATTTTGCAAAAATCGTTGCTGACTGGACCGACGTGACGTTAGAGATTTATGGCCTGAAAAAATTCTACGAATGCGGATCTGATATTTTTGTCAAACCTGAAGCATTTTTTGCGAAGGATGCACTTGTGGATATCGGTGCCAGCATAGATCAAGCCCCAAGAGGTTGGGTTTCGCCGTAAGAGCACCCGCGTGGTTTTGTTCAAATTATCTGAGCTGAGACACGCTCTTGTCTGCGTGGCATTTTCAAGCAGTGGCCATGGTCGTCAGGCGATGTGGGTGACCAATCAGGCGTCGGCATTAAGATTTTGCCCGGTAGCTTCAACAAACTTGTCAATGGCGGTAAACGGCGCACAGCTTCTGTTTCTGTGCATTGTCAGCCTGGGTAGTGGCAAGCGACACTTCTGCCAGCTTCACTGCGCACAATCGGCTTTTCTTCAAAACAGCGCGTTTGTGCAATCGGGCAGCGGCTTGCAAACGGACACCCCTTTAGCTTGGTGGTCGCACTGGGAATGTCACCAACCAGTGCTGTGCGTTGCCGTTCATCGCCCGAAAAATCAATCTTGGGCACCGCCGACAAAAGCGCTTTTGTGTAGGGATGTTGTGGTCGCTGATAGATGTCATCGGCAGCCCCCAACTCCATGATGTGCCCCAAATACATGACCAAAACCCGATCAGATACGTGTTTGACGACGCTTAAATCGTGACTGATGAACAGGAGGGATAAGCTGCGATCGTTCTTGATGTCGAAGAGCAAGTTCAAAACTTGGGCTTGGATGCTCACATCCAATGCCGAGACCGGTTCATCTGCGACAATTAACTCAGGCTCGACGATCAATGCGCGGGCGATGCCGATGCGCTGTGCCTGTCCTCCAGAAAACTCGTGGGGATACCGGTTTCGCATGTTGGGCAGAAGCCCGATCGCATCCATTGTTGCCTCAACCCGCTTCAGTCGTTCGGCGCGGCTCAAGCTGGGGAAGTGGACCCGCAGGGGCTCTTCAATGATTTGCTCGACGGTCATTCTCGGTGACAGGCTAGCGACGGGGTCCTGGAAGACCATCTGTATATGTCGGCGGGCATTGCGCAAGCCATTGTCTGATAATCCGACCATGTCTTGACCTTGAAATGTAATGCTCCCAGCGGTGGTGGAAACCAAACGAAGGATAGCCCGCGCTAAGGTTGATTTTCCTGAGCCACTTTCGCCAACGATCGATAAGGTTTCGCCTTTTTGCAGGGAGAACGTGATCTTCTCGACCGCACGAACAATGGTAGCGCCTTCAATAAAATTTCCACCGATCCGAAAGTGAACCGATAAGTCATTGACGATGAGAAGGGGATCAGCCGACATTGCTCAACTCTTTGGCTAGCTCATGACTCGCTTCAGTTCGGAAGCATGCTTTTTGCCGGTGGGCATTGCTTTGATCTGGTTCGAGCGCGGGGATGCGGGTTTGACATTCAGAGCGTGCGCACGCACAGCGGGGTTCAAAGGCGCAACCCGGTGGCAAATCCCCCAAATTGGGTGGGCTACCCGGTATAGCGTACAGCTTTTGCTTCCCCCCAGATGACGCGCCGTCATTGCGTTCAGCCCTCGGGGTGGCTCGTAGTAATGACAAAGTGTAAGGATGCTGGGGGTCTTCAAAAACGTCTCGCACGGGACCGACTTCAACCAATCGCCCAGCATACATTACGCAAACCCGGTGACAAAGTTCAGCAACCACACCCAGATCATGGGTAATGAAAACAACCGCCATGCCACTTTCGGCTTGAACACGCTTAATGATGTCCAAGATCTCCGCCTGGATTGTCACATCCAAGGCGGTGGTGGGCTCGTCGGCAATTAAGATGTCGGGATCGTTTAATAAGGCCATCGCAATCATGACACGTTGGCGCATCCCACCAGAAAGTTCATGGGGATACTGCGACAACCTTTTCTTGGCATCCGGAATGGCAACGCGTTCCAACATTTCCAAGCAGCGCGCTTTCGCGCTATTACGGCCCATTTGCGGGTTATGGGTTTCTAATGCCTCTATCATTTGCGTTTCAATCCGCAGATAGGGATTTAAGCTCGTCATCGGGTCTTGAAACACCATCGAAATCCGTTGGCTGCGGATTGTATTGAGGTCTTTGGTGCCCAAACAGAGGAGCTCTTTATTATCGAAGAAAATCTGACCATTTGTCTGTGCGTTGTCGGCCAAAAGCCCGAGTGGAGCCATCCAGGTTTGCGACTTTCCTGAGCCACTTTCACCGACGATCCCCAGGATTTCACCGGGGTATAAATCGAGATCGATACCGTTGACGGCCTTTACAATACCGTCTGGGGTCGAAAAGCGAATGTTGAGATCATTCATCGACAGAATGGGTTGACGGATGGTTTTGCTTTCCGACATTTTTCTACCTATCGATCTTTGGGGTCAAAGGCGTCACGCAATCCGTCGCCGACAAAATTGAGTGCCATCAGCAGAACGACGAGAAACACACCGGGTCCATAGGTCAGCCAAGGCTTATATTCGATGGCTGTGGCGCCTTCGGAGATCAAGACACCCAGCGATGTGTTGGGCTCCTGGACGCCAAGGCCAAGATATCCCAGGAAGCTTTCGACCAAGATCACTTCAGGAATAATCAGCGTCATGTAGACAATTGCGATGCCGGTGACGTTTGGGACAATGTGGCGGATCAACATGCCCGCAGGCCGGACCCCGGTCGCTCTGGCCGCTTCAATAAATTCAGAATTTTTCAAACTGAGAACCTGCCCGCGGATGACGCGGGCCATCAGCTGCCACTCGACCAAGCCTATAATTATAAAAACAATAATAATATTTCGGCCAAAATAGGCCAAAGCGATTACGGCAATCAACGTCAGAGGAAACGAATAAAGCAAGTCAAGAACACGCATCATGATGGTATCGACGAGTCCACCCGCCAGGCCACTGATCGCGCCGTAACTGATGCCAATCACAAGTGCGACGGAGGCTGCAACCAGCGCGACGAGCAGGGAAATCCGCATGCCAAACATCGTCCGAACCAAGACATCACGACCGTTGTAATCTGTGCCGAGGTAATGCTGCGCTTCCCAGTTCGGTGGTTTTCCAGAGTAGAAATCTCGGTCTTGAAATTCCATCTCATAGCCGGTCAGATTTTCAAAAACGGGGGCGAATACGGCGAAGCAAACCAGGATCAATAACGTTATTGAGGCAGCGACAGCCACCCGATTTCTCAGAAATCGGCCAATGGCAAGCTGGGTCAGCGATCGGCTTTTGGTAACACTGGCTGCGGCTTCAAGTGTTGCTTGGTTAACCGTTCGATTAAGAATTGTCATGATGTCATCCGACCGCTACGTCGACCAATTCGCGGATCAATCCATGAATATGCTAAATCAACGATGAAATTCAAAATAATGATGGCCAACAAAAGAATGACTGTTGTCCCCATCAGTAACGTGTAATCACGGTCGGTGGCCGCCGTGACGAATTGTCGACCGAGACCCGGAAGCGAAAAAGCCCGTTCAATCACCAGAGAACCCGTTAGGATCGCAGCCGTAACGGGCCCCATGTAGGTCAAGACGGGCAACAGGCCCGGTTTCAATACGTGGCGAAACAAAATGGTTCTGGCTGGCAAACCTTTTGATCGCGCTGTGCGCACATAGTTTGACCGCAAAGCTTCCGGGGGGCCGGCTCGAGATAGCCTGACGATGCGGCCCAGCAAGCCTGTACCCAGTACCAAGGTCGGCAACACATAATGCATAAGGCCCCCTGACTTACCAGCAGGAAACAAATTCAGGCTCCGCTGACGCCTGCTCAATTCGATCCATTCAAGTTTTTCAACCAGAAGCCAGTTCAAAAAACCATCCAGTTGGAAAGCAATCAGAAAAACTAACAAAGGCGCCATCACCAAGTTGGGGACGACTGTGCCAAACATGCCGACCGTGACCATGACAAAATCCGCGGGCTTATTTTGTCGGTACGCTGCGTAAAAGCCCATTGGGATGCCCAGGAGCAGCGCAAATAATAACGATGGAATGGCGTACTTGAGCGTCGCGGGCAGACCGTCTCGAACGTAGTCGTTTACGTAAATCGACCGCCGCACCATCGATAGGCCGAAGTCGCCTCGAACAATTCCGCACTTTCTGAGGACGGGCAATTCATTTCCGGCTTCGTCTTTGCTCTGGCCTGCAGCACGCGCCAGCCATTCACCCCAAGGACAAAATTTCCGTACGACCAAATCGTCTCCTATTTCAGATCGATCGGTTGCCGCACCCATGGTCGATACGGTTGCTTCGCTGGGCAGATTAAACCAGTAAGTCTCACTGAGTTCGCCGTTCGCTTCGATGGCACGCCCTGCCATGCCGTACATGTAGCTATAGAGCTGTGCGGGCATGGATAAATCCATGTCATAGTAAGCGCGCAGGTTTTTTAAGATATTTGGCGGTGGCGGACGTTCACCGTCAAAAGGCCCGCCGGGGGCGAGCCGCTGTGTGCTAAACACGGCAAGCAGCGCGATCAAAACCACGACGATCATCTGTGCAAAACGCTGAAACGCGTAAGCCATGTCAAAGGACCTTGATAATTGAATCCATGCGGGTGTCGGGCCTTGGTAGAGCCCAAAAAAATTACCGCCCTTCTTTTCGAGGAAGGGCGGTAACAAGCTGCCTATTTAGTCAGCGAGTGAAATCCAGCGCGATGGATGCCGGTCGTCACCATTCGGCAACCAACCTTCTACGTATGAGGCAACCAAGTGCTTCGAATTGTAGTGATAGATTGGCGCCAAAGCCGCCTCTTCCATGGCGATTGCTTCAGCCGCTTCCATGGTGGCGATGCGCTCATCACCGGTTTGGCCATAAGACGCAGCAAGCAATGCATTGAACTCAGCATTATCATAAAGGCCATAGTTGTAAGGAGAATTTGGTCCCATCAATGCCAACAGGTTTTCAGCATCAGGATAATCCCAGATCCAGCCAGCACGGCCAATCTCAAACTCTTGTGCCTGCAGACCGGCGTAGTGCGTGCTAACATCTTGGTTGAACAATTCAACAGCGACACCGATTTCAGCCCACATGTCTGAAATTGCCAGAGCGATTTGCTTATGACCTTCAGAGGTGTTGTAATTGATCACAACTTCCATGGGGTTGTCGGCGGTGTAGCCTTTCGATGCCATGACCTCTTTCGCCATCGCCGTCCGTTCAGCTTGCGTCATGGACGCCCAGGATGGGTATTGGACCTCGTAACCGCCACTGATTGATGGCGGCACAAAAGAGTAAGCCACGACATTACCCGGGCTGACATCGGTGGTGATCCGGTCACGATCGATCGCCATCGACAGGGCGGAACGGATCATTGGATCGTCGTATGGCGCCATGGTTGAGTTGAATGCATAATAATAGGTACCACCGTACGGTGTGACATAAAGCTCATCACCAAATTCATCAGCCAAAGCATAGAGTGCGTCGCCTGACGGAATGCTGGCAGTGATATCCAGCTGCCCTTCGCGGTACAAGTTGAGTTCTTGGGTTTCTTCCTCGATTGGGAAATAATTCACCGCATCCAGTGAAACATTTTCGGCATCATAGAAAGATGGGTTCTTCGACAGGGTGAGTTTCTCACCAATGGTCCATTCTGAGACCTTGAAGGCACCGTTAACGGCGATATTTTCTGGGCGGGACCACTCGTCACCCAACGCCTCGACCAAATGCTTTGGCACGGGGTAAGCAGTGTTGTGCGTGGTTTGCGCGATGAAATATGGTGCCGGTGAAGACAGTGTTACTTCAAGGGTTTTGTCATCGATCGCGGTCACTTGTACATCGTCGATTGAACCGTCGCCGCTGTTGAATGATTCAGCACCAGCGATTGTATACATCAGATACGCGTAGGTCGCTGCGGTTGCCGGATCCAAAATTCGCTTCATCGCAAATTCAAAATCGTGCGCGGTGACAGGGGTGCCATCAGACCATGTGTGATCGCGAATTGTGAAGGTGTAAACCAAGCCATCGTCGGAAACCGTATGACTTTCGGCTGCGCCAGGAATGATCGAACCATCGGCGGCTTCGGTGTACAGACTAAGGAATTGGTCGCGAGCGATCGATGATTCCCAGGTGCCAGAAATTTGATGCGGATCGAGTGATCCCGGCTCAGCGCCATTACCCTTGTTCAGGACGCCTTGCGCCTGTGCTGCAGACAGCGCAACCATGAAGGTTGTGCCGACCATCAGCGATTTTAACAGTGTGTGTTTCATCAGAAGTTTTCCCTTATTGCTGGCGGGGCAAAGTGCTTAAGAACACAGCCCGCTGTGCTTGAACTAACGTATGTACAATCTTAATTTGTTAGCTCATATTTAAGGGTTAACACATGTACCACCATAAGTTGCAAGAACATCTTTTGTAACGCGACTTGTGGTTTTGGTGTGAGCAGTAATTGTGCGATTGGGTTTGCCCGCTCACTGCTGTTAGGGAGAGGCGAAAATGTTTGCTGAAAATGCCTTTTCAGCAATAGGCTCTAAGCATTCTCGTCGATGAAAGATAAAAAAAGACGATTAGAATCAATTTTTTGCGCTGTCGTTAAATCGTGGAGCCTTTGGCTAACGGCATATTTTTTAAGGCTAGCCGCCTATTAAAAAAAGCCAGTACGCTGAGCCTCAACTTTGGGCTTGATGGTTTTGTTGCAACTTATTGCTTTGCATCTCGTATCGATTCTTGTTTACATTTGACCGAAGCATTTGTGCACAGCTTCACGACCTACCCCCATCTTGAAGTTTTTAGCCGTAATGACTTACGAAGAAATAATAATACCTATAGGACGCAGCAGATCCCAAAGCTGTCTTGCCCAGATTATATTCGCGAGGCGTGGATGTGGCTGAGGCAAAAACTGGCAAATCGGAGCAACGGATGACAAAGTCCCTAGACCAGCATTTGTTGGATGAGCAGCCTGCGCGCTCTAGCGCAAGGGCTCTTGAATCGAGTGAGCGGAATGTGCGGCTTGATGACCAGGCTTTGCTGTCTTGGGCGGAACGTCTGTATCGGATGCACCATGATGGCGGCGGGTTTGAGAAGGTAAAAGCCGACCTCAACGACCTCCATCCCGCCGACGTTGCAGACCTCATTGAACTTGTCAATCGAGATGTCGCCGTGGCATTGGTCGAACAGTTGGGCGCAAAACTTCAGCCAGCGTTGTGGCCGGCGCTTGACCCGATTTTACGCGGAGAATTGATTGATCTCTTGCCTCCTGAGGCTGTATCGCTCGTCGTTGCTGCGCTTGAGACCGATGATGCCGTCGAAGTTCTTGAAGATCTAAGTCAAAAGCAACAGGACACGATTTTAGAGGGTCTGGCTGCAAGCGATCGCTGGGCTGTGAAAGACGCTTTGCGCTACCCCGAGTATTCTGCGGGTCGATTGATGGCGCGCGAGGTGGTCGCATTGCCAAAAGATTGGACCGTTGGCCATGCCGTCGATTTCATGCGGATTAGTGATGATCTGCCCGACAATTTTTACGAAGTCTTCTTGATTGACGCTGCCCATCGGCCTGTTGGTCAGCTCGCTTTGTCGAAAATCCTGCGCACCAAACGCCATGTTAAGCTGGAAGAGTTGGTGGCCGAGGAAATGACACTGGTTTCACCGACGATGGACCAGGAGGAACTTGCCCACCAGTTCCGACAATATGGGTTGGTTTCTGCGCCAATCGTTGAAGACGACAGTGGCCGGTTGATCGGGGTCGTTACGGTCGACGACGTTGTCCATGTGATCGACGAAGAAGCCGAAGACGATTTGATGAAGCTGGTTGGCATGAACAGCGGTGAACGTGATGTAAAACGAGGTGTGCGCGAAACGGCAAGAAATCGGTTCCTATGGCTAGCGGTGAATCTGGGTACCGCTGTTGCTGCCAGTGTCATTATCGGCATTTTTCAAGACACGATACAAACCATTGTCGCGCTGGCCGTTCTGATGCCAATTGTTGCCAGTATGGGCGGCAATGCTGGCACCCAAACCCTGGCAGTGATGATTCGAGCGATAGCCATGAAGGATTTGCGCTCAACACGGGCTACCGCTTTTGTGCGTCGCGAGCTGCTCGTCGGCTTGCTCAATGGCGTCGGCTTTGCCTTGATTGCCGCTGTCTTAGCATTCGCGTGGTTCCAGCGCTTTGACCTTAGCATAATTATTGCTGTTGCCATGCTGGTGAACTTGATTATCGCCGGATTAAGCGGCACACTGGTGCCACTGGCGTTAAACAGACTGGGCATTGATCCGGCGAATGCAAGCAGTGTTTTCCTGACGACGATTACAGATATCGTTGGTTTTCTTGCGTTTTTAGGGCTTGCAGCTTTATTCCTTTGATGTGGCACGCTATTGCGAGCATTTTGGCGTGAAAATGAAAACCCCAGATGGGTTTCCGTTTAGCTCGGTAGCAGCAAGTCGAGTGTTTTATGTTCTGACCGACGACCAGCCATCTCTTGCGGCTGATTGGTGCAATCCAGCGCGGACTTTGGGGTTCACCCCACTTTATTATTGATGAGCACGATATGTATTGGGGCTGTGACAAGCGCTTTGAAATTCGCAACACCTATTCGATCAAGAAAAATTAGCCAGGCTTATTCATTGGACAACAAAAAACATTGGCAACACTGGTCTTTTGGGTGATTGCAGCCCTTTGCCTTATTTTGCCTCAATCACGGCCTTTTTTGCCATAAAACGGTCTTTTGTTTTTTCTATGATTAAACTGTTAGCTGTGATATATAAGTCACATCGCAGAGCGAAAGCGACGACAAGCAAATGGGTCAAACTCGAATTTGGCCTGAAAAGACAACCCGACACAGGCCTCGAAAATGCTATTTCACGAGGCACGAGAGACTAGAAAAGGAGCGGCCCATGCTCATCGATCGTATATTGATTCTGATTGGAATCAGTCTGATAGGCCTTAGTGTTATGCCTGTTCAGTATTTAGGCTAACGCAAAACAGGTGCCGCAAGCGACAGGATCAACGTAACCTTTTCGTCCAGGCTTCGTGCGTACTGCTGTGTTGTCAGAGCGTTAAACAGCCGTTTTGTGAAATGTTCTTTCGCTTGGTTTGGCCCAAAATTAATATCATTTTCATTTCCCTTCCCCTACCAAAAAAACTATGGCGCTGGAGTTTCATCCAGGCGCCATTTTTGTTGCTTGCTTGAGGCCGTTAACCCACTTAGCGACTGAGAGTCGCTGAGGAACAGTTGGATGATTTCGGGGATCCTGACCTGCAGATCTATCAGGGACCGAGTGGTTTTGGCTTTTGCCTGGTGGTGGTGTTCAGTTTATGAATTACTCGATGAAGTAAAGCAGTGCGATTGTTGCTGCTTACGGGAA
>CAXBRM010000058.1:0-10089 GCA_963978305.1 uncultured Rhodospirillales bacterium
CGTCAATGTTGCCACAGGCAGCAAGAATCGCCTCACGGCCTTCCCTCGTGGAGACGTCCCCGGCGGCGGGACAATAAGTTCCTTTTGCTGTGTCCCGCAGCGTGTTAACAAGTTTTTCTACAGTGTGAGGGTCTCGACCATTGATGAATACACAGGCACCTAGCGCTCCGAGGGCTTTGGCCGCGCCCAGGCCAAAGCCACGTGTGCTCGCGCACACCAAAGCGGACTTTCCCAGCAACCCAGTGAGCATAATCTAATCTCGTTCCTGACTTGAATAGTTCGTCTTCTTCATACATGAACACTTTAGTAAGTCGACAGGAAAACCTGGCGGCAAGCTTTGCAGCGCCAGAGGAAACGTGGGTCGCAAATGGAAGATTCAGGCACGAACAAATCTGCAGCGGGAGCACGTATGAAGAACCAGGGCATCGCTGAAGCGATTGCGTGGTTCTATACCCATTATATGGCACCGCACTTCGGCTTATTGCTGGTCGTCATTGTCGCCATGATTATTCAAACAATGACGGTTGTCTATTTTACCCATTTTGTGCAGCCGCTTACCGATGGAATTTTTTTCAATCCTGAACAAGCAAATATCGCTGCCCTGTGTTTTACTGTGGTGGCGACTTTTGGCTTGCGCGGCGTGACATCTCTGATTTACCGAGCCGGTTTAGAGGACATCTTTGCGAAAGCCACTGCCAATCTTCGGCGAGATTTGGTAGCTCGACTGGCCCTGGTTGATTTTCCTTCATACGACACCCTCGACAGTGCTGATTTGGCTGCGCGAGTCGGCAATAATATCAACGAATTGCGTGAGCAGCTGATTAACTCATTGGCCAGTAGCGTGTTGGGTCTCTTAACAGTCGTGGGCCTGACGACTTATCTTGTCTACCTCAATACCTGGTTAGCGTTGGTGATGTTTTTGGCCTTTGCCGTTATCGCCGTTGGCTTGACCCTGATTAACCGGTTGATCAAAGCAATCAGGACAAGAGCGCTGATTGCATTTGCCGATTTATCGGTCGAATTGGATTTTTTCCTCGTCAACCAGAGGAGTGTTCGACTGAACTCTGTATCAGATTGGTTTCGTTCTCGAATTCTGATGTTTGTCAAACAGGCGGAAATGGCCGCTCGTCGTCAGGGCTATTTATTGGGTACGTTGGCGCCAATCATTGACATTACGATTGGCCTGAGCATTGCGTTTGTCATCCTTATCGGATTCAACTTTCTAGAGGCTGGTCGGGTCTCTGCGCCTCAATTCACAGCATTCTTTTTCGGGCTAATCCAACTCTATAACCCTGTAAAACGCGTGACCAATCTGGGTGCGTTACTGAGAATGCTCAGTGTATCGATTGGATCAATCCGTTGGATATTTGATTTGCCACTTGAAGACCAAAATAACGAAGGCGAACCACCGCTCGCCCCTGAGGTCGCTGGCAACGCCATTCACTTTCAAAACGTTACTTTTGCCTATCAGAACAGTTCAGACCGCGCCGTGCTTCATGACTTCTCCGCGACCATTCCAGCCGGAAAATTGACAATGTTTGTTGGCGAAAGTGGCAGTGGCAAATCCACAATTCCAGCGTTACTCACCGGTTGTTACCCGCTCACCAATGGCAAAATCGTACTCGGAGAGCAAACTCTCACCCTCAAGGATCGTTACGCATTGCGAAACATGACAAGTTACTTGGGCCAAGAGATACTGCTTCTGAATGAGAATGCTGAAACAAACCTGACGCCATTTAAAACTGATCACAGCATCGACAACGCTAAAATGCTCAATCTGGTCGAACTCAGCGATGTTGATTTAATCGCAAATAGCGAAAGACTGGGACCACGGGGCTCACGTCTGTCCGGCGG
Source organism: uncultured Rhodospirillales bacterium (assembly GCA_963978305.1). GTDB lineage: Bacteria > Pseudomonadota > Alphaproteobacteria > UBA7985 > UBA7985 > CAXBRM01. Next base: position 1,855 of record CAXBRM010000058.1, read on the forward strand.
CCAACGCCAACGGCTTGCCCTGGCGCAATCACTGCTTGCGAAAAAGCCAATTGCAATCTTTGATGAGCCGACCTCGGCGCTGAATCGTGACCTCGCGATACGCATGGTCAAAACGATAAAAACTGCTCGCCAGGGGATGACGACCATCATGATCGTCCACGACATGGAACTGATAAAATATGCTGATCATGTCATTAAATTGGTAGATGGTCGCGCCAAGGCTTAACGGACTTAGCCTACTTTAAACAACGTTTGAAGCCCAAGCCGTGTCCATGTTTGTTACCAAGCTGTGAAACTTCTGCTCTTCAGCGCGTTTCATCCTGACGTAGGTACTCACAAAATCATCGCCAAACTGCGCACGCGCGAATTCTGAACGGTCTAAATTATCGATTGCCGCTAGCCAGCGCATGGGCAGTTCACCTCCGGTGGTTAAGTTTTTCCCCTCAAGGATCTTTTCCTCTTTCGGCTTACCGCCGAGCGTTAACCCAGCGCTCATCGCAGCAATAACATATGCGCCCAAAAGATAGGGGTTCACGTCTGCGCCCGCCAGACGAAACTCAAATCGCCGATGATCAACATCGCTCTTTGGAATCCTCAGCATAACCCCGCGATGGTTTTCACCCCACGTTGCCGACGCCGCATAGAAACTGCTGCCAAGTGACAGGCGTCGATAACTATTCGCTTGCGGTGCAAGAAGCGCCATGCAGTCGCCAACAGTATCCAGCAACCCTTTTGCAGCAGCTTGCACTGCACGGTCATCGGCCAATACGTTTTGGGCATCATCATCCAAAAAACTAATATGAATGTGACAGCCATTGCCTTCTGCCGCATTCCCAGGTAGCGCCATAAAACTAGCCGACTTTCCAAACTCGAATGCTGCAGCCTTAATGACTCGCTTTGCCAACATATATTCATCCGCCGCCTGCAGTGCCGACGAGCGGTGCCTCAAATTGACTTCAAACTGCCCGTTACCGTATTCGGGCAAAACACTTGTCAACTCCACCCCCTGCTGCTCAGCCAGTTTGTAAAGCCGGTTAATGAACGGCTCTGCTTCTTCCAGCGCCTGATGAGAATATACTTGGCCACCCGCTAAGATGCTGGGGTGTGGTTCCAGCACAAATTCACCTTCAAATGCTACATGCCCCTTGAAATCAACGCGTTGGACAATCGCCTCTAAGAGGTGGCGCGGGTCTAAATCTGGACCGCTAATGTGGCTCAATTGAACTTGTGCACTTGACACTTCGCGCCACGGAATGGCGCGCAAACTCCCTAAAACATAATGAAAGACCCCATCGGGATCCCCCGCCATTGGCGGCTGTAGCAGAGCAGCTGGCGTCTCGCATGTAAGATCACCAAACAAAAGACTTAGCGGAAAATTGGTCCCAGCAAGCACCAATTTTTTTAAATCGCCACCGGGAAACCATTTGCCACGAAAGACCCCGTTGCAGTCGCAAACCAAGACTTCGACACGCTCTGGCGCTCCATGAGCTTGCAAAAACGCCGATAGCTCCTCTTCAGCCTGCGTTTGCCATCTTTCGCTGTTCACGCCATCTCGCCTTTTACATCAGCCATCGTTTGATCAAGCGTTTTCCATGTACGTTCGACTAGCAAATCAATTTCACTATCGGAAATAATCAAAGGTGGGCACGCGATAAGCGTGTCGCGAACCGCTCGGAGAACAACAGCATTTCGAAAACTGTGATCTCGAGCCAGGGTTCCAACACGACCATAAGCGTCAAACCGCTTTCTCGATTTTCCTTTTTCGGGTACCAACTCAATTTTTCCAAGCAGCCCAACCGTATCAACTTCGCCAACGATCGGATGCTCTGCAAGCTGCGCCATCTTCTTTGACCACACTATTGCGGTATGCTCTCTTACGCGCGTCACAATTTCTTCGCGCTCGAGCGTTGCAATGTTCTCCAGTGCAGCAGCACAACAAGTAGGATGCCCACTATAGGTGTAGCCGTGAGAAAATTCCTTTGCACCCATCAAACCTTGTGCGACATTTTCTGTCATACCGACGGCGCCTACCGGCAGATAGCCGCTGCTGATACCTTTTGCCATCGTTACCAGGTCAGGTTTCAAACCAAAATACTGGCTGCCATACCATTCCCCGAGGCGACCAAAGCCACAGATCACTTCGTCGGCGACAAACAAAATATCGCGCTCCTGGCAAATTCGTGCGACTTCAGGCCAGTAGGTTGCAGGCGGAATGATAACACCACCGGCCCCTTGAATCGGCTCAGCGATAAAGGCTGCAACGCGATCTTCCCCAATCTCGTCGATCGCTTGTTCGAGTTCAAGCGCTCGCTGACGACCAAAGTCGTCTATGTCCATGTCCCCACCCTCATCGAACCAATAGGGTTGGCCGATATGATGTACGCCAGGAATTGGTAACGCCCCTTGTTCGTGCATGCTAACCATCCCCCCTAGACTTGCCGCACCGACACTCGAACCGTGGTAGGCATTGCGACGAGAAATGATCACTTGTTTGGTCGGCTTACCAACGGCAGACCAATAGGTCCGCACCAGTCTGATGATCGTATCGTTGCTGTCCGAACCACCAGAGCCATAAATAAATCGCGTGAGTTGATGGCTATCTGAAAATTGGGCGAGCTCAGCCAGTTTTGCCGATAATGCAATCACTGGCGGCTGAGAGGTTTTAAAAAAGCTATTGTAGTATGGCAGTTGACGCATTTGCCTGGCGGCAGCCTCGACAATATTTTGACGCCCGTAGCCAGCGTTTACACACCAAAGACCTGCCATCCCATCCAAAATTTTGCGCCCATCACTGTCAAAAATAAAACAGCCCTGAGCATCCGTGATCACTCGTAATTGCTCATGATCCAATGACGCCGCGTCCGTAAACGGATGCCAGTGATGTTGTAAGTCAGTTGACTTTAACGCTGCGGTTGTTGGGAGATTTTGCAAGGAAAACATATTCGACTATACCTCAAACTGGCCGACGATTTGCTAGTTTCCAACCAAAAAGCTTCTAATGTCAAAGACAATCGATGCAATTTTAAAACACGCGCGCCAGCAGCCCTTGAAAGTGGTGCTGTCTGAGTGGGATGACCCTCGGATTCATGAAGCGCTAACCCTTGCAAAGCAAACATTACCCAACGTCGATTTAAAATTAATTGTTCCAATAAACGGTCGTTTAAACCCTAAATTCGATGACAACATTCACCGTATCGTACCCGACTCGGATGAAGCCCGGCTTTTAGCACACAAACTGATGCGACGGCGGGCACACAAAGCGATGACCCTTGATGAAGCAAACCAGGCAATCCTTGACCCGTTAATGTACGCAAGCCTCTTGGTTGAGGGAAATTACGCGCAAGGAACGGTGAATGGCTGCGTGCGCACATCAGCTGATGTGATCCGAACCTACATTCACGCCTTGGGCCAAGACTCTGAGGCCCAGATCGTCAGCAGCTATTCTTTGATGATCTTAAACCCGGCTAGTGATCATGAAAGAGTTGTCGTGTTCAGCGACTGTGCCTTGGTCATTGACCCAACCGCACAAGAATTGGCAGACATTGGTGTGGCGTCTGCCCATTCTTTCCAAGAGCTGACAGGTCAAATCCCAAAAATCGCATTCCTTAGCTTTGACACGAACGGCAGTGCTGCCCACACGAAAATTGAAAAGGTGGTGAACGCGGTATCTTTAGCAAAAAGCCGTGCACCAACGCTCACTATTGATGGCCCACTGCAATTTGATGCCGCCTTCGTCCCTGAAATTTGCAAGCGTAAGGCCCCTCGCTCCGCCATTGGCGGGAATGCGAATGTATTTATCTTTCCTGACCTGAACAGTGGCAATATCAGCTATAAAATTGCCGAGCGGATCGGCGGTGCAGTTGCACTCGGACCACTGCTCCAAGGTCTCACTAAACCAGCACATGACCTGTCACGAGGGAGCAATGCCAGAGATATACTCACCACGATAGCCATAACCGCCATTCAGGCACAATCGATCCAGGCGCAACATTAAAACCAGCGCTCAGAATTTATCCTGGGGTTGCCAACCAGCAGCCGCTACTCAAGTGCCAATATATTCAAACGAACGACAGACTTGCATAGACAGCGAATGAGCTTGCAATCTTTTTCCTTGGCAAGGCAAAATTGAGACAGTAAAGAAACGGCACGGTTCCCTGATAGCTCAGTTGGTAGAGCAGCTGACTGTTAATCAGCGGGTCACTGGTTCGAGTCCAGTTCAGGGAGCCATCTTTCCACAAAAGTTCTGACTTTTCCTGATCGGGCGATTGGCGGGGACCCTGCCGCTGTACTGTGCCGGCCGCTCAACACCGCTGGCTTTTAACGCCTCATTCGAAAATGGTCGCTGTCCATCAATCTGCTTATTGAAGCAAATATACCGTCCGCTTGCCTTGTAAGACGACTTCATCACCCCTGCAAGATCAGCCAACGTAAATTTTCTCATTGACTTAAAGCGTCCTTTAATTAAAGTTTTCGTAAATTAAGTCGTTTTTAGTCATGCACTCTATTTTCTCGGCCTTAGGCGAAGAAACCCGTCTGCGAATTTTTTTTCTATGTAAAGAGGCTGAGCTGACACTCACTGACCTCTGCCAGGTCTTGGCTCAGAGTCAGCCAAGAGTTTCCCGGCATCTCAGAATTCTGCGGCAAGCAGGCTTACTTGAGAAACATGCGATTGGGCAGAATATGTTCTTCCGAGCAGTTCGCCGTCGACCACTCACCCTCAATCTCATCGATTTGATTGAAAAGCATGCTAGAAAACACACCCACCTCGAGAATGACACCCTGCGAATGCACGCCATGCTCGATGTCCGCGCCACCTATTCGGATAGGCTTGCCCGTAATATAAGCAACGTGGAAAAATCGGCATCTTTCAGCGCTCCGAGCGATGAGTCTGCTTTTTTGATGCTCGCTTGGCTCGCAAAGCAAACAGGAATGATTGGGCGGTGGCTTGATATCGGCTGCGGGAGCGGCGAGTTACTGGCAGCGCTTGCCGCTTACTGTGTCGAAGCGGTTGGCATTGATCGGTCAAAAGAGCGTATTGCAATTGCCCGCACTCGGCTGACCCGCGCAGGGCACAAACACTGCTCTTTGCGCCTCGCTGATTTGTACAGCATTCCCTCGCCCGATGAATCTTTCGACTTCATAACCCTACACCGCGTGCTCAACCAAACAGAGGATCCTGAACGTGCAGTAACTGAGGCAGCACGCTTGCTAACCTTAGAAGGAACACTGGCGGTCATTGACTACACCAAACACTCCCATACCATTTTACGGGATCAATTCGGCCACCGCTGGTTAGGATTTACCACTTCGGAGTTGTCAAACTGGGCCATGATAGCAGGTTTAGGCGTTAAAAAACATACGACGCTCAGCGGCGACCAAGTCGACAGTCACCTCATGGTTTTCCATAAAAATCAACGAACTTAAGCGAGAAGAGGCTTGCACCATTGCTTCACTTAACAACAGAATTTTTCCCCCCAGATTCCCCAGCCCCGCTAAAGCAACTCCGCCAGACGTGGGCCAAACTGCGACAGGCTGGTGTTTCCAGCTATTCGTTAACCTTTGGTGCACTCGGCAGTGCTCAGGATAAATCGACGTCATGTCTTGAGTACATGCGTGTCGCAGACAAAAACACTCAGCCCGTGATGCATTTAACGTGTCGAGGACAAAGTTGGAACAGCTTAGAGCTTCGGCTTGCGCAATGGCGGGCATTAGGGATTGAACGAATTTTAGCACTGCGTGGTGACGCTTTCAGCCCCAGAAAAGATGGACCAAATTCCTCGGTTGAGCTCACCCGATTTCTCATTAAACAGGGATTCAAAGCATCGGTTGCCGCATATCCCGATGGACATCCAGACGCTAAACTTCACGGCACTCGCGATACTGAGAACGATTGGCTTAAGCGCAAACTTGATGCCGGCGCCGACGAGGTGGTGACACAGTTTGCACCAGGCATTGGAGGGATTTTACGTCTTCGAGACACTCTCGAAAAATTTGATGGCTCGACAACCAAGCTCAAAATAGGTGTGATGCCAATCCCGGACTGGCAGCGCTATGTAAGGTTGGTGCAACAATGCAGTATTTTGAATGATCCTGGTGAGAGTAAACTGTTTGAGACCTTTCCCGCAGACAGCCACGCGGCGTTAAGTCTGGGTTTGGCTTACGCAAATATGCGTGCTTTGATCGCTGAGGGGCTAACTGCTTTTCATCTTTACGGGTTGAATAATGCTCGGCTACTGCTGCCGTTGATCGAAAGCTTAAACGCTCTTGACCAATCAGTCGAAGTGCCCCGCCCTTTATCCCAACATGTGACCTAATCAGGGTTAACCAAGCTTCGCTGAGAAACCGATTTTAAAGACCAACAACCACCAAACCCTGTCTCAAAAAAACCAATTCGCATTTACTCCCATATTTTTCACCTTTTATTTAGGCTTCTCTGCGCAACCGCCTTGCAATTGCAATATGCTTTGGGCAGACGGTGTCGGGGTGTAATCAGTTTGGCAAATGTGCAAATCGTCCCCGTCAAATCAGAACTTTTTTGAACGAATTCCTAAGAGGCTCGGCAACACAATGACAAAACCAAGTAATTCAGTCATCGACCTAATCGGCAACACACCTTGCGTGAAAATCCGAAACCTCGGACCAGAGCACGTATCGCTGTACGTGAAGCTTGAAGCAGCTAACCCTGGCGGATCGGTGAAAGACCGCTTGGCCATGAGCATTATCGAAGCTGCCGAGAAAGATGGTCGTCTCAAACCAGGTCAAACCGTCATTGAAGCCACGAGTGGTAACACAGGCATCGGCCTTGCGATGGTTTGTGCTGCCAAAGGCTACCCACTCGTGATTGTTATGGCCGAAAGTTTCAGCATCGAACGGCGCAAGCTCATGCGATTTTTAGGTGCCAAGGTTATTTTAACACCGAAAGAAATCAAGGCAATTGGCATGGTGAACAAAGTGCGTGAGCTGGTTGAAAAGAATGGTTGGTTTTGGGCACAACAATTTGAGAATGAGGCCAATGCCGATATTCATGAGCGCACCACAGGCACCGAGATCGTGCGTGACTTTAAGGATATCGGCCTGGACTATTGGGTTACGGGCTATGGTACTGGCGGGACCGTTTCAGGCGTGTCACGCGTCCTGCGCCGTGAAATGCCAAACACCAAAATTATTCTAAGCGAACCGGCGAATGCCGGGTTGCTATCAAGCGGTGTCTCACAAGAACGCCACGCCGACCAAACGGCAGCCGCCACCCACCCAGCCTGGTCTCCCCATCTGATCCAGGGCTGGACGCCAGATTTTATTCCCCACGTTCTACAGGAAACCATTGATCACGACTACGCCGACGAGATCGTTCCCGCCGACGATCAGAGCTCAATTATGTGGTCACGCCGCTTGGCGACCGAAGAGGGCATTTTCACAGGCATATCGGGTGGTGCAAGTTTTGCCGCTGCGATCGAAACGGCGAACAAAGCGCCCGCAGGCTCGGTCATTCTTGCGATGCTGCCCGATACCGGTGAGCGTTACTTGTCTTCAATGCTGTTTGAAGGGATTGAAGAATGGATGACTGGAGATGAGGTTGCGCTATCGCAGTCAACGCCTGTCGGACATTTCCCGGCGACATGAATTACCCATGGTACGGGTATTGGGCTATGACCGCATCTGGCCCGAAATTGCCAACACGCTCGTCGCTCTGATTAGGAAGGATTAACTGCCGAAATACGAAGTGACTTCTTCGAGCGCAGGTCTATCGCGCTCGGGAGGCGCTTCAGTGGCGTAACCAATATAAATAAATCCAGCAATTCGGTCCTTGCCCGGCTCGCCACCAAGTGCAGCCAGCACGACATCGTCCGAGGCTGGCCATTCGGTCAACCACTGCGCCGCATAACCCATGGCCTGCGCTGCAATCAGAAGATGCGCACACACAGCGCCAGTGCTGAGTTCCATCTCCCAAACTGGGATTTTCGGATGATGGGTCGGCTTGCTGATAACCGCAATCACCACCCCAGCACGCTCAAATCTTTTGGCTTCAAGTGCTATTGTTGTCTCTGCACTCTCTGGGTGCAACGCCCCGAACCTCGGGGCTAGGACTTCTTCACCGAATTTCAAGCGTTGCCGACCAGCCAAAACCACCAAACGCCACGGGCACTGCTTGCCATGATCTGGCACCCGAGTCCCAATGCGAAGTATTCTTTCAACTTCTCCATCGGACGGTGGGGTGTTGTCCCTCATCCTGGCGGT
>CAXBRM010000059.1:0-10065 GCA_963978305.1 uncultured Rhodospirillales bacterium
GTTGAAATCACGACGGTCCTTGTCTCTGCGCGCGCTGTGGTGAACGCATCTTGCAGTTCGGCGATCGTGTTGACGTCAAAAACGATCGCCCCCATGGATGCTGCATGCTGCGCGAAGTTGGGCATAAACGGTGCCACGCCGTCGCCCAGTTTGCAGTCTTTGATTAAGTTATTGAAGCTTTCGCTACCCTTGAAGTTTTGTAGACGGTTGATAACGGCGTAACCACCGTTGTCGCACACCACCACAATCATTTTGTGGCCAGACAGAACACTGCTGTAAATGTCGCTGTTCATCATCATATAGCTGCCGTCACCGACAAAAACAATCAACTCGCCGCCATCATTCGCTTCGGCTTTGGCCATGGCAGCTCCCCAGCCGCCACTGGTTTCATAACCCATGCAGCTAAACCCATACTCGCAATCGTAACTGCCATGGCCTTTGGCGAGCCAGCCTTTATTCATTTCGCCAGGCAGGCCGCCAGCCGCGGTCAGGACGCGGTCTTCGGCGGTCGCTAACTCATGGATCGCCCCGACGACTTCGCTGTAGCGTGGCACGTCATTGGTTGGCTGACGACGTTCCTGCAGATAGCCGCGCCATTCGTCCATGGCCGAAATGGCTTGTGACATCCGCGACGACGGCGCTGTCCACGCCCCAAGTGCGTCATCCAGTTCTTCTAGGCAAATTTTTGCGTCACCGACAACGGCATGGCTGCGGTGCTTGTGGGCATCAAAGCTGGCTGTGTTGATATTAATGAAGCGCACGTTTTCATCTTGAAAACAACTCCACGATCCGGTTGTGAAGTCCTGCAGGCGCGTGCCGACACAGACAACGACGTCAGCATCGGCTGCCAGGCTGTTGGCGGCGCTGCTCCCCGTCGGTCCCGTTAAGCCCACACCGTGCGTATGGCGATCAAGAACGCTGGTTTTGCCGGCTGTTGTCTCGGCGACCGGTATCTGGTGCTTCGCCGCAAACTCGTTGAGCTGGTTCTCCGCGCGACTGTACAAGACACCGCCACCAGCAATAATCAGGGGTTTCTGGGCTGAGCGCAGCAAGCTGGCAGCATCCGCCAAGCTCTGGGCGTCCGGACGTTGACGAGGGATGCGCCAGACGCGCGATTCAAAAAAGACGCTTGGAAAGTCATGGGCGATCGCCTGGACGTCTTGTGGCAAGCCAAAAAACGCGGGTCCACGGGTCGCAGGGTTCAACATCATTTCGGTTGCCGCAGGCAGGGCGTTCATCAATTGCTCCGGGTGGGTGATGCGGTCCCAATAGCGAACGACTGGTTTGAACGCGTCATTGACAGTCATGCTCGGGTTACCAAAGTGCTCAACCTGTTGAAGCACGGGGTCTGGCCGCCGATTGGCAAAAGTGTCGCCGCTCAGAATTAGCAGGGGCAAACGATTCGCCATGGCAACGGCTGCTGCTGTAACCATGTTGGTGGCACCGGGCCCCACACTGCTCGTGGCAACCATTATTTGTTCTGCTCGTTTAGCTTTCGAGTAGGCAACGCCAGCCAACGCCATGCCTTGCTCATTTTGGCCGCGATAAGTTGGCATTTGATCTTGAACCCGCTCAAGAGCTTCAGCGAGACAAGTGACGTTGCCATGACCGAAAATGGCAAAAACACCCGGGTACAGTGGTTTGACACCAGCTTCGGTCTCAATTTTTTGGGCGACAAGCCACCGTACAATGGCTTGGGCGGTCGTTAGGCGACTAAAATTCATTTCGGTGTTCTCTCGTCCTGGCCAATCCGTAGCAGCAAGTGAAACAAAGTAACAAAAGAATAAATATTCCGTTTCGTGCTTTACACAGAATAAAAAAGATGATCAAACAGAAATCGCTGGCGGTAGCTGTGGGAGGTTGCGTCAGTGATCGGGGCGCGTTGAGCGCTCACTAGGCGTTAAATTGCCTTTAGTTCATGTGTTAATATGGGAGGCCTTCTCGTGAAGAAGATTCTATTGACGGTAGCAGCTGCTGCGGCAGCCACTACTTCTGCGTTTGCTCAAGCAAATATTATTGTTGTGACCCATGGTTCTGACTCGGATGGTTTCTGGGGCGTTGTTCGCAATGGTGTGGAAGCGGCCGCCGCTGATACCGGTGCTGATGTTTCGTATCGCAACCCATCAACAGGCGATTTGAATGAGATGGCTTCGCTGATTGAAGCAGCGACCGCTCAAAATCCAGACGGCCTAATAGTGTCAATTCCCGATGGTGACATTCTGGGCGATGCCATTCAGGGTGCTGTCGATGCTGGCATTCCAGTGATTTCGATCAACTCAGGTTCTGATGTTTCGGCCTCTGTTGGTGCAATTATGCACGTTGGCCAGCCTGAATATGATGCTGGATTAGGCGGTGGTAGTAAGACCGCGGCAATGGGTGGTTCAAACGGTGTTTGCTTCAACCATGAAGCGTTTAACACTGCGCTGCTTGATCGCTGCCAAGGCTTTGCCGACGGCATGGGCGAGGCGTTGAACATGGTTGAAGTGTCAAAAGACTTCGACGATATCAAGAATACCGTGATCGGTTATTTGGCGGCAAACCCAGATACAGGCGCGATCATGGCGGTCGGCCCAACAGGTTGTGACCCGACCATCGCGGCAATTGAGGAAACTGGTGCGGACGTTGTCTTGGGTTGTTTTGACCTTTCGCCAGCAATCGTTGAGGGAATTGAGTCTGGCACAGTAGCTTATGCCATTGACCAGCAGCAGTTCTTGCAGGGTTACGTCCCGGTTGTTGTTCTGTACTTGAATCACAGAAATGGCACCTTGCCTGGCAACAGCATCAACTCTGGCCCAGGCTTCGTGACCACATCTAATGTCGCTCAAGTCAAAGCATTGGCTGGTGTCGAGCGCTAAGCTGAACGTTCATTCAATTTGAACGCCTCGGGGGGCGGGTTTTGCCCGCCCCCTTTTTTTGCTACGGGCACTTAAAGGAAATTTGGCCATGGTCAGACAGGACGAGCGAATTCGTCAGACAAATGTGTTGGAGCGCATCATGGCGCGTCCAGAGTTGGGGTCGATTTTTGGGCTGGTCACCATTGTGATCGCGTTCATGCTGTTGACCTCGTCTTCCGGCACATTCCAGGCAATGTTTATGAGCCCGACCGGTATCCAGGGTTGGGTTGAACTTGCCGCATTCGTTGGGATCTTGGCCATTGCGGCTTCTCTACTAATGATTGCTGGTGAGTTTGATTTATCCATGGGCGCTAACATAGCGTTTTCGGGGCACACCTTCGCCCTCATGGTCATGAATGGTGTCCCAATTCCAATTGCCATTGGAGTCACGTTCTTTTTGCTAGCCCTGCTTGGCATTTTCATGGGCATGATCGTCGTCAGAACAGGTCTGCCAAGTTTTATCGTCACCTTGGGATTTTGGTTCGCCAGCCGTGGCTTTGCTGTTTTTCTCGGCCAGGCGTTGGAAAAGCAATCGCGTCTCTCAATCCGTGATTTTGTCCGGCCACCGCGCGGGTCTGATGCCGCCGATCCAACCTGGATTGACAATATTTTCGCCTTCACGCAAGGCTTCTTTGGGCTGGAAAAAATTGAGGGTCTCGGCTGGCTGTCGACATTGAAGTTCGACGCAGAGGTGTATTATTTCATCATCATCTTAATCATCACCAGCTTTGTATTATTGCGGACGAAATATGGCAATTGGATTTTCGCCAGTGGCGGTGATCCGGTTGCTGCACGTGCGGTTGGCGTGCCGGTAGCACGTGTCAAAGTCAGTTTGTTTGTCTTCTCGACCTGTATGGCCGGTCTCTTGGGCATGGTTACAGTGCTGTCGTCGGGTGCCTCCGATCCAAAAGCAGGCGATTTCCGTGAACTTCACGCTATTGCTGCAGCCGTGATTGGCGGCTGTGCGCTGACCGGTGGTTATGGCTCAGTGATTGGCGCTGTTTTTGGGGCCTTTATTTTTGCGATTGCTAGCCAGGGCATCATCTACGTACCATTTTTTGATAATAATTTGTTCCGCGTTATTCTTGGCACGTTGATTTTGGCAGCAGCCCTGTTGAACCAGCTACTGCGTAATCGTGTGATGAAGGGTTAAGGCAATGACGGCTCCCGTAATTGAGATTAAAGGCCTGAGTAAGTTCTTTGGCAACATCATCGCACTAAAAGATGTTTCTTTTGAAGTGTTCAAAGGTGAAGTCACCGCGCTGCTGGGTGACAACGGTGCTGGTAAATCAACGTTGATTAAAACCTTAAGCGGTGTTTGGAAGCGTGATGAAGGGGAGATCATTATTGATGGTAAAGTCGTCGATTTCTCGTCGCCACGGGACGCTGCAGCTGCTGGCATCGGAACCGTTTATCAGGATCTTGCTCTCCAGCCTTTGATGAGCGTAACCCGAAATTTTTTTCTGGGCCGCGAAATGAGCAAAGGACTCTTCTTGGATTTTGAGACCATGGATCGCATCACCCGTGAAGAAATGGCCAAAATCGGCATTGATGTCGCTGATCCGAGCCAACCGATTGGGACGATGTCAGGCGGGCAACGCCAGACGTTAGCGATTGCGCGTGCGATTTATTTCGGCGCCAAGATTCTGATTCTGGATGAACCAACCTCAGCCCTGGGCCAGAAGCAACAACTAGAGGTCCTGAGGACGATCAAACGGGTCAAGGACCGTGGTGACCTAGCGATCATCTTTATCACCCACAACGACTTACACGCGAAATTAATTGGCGATCGATTTGCCTTTTTGAATCGTGGTAAAGTCATTGCCAGTGGTGATCGAGACAGCATTGACCTTAGTAATATCCGAGAGTTGATGGCCGGCGGCCAGGAGTTGGCCAACCTAGAACAGGAGTTTGCGCAGCAGGCGGCCACTGCTTAACTGAACTGGAAAATTTGATGTCGCGTGCGATGCCCAAAACCAGTCATTTGCTGATCCAGCCAAACGAAACAGAGTTTGGCCAACGTGTCGATGTGCGGCCCGAAGATGTTCAGCCACAGTGCCCCAACTGGCGGCATGTCGGGTTTGCTGTTTACCGCTTGCAAGCAGGTGAAGTGTTGGCGCAGTCAACCGAAGATCTGGAGCATTTGCTGGTTATCCTGACTGGCACACTCACCGCTTCGGTTGCAGGACAAGATTTTGGCAGCCTTGGTAGCCGCAGCGACCTCTTTGGCCGTCAGCCTGCCCATGCTCTTTATGTTCCCAATGGGTCGGACTGGCACATAACCGCCCTTACCGAGCTCGAGGTGGCGATTTGTCGTGCGCCAGGGCAGGGTGGGCATCCGCCACGGACAATCACCCCGCAATCAGTCCCCTTAGAAGAGCGCGGCAAAGGTGCCAACACACGATATGTCAACGCCATCATGATGGAAGACAAGGATTGGGCTGATAGCTTGCTGGTGACCGAGGTCTGGACCCCCAGCGGCAATTGGTCGAGCTATCCCAGCCATAAACATGATAGCGATAATTATCCGGCGGAAACCTATCTGGAGGAGACCTATTACCATCGTCTCAACCCAAAACAGGGATTCGCTTATCAGCGGGTTTATAACGATGATCTGAGTTTGGATGAAAATATCGCGGTTAAAGACGGTGATGTTGTCTTGGTGCCGGAAGGCTATCACCCGTGCGGTGCGCCCTATGGCTATGATCTGTATTATCTTAACGTGATGGCCGGGCCGCTGCGGAAATGGCGTTTCACCAATGACCCAAACCACGAGTGGCTATTTATGCGCGACGGCGGCAAAAAACCTGGGGAGTAATCGACTATGCGTGACTTTAGCATCTCACACCTTGAAGAGGTTTTGGTCGACACGCAGAGTGGTGATTTTCCGTTGGCGGACTCTGTTGAGCAAAACGTGCTGGTGTATGACGCCTCCACCTTGTCGAACCATCCAGAGAATGGGCAATCGGAGTTATATGCGGCATTGAGTGACGGTCCGGGGATCGTTGTCATTAAAGGTCTAATTGCTGATCATGCCGTGCTGGATTGTGCCTCGGAGATTTTCAGCAGCATCATCGAGCAAGAGAAGGCGTCGGGTTCGGCGCGTGGTGATCATTTTGCCAAGCCAGGGGCTAATGATCGTATTTGGAACAGCTTTGAGAAGCACTGTCTGGCGAATCCGAAAAATTTCGCTGCTTACTACGCAAACCCTGTGCTGGATCTGATCTGTCGGGCTTGGCTTGGGCCCTCCTTTCAGATGACCGCACAAGTCAATCGCGTCAACCCCGGCGGCGCTGCACAAACGGCGCACCGGGACTATCACCTCGGCTTCATGACCGAAGCGCAAATGCGCCAGTACCCGGCGTCGGTCCATCAACTTTCGCCAATGCTTACGCTGCAGGGCGCGATAGCGCATGTCGATATGCCGCTTGACGCCGGGCCAACCCTGTATTTGCCGCACTCCCAAAAATGGCCGGAGGGGTACCTGTACTCAACCCGTCCTGAGGTGCAAGATTTGTTTGGCCAGCGCCACGCCCAATTGCCGCTCGCCAAGGGTGATAGCGCGTTTTTCAACCCCGCAGTCCTGCACGGTTCAGGCACCAACAAAAGCGCAAATATTTTCCGGCTCGGCAACTTGCTGCAAGTCAGCAGCGCGATGGGCCGGCCCATGGAAACTGTTGATCGCAGTGCGATGATCGCTGCTCTAAACGGTGAACTGGTTGCCTCTGAACTCACCAGCGAGCAAAGACGTTTGCTGATTGGCATGGTTGCCGATGGCTACCCTTTCCCCACCAACCTGGACACCGACCCGCCGGTCGGTGGTCTTGCACCCGCGTCACCAGCCCAGAAGATCATGCTCGACTATGGCTTATGATCACATCGAGGGTCTGATCGAACACCAACAGGGCTAGAAATAAAACTTCTCCGCGGTCCGCGAAAAAACCTGTGCCTGCATGTCCACGGGCACGAGGGTCCGTATTGCATCAAAAAGTGTCGCATAATCACTCGTCAGGGAACAAACAGGAAAATTAGAGCCGAACATGCAGCGCTCAGCGCCGAATTGCTCGAGGCATGTTTCCACAATTGGACGAAAGACGTCACCGCGCCAGCCATGGTGAAACATGCCCAGTCCGGAGATTTTGCAGCAAAACTGAGGCAATGCTGATAAATGTTGCAACGCCTGTGACCAGGTCGACAGCCCCGCGTTTGAGCGGTCATGTGGTGAGCCTGCGTGACATAAGGCGACGGGTAAATTTGGTATTTTTTCGAAAAGCCTCGCTGTGGCTTCGATCAAAGGCGGGGTTAACTGAAGATCGAAACGCATCCCGCGCGCGGCGACTTCCTGAAGACCGTCAAGAAAAGCAGGATCGGCAATTAGAGTGTTGGTGTCAGTCTGGGCATCTTCGGCGGCGCTACGCCCGACGATTTGTCGGACACCAACCACGCTTGATAGTTGTTGGAAAGCCTCGAGTTGCGCCGACCGGGTGGGCGCTGTCAGATCGCAAAACACAACTTGCTTCATTGGCCAATCAGGGTTCGCGGTTGCGACGGCATCGACCCACATCGCCTCTTCTAAAGCATCAACAACGCCAACTTGAATATGGACCGATCGGGCGAAACCATGTCTCGAGGCTGACTGGCGGTGTTCGTCCAGCAAATAGTCGCGTTGAATGGAGGTTGGATCACCAAAGAAACGGCGCACGCCCTTTTCCATCAGCCAGGTATAGCGAACAGCACTTAGGTCCCAAAGATGGTGATGGGCATCAATGTAATTTTTCATTTTCAATGGCTTCGGCTGGGTAAATGTCGCTGATACGGCCCAAAACGTCGTCGCCTTGCTGAGCAAGCATGCCAAGCAAGTCGATAAAAATCCAATTCTCGGCCAATTTGTCGTCTGCCCGGCGATAGATATCAATCACGTTGAAAGCGATAGCTTGTTCGCTAGCGGGTAGCCCCATGAAGCCGCCAGTATGCCGGGCGGTGAAATTTGGCCAGCCAAAAAAGCCGCCGTAATGGCCTTCGGCAACACGACAAATATGCCCACTGAACGAGCGATCGGTAAAGGCAGCGCGGAACGGCCCGCTGTGTTGCTTGGCATAGCGTTCAATGGTGTAGCTTGCGCCTATGCCGGTCGGTCCCCACCACAGCATGTCATCGTGCCACGTTCGGGCCAATTCTTCTTCGAGCGGTAGACCCAGTTGCCAGGTACCAAGGTCGCTGATCATCGCATTGATCGCTGCAAGAGTTGTGGCACCTTCCGCTTTCGGCGCGTCATCAAATAGCAGCCCATCATGGGTCATCGGACCTGGCTGAACCAGTTGTGCAGCGCTCTGATGAGGGAAGGGATTCAATCCAGCTTGGTCCATAAAGTGTGGGATATCAAAATAAAAGGCGCTCTCTTGGATTTTGCCTTCTTTGACTTTGCTGAACTCGCAATAGCGCAGCATCGTTATCTTGCGCGACGGCCGGATGCCAAGCCATGGTCGATCGAACAAGCCGAGCAGATGTCCCATCGATACGACCCAGACAGCACCGTCATCTTGCAACGAATTGAAACCGGCAAAGAAAATATCCTGCCGGCGCTGAAGTCGCTTCAAGCTTCGTTTGAACGGCAGCCAAAATTTGGTGGCCACGTCTTCGCGAGACTCTAGCAGACCGAAAGGATGATAGCCTCGCCAAAGATAATCATCGCCACAAAAGTTATCGATGACGGCTAAGATATCATCGTTTTGAGCAGGGTCTAAAGCCTCGTAGTAGTCGCGAACCAGCCGTTTTGCAGCTTGAAAATCCGTCACATTGCCTCTCAGTATTCAAATTTCTGCATGCGGTTGCAAAATCTCCTTGCCAAAAGCAATCCACGTTGTCTAGGCAAATATAGCCTGGAGAGACAAGCAGCCAATCAAACCATAAGGGCGCCATATCACAAATGGCTGGCATTGCGCCAAAAAAACTTGGGAACGAATTGGACAAGGTCGTCGCTGGTGTCAGTGTCAGCCTCCCTTGCTTTGACTGTTTGTGTCTTTCTGGCAATAAGCGATTAAGCCCTTTAGGGTGGTGGTTTAAGGGGATAGTCATGAAGGGATCAAGACCAGAACAAGCCGTGCTCACCTGCGACACGGATATGAGCAAAACCGATGAGACCCGGCGCGTGATTGAGGGCATGGTCGACGGCCTGAATGATCATCGAATTGCTGATATTGGTGAATTCTTTTCGCAGAGTTTCCGGTGGATGGGTAACCAAGGGTGTGGCACCAAGCATGGATTGCAAGCGTTCCAAGACAATTGGCAAAAGCCATTCCAGGCAGCGTTTAGTGACAAAGTCTGCATCGACGAAGCGCGTTTATACATGGGGGAATGGGCAGCGGCTTTTGGCCGGCAAGAAGCAATCCACAGTGGTGAGTTCCTCGGGATCAAGCCAACCGGCAAAAAAGTCGAAATTCGTTACATGGATTTTTGGAAAGTTATCGATGGTAAAATTGTCGATAACTATGTGCACGTCGATTTTGCTTACGTTGCGGCTCAATTAGGCGTCGATCTGTTTCAGGGCCATGGCTGGGAAGCCTACGACCGTGGTGAAAAAGCGCCGCCTACATAGCAAAAGCCCGCACAGCTCGCTCAACCTCCTTCTCCAATCTGCTGGTGCATTGGTATGCAAGAACTGGGCGGTTCAGGCAAACAAGCTGTTCAAAGAGCGTGGTCTGGATGTTCAGTGGCATGCTGCTGTGCATAATGAATATCAGGTCAGCTGTCCAGCGGAACAAGCAGCCCTCGTTGGAGCAGCTTTCCAGGATGCAATGCGCCTCACACAAACTTATTTTAACCTACAGTGCCAGTTAGATACCGACTTTAAACTCGGAGCGAACTGGGCTGAGACCCACTAAGGACCATTATGGAAAAGCAGTGCAGTACCTCTGTTCATTACAGGCTACTGGATTCGTTTGGTTATCGATGTACTCGTTACCCTCGCATGGAGATCACCTATCTGGCGTATCTGTGCGGGGAGTACGAGGCAAAAGAAGAGCCAAAGCCTACACCCAAGAAGACAACCCCTACACCCAAGAAGACAACACCTCGGAAAAGGACACCAAGCAAATGAAAGTCCTTATCTACAGTAAAAGAGGTTGTCACTACTGTCGCCAAGCCAAGCAACTATCACGGCACATGAAGTATA
>CAXBRM010000060.1:0-10020 GCA_963978305.1 uncultured Rhodospirillales bacterium
TAAGCGTTTGATTGCATCGACTGTTAAAAAAGAACTTAAAAACATCGCGGTCAGCGCTAGGCCTACGTAGATTAAGTGCCGGTTTGCAAAGTAGAATTGGTCTGCGCCAATTCGGTTGGCGATCGCGGGGCTTGCTGCAAACGCCATGACAATACCGGTTGCCACAAGAATGAGCAGTGCGACGATGCTCCAGCGGTCTACTGTCCACCACCAGCGGCCAAAAATGCTGCCGTCATCACGGGGTATAAACGCCATTTGGGCACCTTATTAAAATTCATATCGGCTCACGCTCATCTGGGAGCGTGATCAAATTAATGTATTCAAAATCTTGCTAAACGCTTCACCACGATCTTCAAAGCTGGAGAATTGGTCCCAGGAAGCGCAAGCTGGACTTAATAATATCGTGCCCCCGCCAGAAAGGCGAGCGTGCTCAACGGCCAAACTCACCGCTTTTTCCAAAGTGCCACATTTATGCGACGGCATGTCTTTTGGGGCTCCTTTACTCAGTGTTTTGGCAAACAGTTCTTGAGATTCGCCGATCAAATAGACCCCTTTGACCGCACCTAGCATGTTGAGCAACGGCGCTATGCCGTTATCTTTGGCTTGACCACCAGCGATCCAATAGATGTCGTCAAAGGCTTTGAGCGCCTTGCTTGTGGCTTCAGCATTGGTGGCCTTGCTGTCGTTGATAAAGCGCAGTCCATCGACAGTTTCGGCGATTAATTCCTGACGATGCGCAAGCCCTCGAAAGGTTTTAAGCCCAGCAATTATCTGGTCTTGGCGTAGTCCCATGGCCCGCGCCATGCCAGCGGCAAAGGCTGCATTCTGCCAATTGTGTTGGCCGGGCAAGGTTCGTGATAGCGACGTCAAGTCGAAAATAGGCTTGAGGGTATCGCCGAACCGTAACAGGCCGTCCTTGGCAGAGATACCGTCGGCAACCGTTGTGGTTGCACTTACTTTGACAACGTGATGTTGACCGCTTCGTTCAAGAGCGCTGGCGACGCTTTTACAGTATTCGTCATCGACACTGATGAAGGCGAAATCATTGAGGGTTTGGCGATCAAATATTCGTAGCTTGGCTTGAATATAGCCTTGTAAATTGCCATGGCGGTCCAAATGGTCTGCAGACAGATTGAGCAGAGCCGCAACGTTGAATTTTGTCGAGGCACAGAGATCGAGCTGATAACTGCTCAGTTCAAGGATGTAGGGGGCTTGCTCGTCGCGCTGGATGGCGAAAACAGGGGTGCCTAGGTTGCCACCAGCGCCAGCTTTGACGCCAGCACTTGCAAAAATGTGTTCCGTCAAAGCTGTTACTGTGCTTTTGCCATTCGTCCCTGTGATGGCAATAAAGGGTGCACCTGGGTGTTCGGCGAACAAGAGTTCAGTGTCACCAATCACCGGGATTGACGATGTCTGCGCCAGTTTGACGGCAGGGTGTGGCTCGGGATGGGTGAACGGGATGCCGGGTGACAACACGAGAGCATCGAAGCCGTCCATACCGATTTCCAGTGGGTTCGCGAGGCGGCATCCCGAAATAGCGATTGGTTTGCTGTCATCCCAGACTGTCACATCAGCGCCACCAGCCGCCAAGGCTTCAGCTGTAGCCGTACCAGTCCGTCCAAGACCTAAAACCAGTAGTTTTTTTCCAGCCTGTGCGTGGGCGGCAAGTGTCAGCATTGGCATCAACGGATCTTAAGGGTTGCCAAGCCAATCATTGCCAAAACCACAGCAATGATCCAGAACCGAATCACAATTGTCGGTTCCTTCCAGCCCATTTTTTCAAAGTGATGGTGAAAAGGCGCCATCAGGAAAACCCTTTTGCCTGTCAGCTTGAAGCTGGCCACCTGGATGATCACGCTCAGGGTTTCCGCCACAAACAAGCCGCCAACAATCGCCAGGACAACCTCATGCTTTAAGATGACCGCGACAGCCCCTAGCATGCCCCCCGCGGCCAGCGAGCCAGTGTCACCCATAAAGACTTCAGCAGGAGGGGCGTTAAACCATAAAAAGCCTAGCCCGGCGCCGATCAGCGCAGCGCACAGCACGGCCAGTTCGCCCGATCCGGGGATGTGATGGACCACGAGATAGGCACTAAAATCGACGCGGCCAACGGCGTAGGCAATGATGCCAAAGGCGGCTGCCGCAATCATGATCGGACCGATCGCCAAACCATCCAAGCCGTCGGTTAAATTGACCGCGTTGCTAGCGCCGATAATTACAAACAACCCGAAAAACGGGTAAAACCAACCCAAATTCAACAGGAAGTCTTTAAAAAATGGGAAAGCGACATCATTCCTAAGCGCCTCTGGTGATAAAATCGTGATTAGCACGCAAGCCGAGCCTCCGACCAGAATTTGACTGATCAGCTTGATATAACCCTTCAAGCCCGCTGCATTTTGACGGCTTACCTTGAGAAAGTCATCGATAAACCCAATGCTGCCGTACCCTGTCGTGACAAAAAGTACCGTCCAAACATAAGGGTTGTTCAAGTCAGCCCATAGTAGTGTTGAGACCACCAATGACAGCAGGATCATTGCCCCACCCATTGTCGGCGTGCCTTTTTTGGTCAGCAAATGGCCCGCTGGCCCATCTTCTCGGATGGGTTGGCCCGTTTTTTGACTGGAGCGCAGCCAGTCAATAATCGGGCGACCAATGATCAGTGCGATGAAAAGCGCGGTCATCAGAGCCCCGCCGACCCGTGTTGTTTGGAAAGTTAATAGACGCAGACCGCCGTCAACGTCGCCGTTTGTGGCAAACAGGGTTGCTAGCCATGGGAGCATAAAGGGATTACTTCACTACTGTCGCTGTTGGAATATGATTTCATGAGGTTTATGCCGATCTTCTGCGACTCCGACAAGGATTGGTTTGCTTATTGCCTAGCCGAAAATGTGGCAAGCGCCAGTTCTTGTACTACCGCGACATCGTCGAAAGGCAGAATGTCGTTGGCTATTTTTTGACCTAATTCATGACCTTTGCCTGCGACCAGAACACCATCACCAGGCTGCATGATCGACAAGGCGTGGCGAATTGCTTCTCTGCGGTCGCCAATTTCAATTCCTTGGGGACACCCCTGTAATATCGCCTCTCGGATTTGCCCTGGTGCTTCGCTTCTCGGGTTGTCGTCAGTGACGATGCCAATATCAGCGTCTTGGCTAACAATGCGGCCCATCGGCGCCCGTTTGGTTGGATCTCGGTCGCCACCAGCGCCAAAAACAACGATCAAACGACCCTGAACATGCGCGCGTGTCGCAGCAATCGCAGCAGCAAGGGCGTCGGCAGTGTGTGCATAATCAACCAGGATTGGCCCACCACCAGGGTGGCTAGCAGCCCAATGCATACGGCCCGGTGCTGGTGTCAGATCGGCCATCGCTTCAACAACGGCGTCGCTATGCAGACCGCTCGCCAGCGCCAACCCGGCGGCCATCGCCACGTTTTCTGCTTGGTAGAGACCAACCATTTTCAGCGTGCCCATGTATCCGCCAGCCGGTAGGTCCAGCGTTAAAGAGAGGCCCGACAAGGTAGGCTGTGCGTCAAAAGCAATGTCTAGATTGGATGCTGTCCCCAACTGGCCGACGCGAATGATGGATTTTTGGGGCAACTGGTCGATCAGCGCTTGCGGAGTCCGCGTTGCATTGATAACCGCAGGTCCGTCGCAAAGCTCATGAAACAATATTGATTTGGCAGACAGATAGCGATCCATGTCGCCGTGATAATCCAGGTGATCTTGTGTGAAATTGGTGAAACCGCCGGCAGCAAAACGTAAGCCATGCAAACGAAATTGATCCAACCCATGGCTGCTTGCCTCGAGCGCCACGCTGTCAATACCAGCATTTTTAAGCCCTGACAGGGCACGGTGAAGCGTAATGGCGTCTGGACTCGTGAGCTCTGGAATCGAAACGATGCCCTTTGGTAAAACACCCAAAGTCCCCAGACTGGCGGCGTTTTTGCCGCTAGACTGCCAGATTTGACGCAAGAAATTGACGACGCTGGTTTTGCCGTTGGTTCCAGTGACGGCGACCAATGTGTTTGGCAAGTTGCCAAAAAATGTCCGGCACAATTGGCTAAGCGCGTAGGCTGGCTTTTCGTGCCGAAGCACGACTGTGTTCTCGGGTATGTTAAGGGCGACGTCGCAACCAGCTAGAATGCCAACGGCTCCGGCTGAGATCGCGTCGCTCGCGAATTGGCTGCCATTGACCCGCGTGCCTGGCAGTGCTGCAAACAATCCGCCGCTTTTTGTTTGCCGGGAATCCAGGGTCAAATCTGCAACCTCAACACCAGCAATGTTGCCTTCGATCGATAGGCCGTCAATTTTGGCAGATTGGATCAACTTCGCAAGGTTCATGGTCAGTCCAATACTCTGTTTGATGACCCACCGGATCCACTGTCCGGCATTGTGGGAGCGACGTCCAAAATAGGGGCCAGCCGCTCAACCATTTTCCGGAAAGCTGGTGCTGCAACCCACCCACCAGTCGCAAAGCCATGGCTGCTGTTATTCGGTACAGCATCTTGCACAAAAACCAGCAAAGAGTAGCGCGGGTTGTTCATCGGAAAAGCACCGATAAAGCTTGAGTTACGACGATCGTCATCGTAACCACCTTCGCTCGCAATGTCAGCCGTTCCTGTCTTTCCACCAACCTCATATCCTTCTGCATCCGCTTTGCTGCCAGTACCATTTGTCACCACATAGCGCAGCAATTCGTTCATAATCTCAGAGGTTTCTGGACGGATCACTTGATCCCCCGGCCGATAGTTTGACTCGCTTTTGATGAGGGTGGGTTGTCGGAAAGTCCCATCATTCACGATGGCGGAGAACGCGTTTGTCACCTGAAGGGGGCTGACAGCGATGCCGTGCCCATAGCTCACTGTCGCCGTTTGAATCTGTCCCCAGTGCGATTGGACATCAGGTCGTCCAAGCTCGGCCTGGTCGAGCTCAACCGCCGGCATGCTAAAAAGTCCCAACCGACGCAGGAATTCCTGCTGAGTAGCGCCACCAATGTCTAAAGCGAGCCTAGCGGTCCCTTTGTTTGAACTTTCGGCAAAAATATCCCTGACGCTCAGATAATGGCCATAATCTTTGAAGTCCTCAATTGGCCACCGACCAATGACCAGCGGCGAGCCAATGTCATATTCATCATCAAGCTGGACGCCGTTCCGATCAAGCGCCATGGCGATGGTAAAAACTTTAAAAATCGAGCCAAGCTCAAAGACACCTTGTGACGCATTGTTGTGAAGCATTTCGTCGGAAGCGCCACCAATGTTGTAAGGATCAAAACTCGGCAAGCTAACCAACGCAATAACTTCGCTGGTTTCGGTATCCAAGAGGACGGCTGCCCCTTCAGGGGCGTTGAAGTCATCCATGGTGTATTGCAACTCTTCAGCGATAATATGCTGAGCGCGAATGTCCAGACTCAAGCTAACCGGCTCATCGGTGTTGGTGAGCAGGTTGTCGAACCAGCGTTCAATACCAGCAAGACCCTTGCCGTCGATGTCAGTATAGCCGAGCACATGACTGGTTAGGTTCCCTTTGGGATAAAAACGCCGAAGCTCTTCACTGAACCGGACACCTGGCAGGCCCAGCTGCCGAATGGCTCTTTCTTCACGGGGCGAAATTGACCGTTTGACCCAGCGAAAGTGGCTGTTCTCACTATTGACCTGAGCGCGCAAAAACCCCTGGTCCATATCTGGAAAAACGGCAGAGAGGCCTTGGATTGTTTTTTCACTGTCTAACACATCACGAGGATCGACGTAGACACTCATTACGGGGAGGCTGACTGCCAACAATTCACCGTTGCGATCCAAAATAGGCGCTCGGATCGGCGTGTCGAGTGTCAAGCCAGCGCGCCAGTTCTGATAATCAACGGACTCATTCACTCGATTGTCGGATGATGTCAGGCCAATCAGTCGGACGGTGACAATGACGAACAGACATAAGAAACCAAGTCCAATGAAGGCCAATCTGGGGATGGTTGCAGCCTGATTATAAGCGCTATTCAACGGTGCGTACGTGCCATCCGAAGGCAGTGTATAACGAGACGTTTGCATCGGGGAGTGGTCCATATCTGGGTGGACAGATTGAACCTGTTGCGCTGATGTTTTCTGGTGCTCATGTTCACCGAATGCAGTTTCTGGCTTATTGAGAAGTCTGTGTATCACGCCTCATCCCCCTCATTGTGTCAAATCACTGATCAGATTGCCAACGGCGTCCGGGCTGGCAATGTGCCGCAGGCCGCCAATTTCCGTATCCAGTTCGAGAATTTCAGCATTGGGCTGTGGCCCCAGGCGATCAATCGGCTTGTTTGCAGCGTTAATTTCAAAAACACTCGTCATGGTGTCTCGCTCAACGACACGGTTGGGCAAATCAACCATTTGCCCAAACTCCGGTCGATGCGCTGTATCATAACCTAAGTGAATACGGGCCAGTTCAGCGATCCTGTCCGGATGGTCCAGGTAGCTCCATTCGGTCTTCAAAATTCGGATTTGTTCGGTCTCATAGTCGATGTCGTTGCGAATCTGGACCAGCTCTCGGTTCAAGTCATCGACATGCGATTTCACATTAAACAATGCGATAACCATTGCGAGTATCAAAAAGATCCAAACAATAACGGAGAGACGAAGCATATGTTTTAACTTTCCAGTCGACTGTGCTTGGTGGAATTTCGAACCCGGACGGCCGCTCGCATCACTGCCGATCGAGAGCGGGGGTTTTGCTCGCATTCCGCCAAACTTGGCTTGATAACTTTTGTGCTTAAAGCGCGAAAAGTTTGCTGCTTTGGTCCTGCGGCCGCAGCGACGGGCAGATGCCGTGATCCCATATCCATTTTGCCATTTCGATCTTTTAGGAAGCGCTTCACAATCCGATCCTCAAGACTGTGGAAGCTAACCACAACCAACCGGCCGCCGTCATCTAACAGCGTCTCAGCCGCCATCAGAGCGCGTCCCAGCTCACCAAGTTCATCATTCACAAAGATGCGTAGACCTTGAAAGCTTCGCGTCGCTGGGTCGATTTTTGTGCCAGGACGCTGATGCACAACGCGGCGAATGAGATCAGCGAGCTCGAGTGTTGACCGAAACGGTTTTTCAAGACGACGTTCTACGATCGCTTTGGCAATCTGACGACTTTTGCGCTCTTCCCCGAAATGCCAGAGGATGTCAGCAATTGCGCCCTGATCAAAATTATTGACAACTTCAGCAGCCGTAATGCCTTGGGACTGATCCATCCGCATGTCCAAGGGGCCATCTTTGCCGAAGCTGAAACCGCGATGCTCCTGATCAAGTTGCATGCTACTGACACCCAGGTCGAGTACAATGCCATCAACGTTTCGGATTCCTTTGGCGAGCAGTGTATCGACCATCGTGCCAAACGGTGCATGGCAAAAGCACAGATTTTTCGGTGGGGCGCCATACAGATCTTTCCAGAGATCGAAAGCACTCAAATCACGGTCGAAGCCAAAAAGTTGCCGCGGTTCTCGCTTCAGAATAGCCGATGCATACCCACCAGCGCCCAGGGTGCCGTCGATGAACACCTCATTCGGCTTGGGGTCTAGTGCGGCCAGGACCTGCGGCAGCATTACGGGAAAATGCGGGGCGTTCATTGAATAACTGAAGCCATCTTTAAAAAAAAATTGAGCTGTCCCCGAAAGAACGGCGCGTAAAATTATGGTTGGCTTGATATAACAGAACACGCGCAGCGCGGCCAAATATTTATGCGAATTTCGAGCGACTTGTGCGCGAGATGTTGCGGTGAAGGGACGGTCGTCAGTTCGCCTGTAAGCCGGGTTCTGTTGTTGCTTGCGCTCAGACGGTTATTCATCTGGACCCATCGTCGCCGATGGGTTCACGCGACCTACCACTGTGACAGGGCAAAGCCCCCCGTGCCTAGCGCTGAGCGCTCGGCCTTTCACTTACTTGGTCTTGCACCAGGTGGGGTTTACCATGCCCGAGCCATTACTGGCCTGGCGGTGCGCTCTTACCGCACCCTTTCACCCTTGCCGCATCCCAACGGGATCGTGGCGGTTTGCTTTCTGTGGCACTTTCCCTGGGGTCGCCCCCGCCGGGTATTACCCGGCACCTTTGCTTTGTGGTGCCCGGACTTTCCTCACCGCTAACGAAAAAAGCAGCGCAACCGTCCGGCGAACTGACAGCCATGGCATGCCTTAAAGTGGGGGCTCAAGTCAACAGTCCCTTGACCTTGTCATAGGCGTTGTTGATTTTTGCCATCTGCGCGTGGGCGAGGTCCAGTAGTTCGTCTGGAAGGCCCAGGCTTTCGAGCTGATCGGGATGATGTTCGCGCACCAGTTTTCGGTATTGTGCCCGGGCGTCGGCGAGGGAAGCAGATTTGTCCAAACCCAGAACCTGATAGGGATTATCGGTGAGATCCTGTCTGTAGACCAGTGACAATCGGTCAAATTCTTCGTCAATAAACCCAAAGATGTTGGCCACTGACAAAAGGAATGCCATCTCATCGTCGCTGCACTCACCATCTGCACTGGCAATATGGAATAAACAAGCCAGCACACGTTCCAAAACGGGCGATCGTGGCGCAAATAATTTCGCAATTTCGGCGGCGTAACGCTGGTATCCAGCCACGCTTTGCCTGGCTAAATTAAACAATTGTCCAACATTTTTCTCAGCTTCTGGCGGGACATGAAACACCTGTTTGAACGCTGTAATTTCATCACGCGTGACCTGACCATCGGCTTTCGCCAGTTTCGCCCCCAGCGCAATTACACCGACCGTGAACGCCTCGCTGAGCTCAGGATCGCGGTTGGGGTTGCCGAAGATGGCGCGCCACGCAGCATCAAAGCCTATTTCAAGCAAATGGCCAATGCGATCAAAGAGGGCCTGCCAAAACGTCATTGCGCTAATGCTCCTGCTCAAATTTCAGCTGTTCCAACAGGATTGTGTCAACCTCATGAAGGGTTGTGTTGCAGCCCAAGGCTTCAAGGCTGGTGACCCCAAAGGAGGACGAGGACAAACCGCAGGGGACAATCCCGCTAAAGTGTTCAAGCGATGGGCAAACGTTGATCGCCAGGCCATGGAAACTGACCCACCGTCGGACGCGGATGCCAATGGCGGCAATTTTTTCCTCAACCGCGATACCACCGATGTCTTCCCCCGTTTCAACCCAAACACCAACCCGGCCTTCGCGGATCGTCCCTTTGACCGAGAACGCATCAAGGGTGTCAATGATCCAATGCTCAAGACTTTGGACAAACGCTCGAATGTTTTTTCCACGGGCCTCAAGATTTAACATGACGTAAACAACCCTTTGTCCAGGGCCATGATAGGTATATTGACCGCCTCGCCCGACTTGGTGAACCGGAAATCGATCCGGTTGTAGCAAATCATTGTCTTTCGCGCTGGTCCCGGCCGTGTACAGTGGCGGGTGTTCCAGGAACCATATCGCTTCGGCCGCGAGTCCTTTCGATATGTCTGACGCCCGCTGTTCCATCCATGCCGTCGCATCCAAATAGGGGACTAATGTTTCACTACGGTACACAGAGATGCGGCCGGAATCGCTGATCTGCTCAGAATATGGCGGTGACAGGTCGCTCATCTGTTGCACTATAGATCATTCGCTGTTAACGAAAAGTCATAAGCGAAAGCGCAGCGCACGTGGCGGAACTGGTAGACGCGCAACGTTGAGGTCGTTGTGGGCATTAGCCCGTGGAGGTTCGAGTCCTCTCGTGCGCACCATCGCAAGTTCTTGAGTGTTCCGAGAGCGATCTTTTCTCAGTGCTAACATGTTAAAAAAGAGGTTTTCCGCCATATCATGTGGCACATGAAGAAAGCGTTCGAGTTGCTTTGCGAACAGGTTCGTGACAACGTCTCTATGGTTGAAGAGAGCCACAGCTTTTAGTGGGACGCGGACGAGAGTGGCTTGCGCGCCGATAATGGCCTTATTGAATTCGCTAAATCAAAAATCGTTGCTGAGTCGACCGATGTGACGTTAGAGATTTATGGCCTGAAAAAATTCTACGAATGCGGATCTGATATTTTTGTCAAACCTGAAGCATTTTT
>CAXBRM010000061.1:0-9858 GCA_963978305.1 uncultured Rhodospirillales bacterium
TCAAGGATAAACTCAACTGCCTTATCTTCCATGATTGGCGCCGTAATCTGTTGGACGGCCTGCGGGTTTTCTTGGAAAAACTTCAACACTTCCTGTTCTTTGCCAGGATATTTGGTGATTTCACGCTGTAATGCACCATTCAACTCATCTTGAGTAACCTGGAGATTGTGGCGATTGGTCACCTCAGACAGTACCAATCCAAGGGCAACGCGACGTTCAGCGATCTTCGTGTATTCGTCTTTCAATTCTTCATCGGACTTAGATTTGTCCTCCTCGTCTAAACGATCAGCTTCCTTGTCTGCCTCGATCTGCTGCCAGATCGCATCAAATTCTCCCTGGACCAGTGAAGGCGGCAGATCAAATTTGTGTGTATCTTGCAATAGATCCAAAAGCTTACGTTTTTGGACAAATTTCGATTGGCTCGAGAAGGCTTGGGCCAAATTATCCGCGACAAATTCACGCAAGTCGGCCATATCGGCGCGGCCAAGGGCTTCAACCAGCTCATCGCCCACCTCCAACGCTTTCTTTTCCCGAACCTCAAGGACGTCAACGTCGAAGACAGCTTCAACTCCGCGGAGTTCTTCGGCTTGATAATCTTCTGGGAACGTGACCGACACTTGTGTGCTTTCACCGCCCTTTATCCCCACCAGTTGAGCCTCGAAACCCGGAATAAATTGGCCTGAGCCCAGTTGGAGATCAAAACCTTCGCCTTTCATGCCGGGCTTTTCTTCCCCATCAACTTTGCCGTTGAAGTTGATGTGCGCAATATCGCCATCTTTTAGCTTGCGGTTGCGGGCCACTTTCGCTGGCCGCCCAGCTTGAGCAGCCAGTTCCTTAAGCCGCTGATCAACTTGTTCCTCGCTCGCTTCCACTTTCAGATAGTCGAGTTCAAGCGTGGTAAAGTCGGCTAACTCAACTTTGGGTAGAGCTTCGACCTCTAAGTCGAATTCCATGTCTTCACCATCAATGAGTTTTGGCTCACCTGTGACGCTTGGCTGCACCGCTGGGTTAATGCCCTCTTGCTCCAAGAGTTGACCCACTGCTGTGTTCATCGCGCTCTGCTGGGCCTCGGCTAGCGCCTGTGGACGGAAACGAGACTTCAGCACGGGCATCGGCACACGCCCCGGACGAAAGCCAGGCATTTTGATTGTTTTGCCGAGTTCCATCAATTTTGCGGTTACGGCTGTTTCAACATCAGCGGTTGGCACAACGATATGGAATTTGCTTTTTAAGCCTTCAGACTGCGTTTTTTCGAAATTCATTCGTGAGATCCTTCAGCCGTAGAAGTGCCACCAGCGCTTGCGCTTGTGTGAGCGCCTGCACGGCGACTGCTCATTGGATTAACGTTATTTGTATGCTGTTGCCTGACTGGTTGGTGCGGCTGGAGGGACTCGAACCCCCACGCCATAAGCGCCAGAACCTAAATCTGGTGCGTCTACCAATTTCGCCACAGCCGCTCCACCGACAGGCAACGGTATCCACACCCATAAAGCAAAGACACCCGTAGGGCGATGCACGTACTCGGTGAGCACGAATTGGTCAACGCCTGAGTTGTTATGGCGGGTGTGTTTGAAGGTTGCAGGTCGTCATCCTCAATATAACAAAGCGTGCGAGCAAACCGCTGGTTCTGTTAAGTGATGCCAAGTAAAAACGGCAAATCAAAGAAACTTGCATGATTGAGTTGAAAAGCCGTCGCCTGTCGCACGATCGGTTTTGCACGATACGCAATGCCAACGTCTGCAGCTTCAATCATGGCAAGATCGTTTGCCCCATCACCCATGGCGAGGCAAAGCTGTTGTGGCGCTTGGCTCTTCCGCGCAAGCAAAGTTTTTCTCTTGGCATCTGCATCCAGAATGGGGGCTGCCAACCGTCCTTCAAAATTGCCTTGTGGGTTAAAGGCAAGAGCATTGGCAACAAAATCATGCATACCCAGACGGGCAACGATTGTTTCAGCAATAATATCAAAGCCACCTGTTGCAAGCGTGCAAATGGTGCCACCTTTGGCCAGTGATTCGATGAAAAACTTCGCGCCCGTTGATAGGCGAGTTGTTTTCCCCAGCCGAATAAATTCCTGTCTAGGGACACCTTTGATCAGATCAAATCGACGCGACAACGCCTCAGCAAAGTCCAGTTCACCGCGCATTGAGCGCGCTGTAATGGCCGCGACTTGCTCGCCAACACCTAAGGCATCTGCCAATTCATCGAGACTTTCGCCTTTGATCAAAGTGCTATCCATATCAGACACCAAAGCACCATAGCCGCGCGCGATCCAGCTTATCGGCAGAGCAAAAACATCTTCTCCGCGATCAGTGGCGATTTCGATCTCGTGAACGAAAGCTTCAGCCATCTCCAAAGGTAAGCCCGAGCGTAGCTCACTGCGCGGGCCAGTGTCGCCACCGGCCCAGGCAAAACGAAAATCTTGCCCCAAATCGGGCTGCCCTATCCAACCAATGTTAGTCATCGAAGCAAATATACTTTGCGTCTGCAATCAACTTGCTTGATTTGAATTGTTGTAAAACTTCATTTTGAACGGGATCACTGACTTCCAACAAACAAACGGCGTCACCCCCAGCAGACAGACGCCCCAAATGCATGTTAGCAATATTGATATTTCGTTCAGCCGCTACCGACCCAATAAAGGCAATGGCACCTGGTTTGTCAAAATTCGTGATGTAGAGCATGTTGTTGCTGAATTCAGATTCGACCCGAACGCCTTTGATTTCGACCAAACGGGGTCGGTCATTAAAGATCGTACCAGCCAAATTTCGCGCACGGCTGTCGGTTTCGACTTCGACACGAACCAAAGTTGAGTAGTTTTCGGCGTCACTGACGCTGATCTCCACCTTGATGCCACGGTCTTTTGCGACCGCGCGAGCGTTGACGAGGTTAACACTTTTGACGCTGACACTGAGCAGAGATTGGATCGTCTGTGTGACCAGCGGTTCCAGGCTAAGCTGGCCGACATCACCGCAAAAACTGACTTTTATCTTTTTGATCGCATCGGTCGTTAATTGACCGGCAAAACCGCCAAGCTTCTGGCACAACTCCAAATAGGGTGCGAGTTCTTTTGCCTCTTTCGCTGATAAATTTGGCGCGTTCAGCGCATTCGAGATCGCGCCTGTCAACAAGAAATCGCTCATTTGTTCGGCGATTTGAACTGCCACCTTTTCTTGCGCTTCAACCGTGCTTGCGCCCAGATGAGGGGTGCAAACGAGGTTTTGCAGCCCAAATAGGACGTTTTCTTTTGCAGGCTCGACGTCAAACACATCCAACGCTGCCCCCGCCACGTGACCGCTCTGAAGCGCAGCCGCCAACGCTAGCTCATCAATCAAGCCACCACGAGCACAGTTGACCAACAATACACCTTTCTTCATCTTATTCAGGGCGTCGGCGTTGATGATGTTGGCTGTTTCGGGTGTTTTTGGCACATGCAGCGTGATGATATCAGCAGATGAAAAAAGCTCATCAAGCTCTACTTTTTTAACCCCTAAGGCTATGGCACGCTCCTCGGTCAAAAACGGATCGTAAGCAATCACTTTCAGCTCTAGACCGAGTGCTTTGCGAATAACGATGGAGCCAATGTTCCCAGCACCAATTACCCCCAACGTCTTACCAGTGAGCTCGACACCCTTGAATTTACTTTTTTCCCACTTGCCTTGATGTGTGCTTGCACTGGCTTGCGGAATATGTCGCGCAACGGCGAATATCATGGCAATCGCGTGCTCAGCGGTGGTGACAGCATTGCCAAAAGGCGTATTCATGACGACAACACCTTTGCCACCACAAGCTTTGACATCAATGTTGTCAACACCAATTCCAGCTCGGCCAACGACCTTTAAGTTTGGGGCCTTATCCAAAAGCCCTGCAGTCACTTGGGTCGCCGAGCGGACGGCCAGCCCATCGTATTCATGGATGATATCTGCAAGCTCATCGGCAGACAGTTTACTGACGACCGTCACATCGAGACCCCTATCTTCAAAGACTTGGACGGCCTGGCTACTGAGGCTATCGCTGATCAAAACTTTTAATGCTGTCATTTTAAAGTCTCCGATTTTCCGGTTTTCCAAGTTTCAAATGCCCATGTCAGCCACGGGCCAAGCTTTTCAACATCTGAAGATTCAACCGTTGGGCCACCCCAAATGCGAAACCCCGGCTTGCCATTGCGATGCGCCTTAATGTCAAACGCCACCCCTTCGGTTTCCAATAGCTTGCACATCTCAGAGATCGCTTGCCATTGCTCGTTTTCATTCAAAGCGGCAATTTCTGGCGCAATCACCTTCATTTGCATAGCCGTGTTTGAGCGACAGGCTGGATCGCTGCAAAACCAGTCGATCCAATTTTGGCTATTAACCCATAAATCCAGTGCATCAAAATTGGCTTGACTGCGGGCATGAAGCGCCGAGAGCCCACCGATTTCTTCCGCCCAATCAAGCGTCACAAGCAAATCTTCAACCGCAAGCAAGCTCGGCGTATTGATTGTCGCTGCCTGAAACAAATCTTCGTTCAGCTTACCTTTTTTGGTCATCCGAAATATCTTCGGTAGCGCTGTCGTCGGTTGATGGCTTTCTAGGCGCTCGACTATTTTAGGCGAAATTGCCAACATGCCATGAGCAGCTTCACCGCCCAAGCCCTTCTGCCACGACCAAGTCACGGCATCCAATTTGGCAAAATCGAGCGGCATGCAAAAAGCGGCACTGGTAGCATCGCAAATTACCACGCCTTGATGATGGTTCGAAATCCAATCGAGATTTGGCACTTTAACGCCACTAGTTGTACCATTATAGGCAAAGACAATATCCGCCTCCGGACTGACTTGCCGAAGGTCGGGCAGTCCGCCGTAGGCTGCTTCAATCACACGAGCGTTTTGCAAACCGAGCTGTTTGACAACATCCGTTGCCCAGTCATTGGAAAAACTCTCCCATACAAGGACATCAACCGGGCGCGGCCCCAGCACCGACCATAGGCACATTTCTACCGCGCCCGTATCACTGGCGGGCACAATCGCCAGGCGCCAGTCATCGGGTAACTCAAGCAGGTGCCGTTGGCGGTCTATGGCCTGTTGCAGTTTGGCGCGCGCCGCACCACGATGGGAAATACCAAGCGCAGCGTTGCCCAACAGGTCAACAGAATATCCGGGGAATTTTTTACAAGGTCCAGATGAAAAGCGAGCATCAGCAGGCCGTTCAACCGGTTTCAGCGCAGCATTTCTGCTGGCCACTTCAGTCGTGTCAGTCATTCTCTAGTCTCTATCTAGGTAGCGGTTTGCTCCGCCAGGCGGTATCAACAAAACATAACGGTGACAAAATCACAAGAAGCAATGTTGTCATTTGATGATCCGGAGCGCTAATGCAGCGTACTGATTACTGCAAACCTCGCTTTGTCAAAAATGCCCTGAGAGCATCGGCGATGACCTTACTGCCAAAGTGGTGTACCCAATGACCGACGCGTGGAGCCACAACAACCTCACAATCGGATAAGGTTTTTTTAAGAAGGGCACCCTGGGACCACCAGGGCACAACAACGCCTGGCTGTTCTTTTTCAGCTCCTGCGAAATACTCTCGCTCGCCCCAAGCCATCAAGAAGGGCACCGTAATGTCTCTGTAATTGCCATACATTTCGATGATTGCGGTTTGGGTTGCTTTGAGGTCTTCTGAATGCGCTTTGAAACATTGAGGCTTCAAGATATGCTTCAATCCTGTTTTTTCGATGAAACCTTTCGGCAAGTATTCCGTGGCGGATAATTTCTTCAGAACCATTCCCAAAATAATTGGGCCAATGATTGGCACGATAATCTGGGTCCAGATAAAACCAATAATAGGCCACTTGACAATTTTAAAAATCATCAGCTCTGCACCGATCCAGGGGTGACTCACACCAGCAACGTTGACAGCCGCCTTAATCCGCTCCGGGTGGTTCAGAGCCATCTCCATCACCACGGCATTGCCCAAGCTGTAGCCAAGCAAGACGATTTTACCAACACACAAATAATCTAAAACGTCATCCAGGAATGGCGCTTGCAATCTTGGATCGCTCAACGCGCTATCCTTGCGGCTGCTAAGGCCTATACCAGGGCGATCAATACTAATTGTCCGGAAGCCCTTTGCTTGCAGCGCTGGCGCCAACCGGTATTCCATGTCCCACAAATTTCCGGTTGAGCCATGTATTAGCACCACAGGTGTGGCCTCTGCATTGATGCCGCGGTCAGCGCTGTCGCGGTAATGAATTTTTTCACCATATAACTCCACGGTGCTACCCGAATAACGTACCCGGTTCCACGAATCAACAACCCTGGCAACGATCCAGAGAACAGCCAGCAATGTTACCGTTGCTGCAATTATCATGATAAAGCTTATCATCGCTTCAAGACATCCTGGTCTTGCAGATGTTCAGCTTTTATCAACCCTGAGGCAAATCGTTCGGCACGCTCAACGTAATGCTGGGCACTCTTTTGGAGCGCAACAACATCGTTCGGCCTAAGATCCCTCTGGGGATCGGCTGGTGAGCCGAGGATCAACTTTCGCGGTATATCAAACTTCTTGTTTTCGGTGATCAAAGACGCCGCCCCAACCACACACTGATCGCCAATTGTTGCACCATTCATCACGGTGCTCTTCATGCCGATGAGTGATCCGTGTCCAATTGTGCAGCCATGGAGAACGACGTGATGCCCAATGGTGCACTGATCTCCGACGACAAGTGGGAAGCCGATGTCCGTATGGAGCGTGCAATTGTCTTGCACATTGGTTTCCTCGCCAATTTCAATCCATTCATTATCGCCACGCAAAACACTGCCAAACCAAACACTCGCTCGCGCTTTCAAATGCACCTTGCCAATGATTATAGCCGTTGGGGCGACCCAAGCCGTGGCGTGTATTTTCGGGTGTGAATCCCCAAGCGAATAAATCATTTACGCCTGTTTCCCTTGCGACATCGATACCCATTACAAAAGCTGCCCGGCAAAACCCCACCACCCTGGGCTAAGTGATCGCCAACACATCCCGACTCCAAAGCATTCACCACTCTTTTCATCCCACTAAAGCATTCTCATCCCACTAAAGCATTCTCATCCCACTAACGCATTCATTTCAGGGTTTAATTAGAGATTTTGAAAATTAAATCAATGTTTTCATTTTTTTTATGTTTCATGAGGCCAATCTTCGATTTTATATCTCTACGATCACCATCTATAAATGCTTTTTTCACGCAATTTACCGGCCAGACAGTACGGTTAACGGGACTTCAAAGCCCATTGTATGTGCACCAAAGACAAGTGAGGCCGGACCTTGGCTTGCCGCCCCAAAGAACCACAGAAACAACAGCGAA
Source organism: uncultured Rhodospirillales bacterium (assembly GCA_963978305.1). Classification (GTDB taxonomy): domain Bacteria; phylum Pseudomonadota; class Alphaproteobacteria; order UBA7985; family UBA7985; genus CAXBRM01. The sequence continues at coordinate 7,324 of CAXBRM010000061.1, forward strand.
ACAAAAGTTAGCCAAATTCGGCCTTTAAGGCCTTAGCAATCTTTTCGATCATTTCATCGATATGACTTTCTGTCGAAATCAATGGTGGAGCGATGATCCCACAATCACCCGTAAACTTGATGTGCATCCCGGCGTCCCAAAGACGCTTTGTCATTGCAATCCCACGAATCCCTGGCTTGTCGGCTGGCGCGACATCAATACCACCCATCAAGCCGTCGCCACGCAAACCCACGATGCCATGCTTGCCTTCCAGCGAGAACAGCTGGTCTAAAAAATATGGCTCTAGCTTTGCTGCACGCTCAAAAATTGCCTCTTTTTCATAGATTTGCAAAGTCGCCAATCCAGCAGCACAGGCACAGGGATGTGCCGAATACGTGTAGCCATGAAAAAACTCGACCATTCGGGGATCATCCGCACTATCCACTACTGTGTCATGAATTTCCTGCCTCACCGCAACCGCGCCCATGGGCTGTGCGCCATTGGTGATCGCTTTTGCCATGGTCATAATATCTGGTGTCACCCCATATTTTTCTGCGGCGAAGCCCCTGCCTGTCCGACCAAAACCAGTAATAACCTCGTCAAAAACCAGCAAAATGCCATTCTTGTCACAAATTTCGCGAAGTCGATTTAAATAGCCTACCGGTGGGACAAGCGTGCCCGTCGATCCAGCAATCGGCTCAACAAAACATGCCGCAATGTTGTCACCACCGTAATTATCACAAGCGCGCTGCAGATCATCGGCCAAATCTGCCCCATCGTTTGGCTGGCCCTTCACATAGGGCGTTGCGGGGTTGTGCGTGTGTCGCATCAGGCTGACATAGGGCAAGCCCATGTTAAACACATGGCGATTTTTAATCATGCCTGACAGTGAAACGCCAGTGAGATTGACGCCATGATATGCCCGTTCTCGGCTGACAAACCGCGTACGATGCCCCTGTCCCCGCGCGCGGTGATAGGCCATGGTGATCTTGATTGCAGTTTCTATCGCCTCGGAACCAGAGCCGTTAAAGAAAACGCGATTAAGCCCACTTGGCAAAATTCGGCTCAGACGACTTGCCAGCTCATATGATAACTGATGACCAACGTTAAACGAGCTGGCATAGGCCATCCTTTTCGCTTGTTCATAAATCGCTTCAGCAATTTCTGCGCGCCCGTGTCCTAACGGGACATTAAACAGTGCTGAACTGCCATCAATCAGCTTGTCGCCTTTCGTGTTGTAGTAATACACACCCTCGGCGCGCTCTAAAAGGCGAGGTGACGCTTTGAAATCTTTGTTTGGCGTAAAGGGCGCCCAGTGATTTTCCATGCTGTTAGCTGTAATTTCGAACATAAGGCAACTCATTGAAATAAAGAGGTTAAGATTCAAGTATGCTCATACGGCGTCGGTTTACAAACGACCCCGCTGTCAGACACTTTCGTCAAACCTGCCCGTACACCCACCATGCTATTTGCATTTTATCCATCGCTACATTCTCTCTCAAACCCCAATATATCTACAGGGCTTAACCCGCTTTCACGCTCATACCATCGTTTACACAAATTATGGCCGGCTGGCCATGTGTTTAAAGAGCGCAGCCACACGATGGTAGAAAAATAATCATAACGTAATCAATGTTTTATTGACTATTCCCAAATGTAATCTCGTCACATGCCAACATGAACTTAAACTGGCTTGCTTTTAATTACTTTTTTTTAATATGACACATTCGTACCATATTCACACTTTCTAAATGATCGTTAAAAAAAGATCGGACATTCATCTTTAAAACCGTTAAGATAAAACGCTAATAAATTTTTATTATGTTATCTACTTCCAGAAAAACTGTGTTTGCTCTCTTCCATCAAATTCCAATCCAATTCTACTTCCTGGCATTATTGGGCATAATCAGCTCTTGCACAACATCAGGGCGGTTAGAACCAGCCCTGTATGGAGAATTAGCAAGCGAAACAGCCACATCAAAGACGGCTGTTGCCTATGAGGCTTTGTTTGCTTTGCAATCACTTTCAATCAGCGAAAACCGCGAATACTGTGGTCTTGTTATCCAGCGTAAAGATGGCAGTTTTTACAGATCTTCGGCAAGTCGCGGTGGCGTTGACTGGTGTATCATGCCAGCCCCATCATCTGCTGAAGGATATCAGATTGGTGATCGCATCGTTGCTGACTTTCACACACACGCCGGCTATCGTCATGACGCGGACAGTGAAGTGCCAAGCGTGCAGGACATGGACGGTAATAGACGTGCTGGCATCCCTGGGTTTCTGGCAACACCGGGCGGGCGGTTTTGGTTCATTTCGCACGATGGCACTTTCGCGAGGCAACTTTGTCGTGCTGGTTGTATGCCAGTCGACCCCAAGATCCCAACACCTCACATGACCGAATCTGTTGCGGCCTATTGGACTTATGAGCAGCTTTTAGAGCGCCAGAATTAGCCACTTTACCCCCGACGCATGCGAAGAATTTGAGGGTAACAACGAAAATGAGCCGCTCAACCAACACGGTCGGTTGCGTGATCGGTAGCCAATAAGGTTCAAGGG
>CAXBRM010000062.1:0-9681 GCA_963978305.1 uncultured Rhodospirillales bacterium
CATGCGCCGGATGTGATCGGCCAGCGGATGGTTGCTGTGCTTCGTGTGTTAGCGGTGCTACCCTTCGCCCGCGATATTGAGTTGTATCGCGCGTTACGGCGCCTCGTGGTTGCTGATGCAAATTTTCTTTCAACTGCGGGATTCGGTGGGGCCGAAAATTGGTCACGCTTGTCGGTGCTTGAAGGTCAATGCCTGTTTGCTGGGAGTTTTGACGGTCTGCAGGCCTGGCACACGCGACTGCTGCCAATGGTTGCCGACGAAATTGATGCTCAGTGGAGCGATACCGGCGTGCATGGCTCCGCAGATGTCGGCGTGAGTTTAGCGAGTCTGGTTTCCATCAAAAACTGCTACCTTGGACTCAGTCGTCTCAAGTCACCCGACAAAAATCAGCAACAAATGTTGACCAGGATTAGTGATCGCATCAAGGCGGCCAAGCAAATATTGGCTGTGCTGCTCGCCGATAAGTCTGAAGATGATGAGAATCGCCTACCAGCCTTCTCTGGATTTTCCTTGCCTTCACCGGCCAATTATCGAACTGTCCTTGAGACGATTGCACCAGGGTTAGCAGGCAAGCACAATGTCATAGATGCACCCTGGACGCGGATTTCGCATCATTTTGGTTCGAAAACAGATTATCAAGCCATGTCTGTGGCCGCATACAATAGGGTGCCGGCGTTTTTGAACGCTGGACGCTCAACGGCTTATCATGCGGGCTTGGCAGCGATTGAGGTTGCTAGTGAACTTGGACCCTTGGTCGGTGGGTGTGGCATAGGTCGCGATATTTCAGCCTGGGGTGACCGCTTTCGCTCGACGCTTGCGTTTTCGACCCTGTCTTTGTTCGGCTTTGATGCACTGCCGGTGACACCTCAACCATCCAATCAGCTGCCAGCAAATTTTTCGGATGGGAGTGCTGAATTGGCCGAGAGTCAAATTGCAGGGACAAGCATTATCGAATTGCGCCACAACCTGTTTGAAGTGAACGGGCATCGGGCGACTGTGTTTCGGCGGCTGCGCCTATCCGAAGATGGCAAACGGCTAAGCGGAGAAGACTTGATTGAGGTTGCGAACATTGACGCAATGGTTGAAAGTTTGCCAACGTCAAGCATTGAAAAGCAAGGACAACTCCGTTTTCAGGTGGCGCCCAATATCGCTGTGCAACATTGCTCACCCACGCATCTGCTTTTCGAGCAAAAATGCCCTGAAGGCATACCGCACTTGTGGGATTTGGTGCTGACCAGCGGATCGGTTGCTGTTGAACAGGGTCTCTGGTTTGATGATCAAGGCCAAGCGATCGTCGCCCCAAATGTTGCAGTACAAGCGGCGATTCACAACGGGCGCTGCCTGATTTTTTGGCGTTTGGAGCGCCGTTCAAATGAACCACCCGGAGTAACATCAATATGACTTCCCAGAACCGCGCCTTAATCAGTGTTTATGACAAAACAGACGTTGAGAAGCTTGCTGCCACATTGGTTGCTTGCGGGTTCGAATTGGTCAGCACGGGTGGCACGGCCAAGCTACTCAGGGCAAAAGGACTGCCGGTAACGGATGTTGCAGAAATCACAGGTCAGGCCGAAATAATGGGGGGGCGAGTGAAGTCACTCCATCCCAAAATCCATGGTGGAATTCTAGCTCGGCTCGATCAGGAAAATGACCAAGCTGAAATGCAACGCGATGGTATCAAACCGATTACGGTTGTTGTTGCCAATCTTTATCCGTTTGAGCAGGAATGGGCTGAGAATCCAGACGACAATTTGGTCGAATGGATCGATGTCGGCGGTCCAACGATGATCCGCGCTGCGGCCAAGAATCATGCCCATGTCACCGTCATAACCGACCCCGAAGATTATGGCTTTTGTATCAGCGAGCTCACGGCAAACGGAGAAGTTGGGGCACAAAGCCGACAAGAAATGGCGCTCAAAGCATTTCAATTAACCGCCAGCTACGATGCGTCCATCGCTAGCTGGCTGCAAAAACAACAGCAACAACCCCGATCAACACCATCGGATCTGGCGGCGACGGTTTCGATCCCGAAACGTGCCGTATTCGGTGGCACACTGATCGACGAACTGCGCTATGGTGAAAATCCTCATCAAAGGGCTGCTGCTTATCTCATCGCAGATCCCGGTCGCGCTTACGGCGTTATGAACGCACAGAAGATTCAAGGCAAAGCTCTCAGTTACAACAACTACAATGATGCGGACGCAGCGCTACGTCTTGTTCACGAGTTTGAGGATCCGGCGTGCGCTATTATCAAGCACGCTAACCCATGTGGTGTCGCGCTCGGTGATGATCTCCACAAAGCCTATCAGGCAGCAAAATCCTGCGATCCGATTAGCGCGTTCGGTGGGGTCATTGCTGTCAACCGTCCGCTGGACGGGGCAACGGCGAATACAATAACCGAGCTGTTTACGGAAGTTGTTATCGCACCCAGCGCAGAAACAGCAGCACTGCAAGTATTTGAACAGAAGCCAAACCTGCGCCTGCTCCTCGTGAAAGATGTCAACCAAAAATCGGTTCGTGGTCAATTTGTCAAAGCCTTGAGCGATGGGTTTTTGATTCAGGATTGGGATGAGCTAAGTCCCAAACACCAGGACTTGACGATCGTTAGTGATCGTGAGCCAACGGTGGTGGAGCATAATAATCTTGTGTTCGCGCAAAGCGTGGCGAAGCATGTTGCCAGCAACGCGATTGTTCTGGCTAAAAATGGTCAAACGATTGGCATTGGTGCCGGTCAAATGAGCCGGATTGACGCTTTGCGGATTGCACTTTGGAAGGCTGCTGACGCTGGCATGGATCCGTCAGGTGCTGCGCTGGCGAGTGATGCATTTTTCCCATTCCCTGATGTCATCGAATTGGCGGCAAAAAATGGTATCACGCATGTTATTCATCCGGGTGGTTCCATCAAAGATGCCACTGTGGTTGATGCGGCTAATCAGCTTGGCCTGGTGATGGCGACAACGGGTGTAAGACATTTTCGCCATTAGACGAAAGGCTGTGTTTTGCGCTAATTGTTTGACCTCAATGGTTCGGGTTCTTATCTGTGGGCCGAACACGAATTTTTTGGTCATCCCGCGCTGAAGGAAAAAGCAATGCTAAATGTGCTCGCAAGCCTGTTTGGGCGTAAGAGCCCTGATCAACAGATTGAAGGGTATCGGGGTAAAGTCGTCGAAATAAACGCGCTTGAACCGGACATGGCCAAGTTAAACGACGAGGAACTTGCCCGGCAAACGGACAAATTCCGTGCTCAACTCGCCGATGGGGCAAGCGTTGATGATATTATGGTTCCTGCCTTCGCGGCGGCAAGGGAAGCGGGCAAGCGAGCGCTGGGCTTGCGCATGGTTGATGTCCAATTGATCGGAGCGATGGTCCTGTTTGAGGGCAAAATTGCTGAAATGAAAACCGGCGAGGGCAAGACCTTGACGGCAACCGCTGCGGCCTATTTGCGAGCTCTTGAAGGCCAGGGTGTTCATATCGTCACCGTGAATGACTATCTGGCCGGACGCGATGCGCGCGAGATGGCGCCGCTGTACCAAGCGCTGGGGTTATCCGTTTCCTGTGTCACACCTCGCATGGGGTTGAGCGAAGACCAATTACAAACCCCCGGGATGCTAGACGCCGTCAAACGCCAGGCTTATGACCAAGATGTGACTTACACGATCGCCTCTGAAATCGGCTTCGATTTCATGCGCGATCACATGAAGCCGACGAAAGAACAAAAGGTTCAGCGGCGTGGTCTTGGTTATGCAATTGTGGATGAGGTCGACAGCGTTTTAATTGATGAAGCGCGGATGCCGCTGAGCATTGCCGGTGCCCCTGTCGACGTTAGCCATCAGTTTAACAGCATCAATAATGTGGTCACCAAGCTAAGCGAACAAGCCTATGAAATTGACGAAAAATCGAAGAGCTTGAAACTAACAGAAGTTGGTGCGGTTGAGCTTGAGGAATTGCTCAAGTCAGCCGGTATCCTGCCACAAGGGACAACGCTCTACGATCCAGAAAATGTGACCTTGCTACACAACAGCCAGGCCAGTTTGCAAGCTCACAAGCTTTTTCACAACGGCAAAGATTACATTATGGCTAATGGTGAAGTTGTGCTGATCAACGCCCTAACTGGTCGTCCAATGCCTGGTCGTCGAATGGGCGGCGGTGTTCAGCAAGCGCTGGAGGCGAAGGAAGGTGCTTCAATTAAACCGGAAAGTCCGACTGTCGGTGCTATCACCTTCCAAAATTTGTTCCGCACCTACGACAAGCTGTCGGGCATGACGGGTACAGCTTTGACAGAGGCAAATGAATTTTTGGAGGTTTATGGCTTGGAGGTTGTCGAAGTACCCACCAACATGCCGATGGTCCGTGACGACGAAGATGACCAGATTTTCCGCACCCACCAAGAAAAGACGAATGCAATCGTGAAGCGGGTCGAAAAAGCTCACGAGCAAGGCCAGCCTGTTTTGCTAGGCACGCAGACGGTCGAAGCCAGTGAAGAAATGAGTAAACTGCTCAAAGCGAAAAAAATAAAACACAATGTTCTCAACGCGCGCCAGCACGCTCAGGAGGCCTTCATTATCGCTGAAGCGGGCACGCCAGGCGCGGTCACAATTGCCACCAGCATGGCGGGGCGGGGCACCGATATTCAGTTGGGCGGTAATCTAAGCATGCGCTCGGCGATGGAAACCCAGGATTTGGACGACGAAAAAGCGAAGCAGAAAAAAATTGCCAAGATCAAGGCCGAGGTTGAGAAACGTCGTGGCGATGTGATCGACGCGGGCGGACTGCTCGTTATCGGTACAGAGAGGGGCGAAAGCCGTCGGGTCGACAACCAACTGCGGGGGCGCTCTGGCCGCCAGGGTGACCCTGGCACAGCGGTCTATTATGTCAGTCTTGAAGATGATTTGATGCGCATTTTTGCCAACAACCAAATGATGAATGCTGTCCTCAAGTGGGCCGCAGGGGACGAGGGCGATCCAGTTCATCACCCGAACATTACCAAAACGATCGCGAAGGCCCAAGAAAAACGCGAGCAAATGAATTTCGACGGTCGTCGCCAGCTCATAAAATTTGACGACATCATGAACGATCAACGCAAGTCGATTTATCAGCGACGTGATGAATTCCTGGAGAACGAAGACTTCACGGCATTAATGGAGGATTGGCGTGAGGAAACGATTGAAGATATTGTTTATCGTTTCATGCCTGAAGGAACAAACCCTGGTCAGTGGGATTTGACGTCTTTGACGACGGCCATTCGTAATTTAACTGGGCTGGATATTGATGCCGGAGCTTGGGCGCAACAAGAGGGCAGTGATCAGGAAAGTGTGATCGGTCAAGCGCTTGAGGCACTTGATGACCATATGGCCAAGCGGGCTGTCGACATTGGCCGTGACAACATGCGACAATTCGAAAAGAGCGCTGTGATTCAGGTGCTTGATCAGCTTTGGCGAGAGCAAGTCCAGGCCTTAATTCAATTGCGAGAAGGCATTGGTCTGCGGGCGTTTGGGCAGCGAGATCCTTTGACCGAGTACAAGCAAGAGAGCTTTCAAATGTTTGAGGGTATGCTGAAGCGGTTGCGCGATAGTGTCGTTTTGCTCCTGGCACGTGGTGAGTTGCGCAAAATCGAGCCGCCAGCTGACAGCACCAAGCCCAACCTAGCTCAAGCAAGCGCGGCCGCTAAAAGGATGAAAACAGCCTTTGCTGGTGTTGGTGATTCGGACCCGCGCTCTTCACAATTGAAGCCAAACGAAAGAGACCCAAATCGGCCAGAAACATGGGGGAAAGTCGCTCGCAATGAGCTATGCCCATGTGGCAGTGGCAAGAAGTACAAAAACTGCCACGGTAAAGCCTGATACTCCAGCCATTCATGATCGGCCATGTCGAGGGTTATTGATTTCTTTGTCACATTCTTATCAAGCCGCGTGCTGGCGTTGGTGTTCATGGTTTCTGCGGTCATTTTCGCTGTCTTCGTCCGGTATGGCGGTGGGACGATTCTTGAAGCAGTTGAGGTTCAACCAACGGCTTTTTATCGCCCCGTGGAACGCGTTGTGGAGGCGGGTGTGCCGTTGCGCCGTATTGTCGTCGCACCAGACCAAAGTGTTTACGGTGTTGTGCATCCAAAATTTCAACAAGACGACTTAAAGTTGGTCAAAATTGCCCCTGACGGTGAAATCTCACCGTTTCCAAATGAAGATTGGCAGCGTGTTGTTTTGAAACGGCCCACAGCGCTAACCATTGATGCTCGTGGCTATTTGTGGATTGCTGAAGACCATATGTTCGGCTTAGAACCTGCAAAAATTATGGCAATTGATATCGATAATGGCCGTGTGGTCGTTGAGCAAGTGATTGGTCGCGATCGGCTGCCGCGGGGATCGATGCTCAGTGATATGGTTCTCAGTCCTGATGGTATGCAGCTGTTTGTTGCCGACAGCAGCCCACTGCGGCTGACGCCGATTTTGCTGCAATGGGATCTCAACAATGGCCAGTTCGCAACGCATTTGACCCGACATAGCTCAATTCAAGCACAGCGATATCATGCACAAGTTGATGATATTCCTTTTGGTGCACCTCTGCGGATCAAAGTGCACCGCGAAGGCTTGAATGCATTAGCCTTGAGCGAAAATGGCCAGTCTTTGATCTATGCGAGCGCTGCTCACAACGGGCTTTTTTCTATTCCCCTGAATGACCTGATGGATGCTAATGGCCCAAGTACCGAAGCGCGGATCAGTAAGTTAAGCAAAAAGCCCTGGAGCGAAGCAATTGCGACGGACTTTGCTGGCAATGTCTATCTAGCTGATACCTCGGCTGGTCAGATTTTGCGGCTCGCCCCAAATGGTCAACTAACAGCGCTGGTGCCTGAAGGTACTTTCCGCTGGCCCAGCGGACTCGCGTTTGGCCCAGGTGGCTATCTCTATGTGAGTGAGACGGCACTCCATATACCCCGCTGGCGGCAAGCTTTGTCTGATGTCCTTGATAATGCCCCGCTCGGCTTGGGGCGCTGGCTTGCATCACAGGCTCGAGGGTCTGCAACAGACGTTGGCAAGTTGGGCGTGTGGCGAATTGATGTCGGTGTCGCTGGGCAGCCCGGGTAGTGAGGTCATATGATCTAGCCTGCAAGGCAGGGTTATGCGCGCTAAGATGACCAAGGTGTTGACCTTGACGATTGAAAGCCTTACGGGTCTTAAACGGGATGTAAATGCGCCCTCAAACACGTCAAAGCGCCCTTTGCCCAAGATATTTTTTGGGCCGAATGAAGAAGCGCAGGCTAACGAAAGGAAGAAGACAATGTTCGCCGTTATTAAAACGGGTGGCAAACAGTATCGAGTCCAAAAAGGCGATGTGGTTGCCATCGAAAAACTAGAGGCTGATGTCGATAGCAAAGTGACGTTCGACGATGTGCTGATGGCTGGCAAAGATGAAGATATCAAAATTGGGACGCCATCTTTAAAAGGTGCCAGTGTTGAAGCCAAGGTCGTCAACCAAATACGGACGCGAAAGATACTGATCTTTAAGAAGCGTCGTCGCCAAAATAGCCAGCGCAAAAATGGCCATCGCCAAAACCTAACCGTTGTTGAAATTACCGGTATCAAGGCCTAGCCAGTAGGTCTTAAGTTGGTTAGCTTTGAGGCGTGGCCAAGCTTGGCCGCGCCTTTTGCATTTGATACTGTCACTCTCGATTATGAAGTTTCTCGATGAAGCCAAAATTTATGTAAAGTCTGGCGACGGCGGCGCCGGAGCGGTTTCCATGCGCCGAGAAAAGTATGTTGAATTCGGTGGGCCTGATGGTGGTGATGGTGGAAAAGGTGGCGACGTTATCATCGAAGCCGTCGAGAATCTCAATACGCTGATTGATTTTCGTTACGCCCAACATTTCAAGGCAAAGCGTGGTGATCATGGCCGGGGCCGAATGATGACTGGCGCACACGGGGATGACGTTGTGATTAAGGTGCCGGTCGGGACCCAAATCATGGACGAAGATCGGGTATCAGTTTTGGCTGATATGGTGGTTGCGGGACAACGGATTACGTTAGTGCGGGGAGGTGATGGCGGCAAGGGCAATGCTGCCTTTAAATCCAGTACCAACCGTGCGCCTCGACGGAACACACCTGGGTTCCCTGGCGAAGAACGCTGGCTATGGCTGCGCTTAAAACTGATCGCTGACGTGGGGCTGTTGGGACTACCCAATGCGGGGAAATCGACATTTCTATCAACCGTTAGTGCAGCCCAGCCTAAAATTGCTGATTATCCTTTCACGACCCTTCACCCAAATTTAGGCATGGTCGATCGAGGGCACGCCCGATTTGTGATTGCCGACATTCCAGGCCTCATTGAGGGCGCCAGTGATGGGGCAGGGATCGGGACACGTTTTTTGGGGCATGTCGAGCGAACCGCTGTCCTGATTCATTTGATTGATGGTACACGGAACGATCCCCATACCGCCTACCAAACAATCCGGGCCGAGCTTGAAAAATACGGTGGTGAGATTTTGTATAAGCCTGAGCTTATCGCTCTCAACAAGTGCGACAGTCTAACCGATGAACTTTGGTCGTTGCAGGCTGAAGACTTAGAGGCAGTGCTTCCGCCGGGAACACCGATTTATCAGGTCAGTGGCGCGACCGGGCATGGATTGGAGGAGCTTTTGTTCAAAGCCCATGAATTTGTCGAGGCAGAGCGAGCAATCAGGACAGGGACACCGGTTTCGGACGGCAATGTTGAGCAAAACGACGCGGCCGAATACGTGGAGCAACAAAGCTCTGCCAGGCAATGGTCACCAATATGAATGGGCAGTCTTACAATAATCTTTTGTCGCAGCCTTCAACCTTAGTGGTCAAAGTAGGTTCAGCGCTTTTGGTCAACGAGGATGGCACGGTGCGTCGCGACTGGCTTGAAGCGCTCGCTGCCGAGATGGCGCGGTTGCGCGACCAGGGTCACAAACTGGTGTTGGTGACCTCCGGTGCGATTCGCGTGGGTCTCAAGCAAATGGGTATTCAACCAGGCGGGTTGACGTTAGCAGAGCAGCAGGCCGCTGCTGCCCTCGGCCAGATAAGCCTGGCACAGGTATATGCAACGGTCTTTGCGGCTCATCAATGGCCCGTTGGCCAAATGCTATTGACTGCTGACGATACGGAGGATCGCCGACGTTACATCAATGCACGCGAAGCTTTGGATCGCTTGTTGGTGTTGAATGCCTTGCCGCTGATCAACGAGAACGACAGCGTTTCAACAGGGGAGATCCGGTTTGGTGACAATGATCGCTTGGCTGCACGTGTCGCAGGTATGATTGGTGCGAGACTCCTTTTTTTGCTCAGTGATATTGATGGTCTGTACACCGCCGATCCAAACGAAGATATCACCGCCGAGCATATCCCAATAGTACAAGGCGCGATAACGGCCAGGACGGAACAAATGGCAGGCGCTGTACGCGCCGGTTATAGCAGTGGTGGTATGGTCACGAAACTCAAAGCCGCCCAGATTGCAATGAGTGCCGGGTGCGACATGATCATTGCGGACGGGCGGACCGTCGGACCGTTGACGCGGCTTGCAAACGGCGAGCGATTCACCCTGTTTCGTGCCGATCAGCCAGCGGGCACGCGTGCACGACACAAGTGGTTAACCGGCACGCTCAAACCACAAGGCGCGCTCTGGCTCGACAATGGCGCAGTTGCCGCAGTACGACAGGGTAAATCCCTATTG
>CAXBRM010000063.1:0-9490 GCA_963978305.1 uncultured Rhodospirillales bacterium
GACAGCAACGCATGTTCGATCGGTTGTGTGTCATTCGGAAATAGGTACGAGAACGCTTCCACTTGAGCATCGGCAGACATTGGCAAAGCCTGCCATACCTGCAGTGGATCTTCAGCGAAAAGCCGCTGCTTCTCGCTCAAGTCGTGCTCGTAATTCGAATCCTTGATTAATACTTGATCGTGACCCAATGGCCGCAGACCTAACTTGAAGGGCTGTCCAAAACCGTCTCGCGAGGACTCTGCATCACAGAATAGCCGATAAGCAACTGCCGCAGAGTCGGGATAACGTTCACTCATAAATTTTCTATTCACTTCTGCCATCATTCGTCGATAATGTTGGCCGCAGATCTCGGCGATCGTCAGACGCTTGCGGGGCAACGTCCCCGCGCCTTGACGAGACGACATTGGGCAAAATTTGCCCTTGAATCAAGTTTTGGTAGGAGACGCACTAATTGACGACGTCGAGATCGCCAATACAATGTCCTAAGAGGACAGCAAAGGGTGAGGTGGCTGGTCTGGTATAAAAACGCTGGCCTTCATGCCAATTTCCACAGCCCCACCACGCTCGACAAAACTTGTGAAGCCGCGCTTGTTAAAGGCTGCCTTGATAAAAAGCTTGGCTTGCTCTGGATAGGTCGCTGCAATCACTTCAGCTGGATACCGGCACGGTGCGTTCAGCGCCGAGACCACGATTGTTGCGCCGCTCTCGAATTGTAGTCGTGTGCTTGGGGGTAACAGACTTAAGTGGGGAATACCCTCCAGAACAAGGTTAGCACCCAGCCAACTTGGGTTCAGGCCGGGAACGGTCATTGTTGCTGCAATCTCGTCAAGTTCTTCAGTACTCAGGACGCTCAACTGCCGTGAATTGAAGATTTCAGTGCCGGGGTCGAATAGATTTTTAACCCGATTGCAGGATGAGCGCGTTAAGCCGCCATGGGCTTCGCCCTCAAAGCCGCCCAACATCAATTCGGCATGATCAAGCGCGGTTGTCTGAATACTGTCGGCACGGCTCGGGTTCCAGCCAATGAAGCGCACTTCACCTGATATGTCGATTTGGCGCCAATCGGCCATTGTATTACCAGTCCTTTGATATGACGCCTTCCCGCGCCAAAATCTGTTTTTTCATCCCCAAGCCCCAGCGGAAGCCTGTCAAAGCGCCTTTTTGGCCTATCACGCGATGGCACGCAATATGAATCGCAATTGGGTTGTGGCCAACAGCTGCACCGACGGCCCGACTTGCGCTTGGTCGATTGATCGCTCTGGCAACCTGTCCATAGGTTTTTGTTTGACCCACAGGAATACCGACCAGGTGCTGCCAAACAGAAATTTGAAAGGCAGTTCCTCGCACATCCAGCGGCGCAGTCCAATCGGCACATTCGCCGTCAATATGGCTGCGGGCTTGGTCGGCCCAATTTTTAAGCTCAGAGTCGTTTGCCAAATGTTCGATGGTTGCCTGTGGCAACCGCGCTTGAAGGTATTCAAGAAGAACTGAATCTTGGTCGTTGATTTCTGTAAGACAAATCCCGTGCTGCGTCGCGGCCACAAGCAAACGACCAAAACCGCAATCAACAATTAGATAACGGATTCGTTCGTCCTGGTAGTGGTGATTGGTTTTAGAAAACATTATGACGGCTCCTTAATGGCTTCCTTTAACATTCCCCGCGTGCTTGCAGAAAAGTGGCGACTCAATTTGATTTTAGGGATAGAGCCAAAAATTCAAAGCAAATTCGTAGCATTGTAGTGCTTTGAAAAAAACCCCGTTCCAGCGAACTGGAACGGGGATCAAGTTTTGGTAGGAGACGCTAGAGAATCGTGCGACGTCGTGAAGACGTGGCACGGGATCGGCAATCAAACGACTGGAATGCCATAGCGGCAACCATTCGGGTATCGGATTGCCGACCAAGAACCTCGTTTCTAGCATCGAGGTTCAAGCCCGGGTGTCCAAAGCGGGCGCGTATGGCGCGCGCTGAGGTCGAATTGAAGGTAGATGAGACGCTGGTGTTTTGCGTTTGTGGCTGCTGTCTTGGCGACGCAAGGCGGCAGACGAGTCCAGCGGCTGGTTTGATGTGTCGGTGCCAACTCGCTACGATTGCCCGCAGGTTTGAACCACATGCGGCAGCGATCGAAGCTTTATCCGGTATGACAGCTACAGCGACCAATGAGTCACAAAGAGGGCGTGCAAAAATAGACACAGGCTCTGGAACCAACAAAATTAAAATACAAAGTGCGCGAAATAAAACACGCCTAATAAAATTATAGATTATCTATGCCAATTAACTCTCTGAATTTCAATGAAAAAAATTGATTCGGTATAAAAATATTTCGCGACAGTCCAATAATATAATGAAATCAGTGACTTCGTCATGGCCAGATCCGCTAATGAAGTCAGGCTTTTTATCATTGCTCTGGCTGACTTGTTGCACTTGCGCAACTACTCAGCGGCAACAGTGACAGGAGCGGCTTCGACTTTGGCCGCGCAGAATTTGAATTCGGGGATTTTACCGAACGGATCTAACTTGGGGTTGGTCAACAGGTTGGCTGCTGCTTCTGCATAGCAAAATGGAATGAAAACCATCCCTTCGGGCACATCTCGGTCAGCCCTGGCAATCAACTCAACGTCACCGCGTCGGGTCGCGACTTGGAGGAGGTCACCTGCTTTCAAGCCCAATGTACGCAACTGTTTGGGGTGAAGCATCGCGGTCGCCTCTGGCTCAATGGCATCTAACACGCTGGCGCGGCGCGTCATTGATCCGGTATGCCAATGTTCAAGCACCCGGCCGGTGCACAGTACTAAGGGGTAGTCCGCGTCAGGCAATTCATCTGGTGCAACAAGTTTTGCCGGAACGATTTTCCCTTTGCCACTGGCGGTAGGATAGCCGTCGGTCATGATAATTTCATGGCCCGGTTGGTCGGGCGCGTCGCAGGGGTAAGTGACCGCGTGCTCGCGATCAATTCGTGCCCAGCTAATGTTATTGAGACTTGGCATCACTTGGCTCATTTCATCAAAGACGCTTTCTGCGCCGTTTGGATAATGCCACGACATGCCGAGTGCGTTGGCCAAATCAATCAGAATGTCAATATCAGGCCGTGCATCACCTGGGCACGGTACAACTTTCCGGCCACGCTGGATTTGGCGGTTTGTGTTGGTAAAGGTGCCATCTTTCTCATAATAGGCCGATGCTGGCAGGATAACATCAGCTTGCCAGGCTGTTTCAGTGAGGAAAATGTCCTGAACCACAAGGAAATCAAGCTTGGCTAGTGCGTCGCGAGCATGATGCTGGTCGGGGTCCGACATCGCTGGGTTTTCGCCCATAACATACATGGCGCCAATTTGGTCCGCGTGGATCGCATCCATGATTTCGACCACGGTCAGTCCTTTTTGGGGGTCCAAATCCTTGCCCCAAAACTCGCGATACCGGCCTTGGATCTCTTCGCTTTCTACGCTTTTGTAGTCCGGGTAGAACATTGGGATTAGTCCAGCATCGGACGCACCCTGAACATTGTTTTGCCCACGCAACGGATGCAGCCCTGATCCAGGCTTGCCAACCTGCCCGGTCACGAGCGCTAGCTGAATCAGACACCGCGCATTGTCGGTGCCGTGGACATGCTGGCTGACGCCCATACCCCAAAACACAATTGCTGCTGGCGAGGCTGCATACCAGCGCGCAACCTTCCTTAAGGTGTCGGCCGGAATCCCACAGACTGGTGCCATCGCCTCAGGTGAAAAATCCTTCAGATTGTCACGTAGTGCCTGAAATCCTTCAGTATACTTTTCGATGTATTCCTCGTTGTGCAGACCTTCATTAATAATTACGT
This sequence comes from uncultured Rhodospirillales bacterium, assembly GCA_963978305.1. Lineage (GTDB taxonomy): Bacteria > Pseudomonadota > Alphaproteobacteria > UBA7985 > UBA7985 > CAXBRM01. The sequence goes on from CAXBRM010000063.1 coordinate 3,816, forward strand.
GAAGCATGGCATTGAGCATGCTGACATCGCTGCCAGGTTTAAATTGTAAATGCTCGGTTGCATGCCGCGTCAAGCCTTGTTGACGCGGGTCGCAGACAATCAGTTTGGCGCCTTTTTTTGCGGCTTGCTTCATATAAGTCGCAGCAACAGGATGGTTGACCGTTGGAATGGCACCAATGACCATGATGAATTCGGCGTCTTGGGCAGCGGTAAACGGCGCCGTAACAGCGCCGGTGCCAATACTTTCCATCAGTGCCGCGACCGAGCTGGCATGGCAAAGGCGAGTACAATGGTCGACGTTGTTGGTTTCAAATCGGGTGCGGATCAGTTTTTGAAACAAATAGGCTTCTTCGTTTGACCCCTTTGCTGAGCCAAAACCGGCGATCCCGCCTTGGCCAAATTTTTGATTTGCAGCGTCAAGACCTTGGGCTGCGAGATCGAGTGCTTCTGACCAGCTTGCTTCGCGGAAGTAGTCCAGGACGTCTTGATCGGCGATCTGAAGCGAGCCTGACTTTGGGGCATCTTGGCGCCGAACTAAAGGTTTGGTGAGGCGGTTTGGGTGTGCTTGATAGTCGAAGCCAAAGCGGCCTTTCACGCACAAGCGATTGTTGTTCGCCGGACCATCACGACCGTCCGCTGAGATAATTTTGTCGTTTTTTACATCGTAGGTGATTTGGCAGCCAACGCCGCAAAATGGACAACCGCTATCGACTTGGTGGTCAGGAAATTCTGTTCGAATTCCTTCGCTATTCAAAACTCGGTTTTCCATCAGTGCGCCGGTGGGGCATGCTTGCACACACTCGCCACAACCGACACAGGTTGAGTTGCCCATTTGGTCGTCGAAATCAAACACGATTTTGGCATGGCTACCGCGGTTGGCCATCCCGATGACATCATTTACTTGAACCTCGCGGCAGGCACGCACGCACAAACCGCAGTTGATACATGCGTCAAGGTTCACGGCGATGGCAGCGTGACTGTTGTCTGCCGAAGGAACTTCATCATGCTCTGGCGATTTTGACGGGAAACGACTGGTTGCAACATCCATGGCGCGGGCCCACCGCCAAAAATCGGCTTCACTATCGTGGGCAATGTCCTGGGCGGGCTGATCCGCCATTAACAGCTCGAACACCAGCTCACGATTTTTCTTGGCGCGCTCAGTCCCTGTGTTGACGACCATATTCGGGGTTGGTTTGCGCACGCAGCTTGCGGCGAGAACGCGCTCACCTTCTATTTCAACCATGCAGGCGCGGCAGTTGCCGTCTGAGCGATATCCCGGGGCGTCTTTGTGGCAAAGATGTGGGATTTCTTCACCCAGACGTTTAGCAGCTTGCCAAATCGTTTCGTCGGCGTTCGCCGTGACGCTTTTGCCGTTTAGGATGAACGAAATTTTATCAGCCATGATACGGACACCAATCGGGTTGTGAACAAGCCTTTTCAGGCAGTCACAAACCATGTCCCGTCGTCCAAGACTAGTGCGAATTCGTCATTGGATGACGCAAATGTGGAATAGCATTTAAAAAACCCTATTAAGGACGCTTTTGGCCCCGGTCATTTGTGGTTTTTTACCAGTTTATGAGATACAAAAAACTCATGCTTATTGTTATGCTGAAGATCTTGTACGGAGCTGGTTTTGGTGCTTTGGGTTTAGCAGCCTGGAGACGTCTGTCGACCACAGCCGGTGACGTTAATCTGCTTTGGTTTGTGTTCGCTTGTTTCGTTGGCGGCGTGGCATCTCTTGGTTGCGGCTGGCTTTTAAGTGGATTCGGCGACCCCTTTGTCAGCGCGTCGTTGGGCGCCATGCTCGGTGGTTTTCTGGGCGGCATGGCAACTGGCTATTTGCGGCCAAGAAACAGGCAGTAATCATTGGGTCCGCGCCGATTTGGCCGCATTGAAGCGAGGCTTCATGACAAGCTATGTAGTCATGAAGCTCACCATCGATTAGCAAAACAGTTGTTAATGGAGATGGTCTAGAGCATCTCGATCCAACCAAGCTTATCGTTGTTGTTTTTGTCCAGAAATTCAAACGTCTCAGACAAACGGTATCGCAGTTCGTCAAGGTCTAGCCCTTCATACGGGAAGGGCTTTCCCATCAGGCGGATTTGCAATAGCAAAGTCGGGGCTTCGTCAATTGCCACGATACCGTCGCGATCGGCATCAAAGGCGTAGAACATGTCTGTGAAATAAACGTCCATTTCTTCCATGGTCGTCGCCCAATCTCCGCTGGTATCCATTTTGAAAAAATGGTTGATGAAACTTGTTGTTTCAAACACCTCACGCTGAGCTGCTTGATCGGCAAGCGTGACACCATCGTATTGCGCAGATGCCGTCCTGGGAAAGCCCGCCACCATCGCTAAAAATAATGCAAGGGACAACGCGAGCTTGGAACAGTACAGTCTCATGGCTTGGGCCTCGATCATTCTGGAAAACGTGCCCCTACTTCCCCGTTTACGCTGTTTTTGTCCAGAGGAATAAGGAGATGGCTGATAAGGGCGGACAAGAATTGGGGCTTGATGCGTCAATATAGCTTTTTTGTTGGCAGCTGGATCGAAGTTTGACACATTTTGGCCATGAGTTCTTGGCGGCGACAAAAACTGCGAACCTTGAGCAGCCGCGGCGGCGGTGTCGGGCTTTGGCCGTTTCGTAAGCCATCGTTGGGTCGGGGACTCTTTAAACCTCTCAGGACCGAACGATGTATTTTAAGGCTTGGTGGCATCCGAGATACCATCGCCTACTGTGAAGAGGCTGGTCGCTATCAAATCGCTCAATGGATGTTGAATTTTCCAAGTCCGTTTCCGGTGGAATTGGGCCGACAGCGGTTCCGTGCCAGCTGGCAAAATGCGCTGTCAGATCGTGCCATTTCGCTGGTTGCCATTGAACGCGAGAGTGGGCAGTTGGTCGGTGGGGTTGCCTTGAACAATATCCAGGTTTTACCCGAACCCGAGCTTGCCTATTGGGTCAGGCAAAGCCGCTGGCGTGAGGGCTTTGCTCGTGAAATCTGTACAGCCATGATCGACTTTGCCTTCAACGTGCGTTCGGAACCGCGCTTGCGGGCGAGTGTTTTGGCTGGAAATGAAAGTTCAGTCGGTCTTCTTCAGCGCTTGGGATTTCAGCCCTTTGGGGTTGAAACGACGTTCGCGGAGCCTTACGCACCAACAGTCGGCATGGCCCTGGAAGACTTGGTTTCACATCGGCGTGCGACCGGCATGCCACTGGTGGCGATCCAATTGCATTGTTGGCATCTGGATCGTGAGACATGGTTTCAATTGAAGCGTTGATGAAATCGATATTTATCTTATGTCTTAAGCACCAGGGTTGGTGTGGAGAAATGCGATGGCGAAAATCGAAAAAACTGAGGCGCAGTGGCTCCGCGATACCTAGCGAAGCCAAAACTCCAACTAACCTGCAAAGCTACGGTTTTCACGCCGATAGCATCATCGGCACCAAAGGGTGAAGTGCCACGCGTGGAACTTAAAAGCGCAAACTGTTGCTCGTTCCAAGGATTGGGGCAAGAAAGCCAATCAATCCAAGGCTCCGAAAAAAGCCCCCCGCCGTCAAAGGGTATCGGACGAGGTAGGTGGGTCAAAGAAGCGGAACAAATCCGTGACAGATCCAGACAGATTAGGGGTTATGTGCAAGCCAAAATTATTACTATTTGTCTCCAAGCCGTGAGTATCAAATCTACCGTGTGCTTTGTTGTGACGCCGAAACTATCCGAGTTAGTATCACGATCATTGCAATCGGGTAGATCGTACAAAGTAAAAAAGGGAAAGCTGAAAAGCCGAAAATATCGACGCCGATGCCTATTAGAGGCAAACCAGCAATCGTGACCAACGACCACGTCATCGCTAGAACGGCACTTCCGACCACAAGACTTTCGTCATCATATCGGTCACCAAGTTCCTTCAGCGCCATTGTGTAGTTTGAGAAGGCAAAGCCACCCCACAACACAAGAAGGACGCTGATATATTGTGGCAATAAGTCGATATAGACGACGAACGCTATCGCCAGGGTCATTAGAGACGATACGAGTATCACAGCACCATTGGATACTTTATCAGCAATGAAACCAACCAGCGGTTGAAAAGCTGCGCCACCAAAAATGACCAGCGCAAGATACTGGTTCGCTAACTGAATATCCAATCCAACGTCAGAGAAATAGAGTGGCATGAATGAAACAGCACCGTTGTCGAATATTGCAATAGACGCAAAGCATAGTACTATGAGAAAATTGCGTCGTGCAAAGCTTAGGTTCGAAACGCTACTTGCGCCATTGCGATTTTCTGACTTAAATTCGACGCCTTGCAGTTTCTTTCGGAATACAATCATTGGCAGTAGCGCAAAAAGTATAATCACAATAGATGCAACGGATATTCTTAGGCCATCGTGCCCCAGTAATCCGATGAACAAAGGACCTACCCCATAGCCTGCGATTAACGCCGTTGTGTACAATCCCAGTATTCGCCCCCTCATCTCGTTGGACGCGAGGCGATTTATCCATGCCTCACCAATGATAAACAGTCCATTCACGGTGAATCCGAGCGAAATACAAAGGGGTATCCAAAACAATAGCAGGATGTCAAAATTGTCGATCCTCTCAAAGAAAAAAATTAGTACCAGAATGCATGCTGATATTAGGATCGCCGAAACGGCAATTTGAAAAGGCGACATAATAGTAAGGAAGTGCCGATAAGTGACGCTTGCGATCAATAAACCGATTGGCACCATACTGGCGTTGATTCCGATCAGATTTGCCGGAGCACCGAGCTCTGATAAGTTCACTGAAAGGTATGGGTAGATGATGCCTAGGACGACCGTATACACTGAGACGGCAAGTGCGACAGAAAGTGCTGCGTAGTTTGATTTTCTCATTTTTTGACAGCGGACAAAATAAAGCTCATTGGCGGCCTTATCACGAATTCTTCTACGTGCCGGTAACCAATAGAGTTATCGAACTCGTACTCTGCGAAAACCTCTACGGCGAAATCACTATCTAAGATAGCTTGAAAGATTGCAGACAGTGTATGATGGTACCAGAGCGGCATATTGTGTGTGTCGTCGATCTCGTTTGAGTAGTAGTCGAGACCAGAGTCAAGAAGCACCGGATCGTTGAGGAAATACGGGTAGTGCATCCGCAAATCAACGTCACCATCCCGCAGTCTGTTACGGTCGGGTTTAAACATCTCTAAAAATGGGTGCGTCTCCCACAAAACAAGTCTACCATTGTCCTTCAATACGGTGGCTGCTTTTTGAAAGTAGTGACGTAGATCAGGCATCCAGCACATCGCGCCCGCCGTCAGAAACAACGCATCTGCAATACCGTGAAAATCATTATCTATCTTGTAGATGTCACTATTAACGAAGGTGCAAGGTGCGCCAGATTGGTCGGCGTAAAATCGCGCCTGCTGGATAAACTCATCCGAAAAATCGAAACCATAACCGCTTGAGAAGCCCATCTTCGTAGCTGAAATTATCTCCCGACCATTGTTACAATTGAACTGTGCAACAGTGGCATGACTGCTATTTTCATCAAGAACTTTTTGTAGCTCGTCTTTGAGGACGTCGTCCACGTAGCAGGTGGGCGTCGTCCTCAAGTTCGCAACGATTTTGTCAGCGTTTACCGATTTGTGACGCTCTGCGATGTCATTCCAAGCGCTGCGGTTCAACTCGATTGC
>CAXBRM010000064.1:0-9487 GCA_963978305.1 uncultured Rhodospirillales bacterium
TCTTTAAGGAAGAACCCGTGTCAAGCCGCCGCCGTTCGGTCATGGCGCAACATTTGCAAGCCAAGGGCCATGATCAAAACCGGCGTCGCTTTTACATCATGGTTGGCGCAATTACGCATTTGGCCGCCGCTCTTCTACGCATTTCTCGGTGCAGACTCGTTAGGATTTGTAGCGAGTTAATAACCAAGAAAGAACGATCATGGACGAGATTATCGGGTCCAAGCGCAACCGCCGCCGGCGCGGTGGCCAAACACCCGGACGATCGCCGTCGATCAATCAACAACCATGGGAAATTCCCCACCGGTCGTTCCGGCCGATGGAATTGTTGTCTGAAGACCAAGTTGAATTGATCCACGAAAATAGCCTAAAGATTTTGGAAGAACTCGGCGTCGAACTGATGAGTGAAGCGGCGTGCAAAATTTACGAGGATGCTGGTGCCGTGGTCGATTGGAGCACACTTCGGGTCTGTGTGCCTCGAGATGTGCTTCAGGATTTAATCAGCAAGGCTCCGTCGCGATTTACGATCACATCCCGCAATAGCGACCGCGCTCTGCCCATCGGCGGTAACAGTATGGTTGCCACGATGGTTGCTGGTCCTCCTTCTGTTCATGATTGTGTACGCGGCCGTCGATCAGGAAATCTTGCTGACTATGAAGATTTCGTTCGGCTTGCCCAAAGCTTTAATGCTGTTCACATGATTGGTAACCAAGTTACGGCACCCATGGAGTTGCCGGCAGAAACGCGGCATTTGGACTGTTACTTCTCGAACTTGACGCTTAGTGATCGCAGTTTTCATGTGACTGCTATTGGTCGAGAACGAGCGTTGAGCGGCATTGAGATGATGGCTATTAGCCGCGGTGATCGTCTCGAAGATATGATAGAACGCCCAGGTGTTTCGACGATTATCAGCGTCAATTCACCCCGCCGCTTTGATGGTGAAATGGCGGAGGGCTTGATGACGATGGCTGAGTTTGGCCAGCCCGTGAGTGTTACACCGTTCACGCTGATGGGCGCCATGACCCCTGTAACGCTGCCAGCGGCGCTTAGTCAACAAAATGCGGAAGCGTTATTTGGCATCGGGTTAGCACAGGCGGTTCGCCCTGGCGCGCCCTGCCTTTACGGCAGTTTCTTGAGTAATGTTGATATGCGCAGTGGTGCGCCGGGGTTTGGCACGCCAGAACATGCCAAGGCTTGCATTGCGAGTGGGCAGCTCGCACGACGCTATGCCTTGCCGTATCGGGTCAGTCCTGGCAATGCCAGCAATGCTGCTGATGAGCAATCGGTTTGGGAGACAATGATGAGTCTCTGGGGCTGTGTTATGGGCGGGGCGAATTTGCTTTATCACGGAGCGGGATGGCTCGAGGGCGGGCTGCAGGCGAGCTTTGAGAAATTTGTGATGGATGTCGAAATGCTTCAAAATATGTACGCCACGATGAAACCACTCGACTTCAGCAAAGATGATTTGGGTTTTGAGGCTATCGCCGGTGTGCCAACTGGCGGCCACTTCTTTGGTGAACCCCATACGATGGCGCGCTACTCCACTGCATTTTATCAGCCAATGCTCAGTGATTGGCGCAATTATGAAACTTGGGAAGAAGCTGGCGCCGAAACCGCGAAAAACCGAGCGACTACTCTGTGGCAAAATGCCTTGTCGAGCTTTGAAGCGCCCGCGCTCGACGATGATAAGCGGGCTGCCTTAGAAGATTATGTCGCGCGAAAAAAGGCCGCAGCAGTTTCTTAAGTTCCTGGTAAATCTTTTCGTGCAATCTACGTGGCGTTTTTGCTAGTATTCCAAACAATGCAATGGCATTGGTCGAAACACTAATCTCGCTAAACCCGAGAGTAACAAGGAATAAATTCATGATGGACGGGAGCATGAAGCCAAGTGCAGGGAAATGTCCTGTGATGCACGCAAGCAGTGGGGTACGTGGCAATGATGATTGGTGGCCAGAGAATCTAAATTTGAAAATCCTTGGCCAGCAGTCAGAGAGATCAGACCCCATGGGTGATGATTTCAATTACGCTGAAGCGTTCAAAACGCTCGATCTCGAAGCGCTAAAAAGCGATCTTAAGGCTCTAATGACAGATAGCCAGCCTTGGTGGCCAGCCGATTATGGCCACTATGGACCATTTTTCATTCGTTTGGCATGGCATGCTGCTGGGACCTATCGTACTGGTGACGGTCGTGGCGGTGCTGGCGCAGGCATGCAGCGGTTTGCGCCCCTAAACAGTTGGCCTGATAACGTCAACCTAGACAAGGGTCGTCGCCTTTTGTGGCCGATCAAACAGAAATATGGCAACAGCATCTCATGGGCTGATCTTTTTGTCCTGGTTGGCAACATGGCATTGGAAAGCATGGGTTTTAAAACCTTTGGCTTTGCCGGAGGACGGCCCGACAAATGGGAACCGGAAATTGATGTTTATTGGGGTAAGGAAAGCGAGTGGCTTGGCGATGAACGTTACAGCGGTGACCGTGATCTTGAGACACCTTTAGCGGCTGTCCAAATGGGTTTGATTTATGTGAACCCAGAGGGACCAAACGGCAATCCAGATCCTCTGTTGTCTGCCCGTGATATTCGTGAAACCTTCGCGCGCATGGCAATGAACGATGAAGAAACCGTTGCTCTGGTGGCTGGGGGGCATACTTTTGGCAAAGCCCATGGGGCAGGGAATGACGCTCAATTGGGGGCTGAGCCAGAAGGCGCGCCAATCCACCAGCAAAATCTTGGCTGGGCGAACACGCAAGGCAAAGGCCATAGCGAAGATACGATCAGCAGTGGCATTGAAGGTGCCTGGACGTCAACACCCATCCAGTGGGACATGAGCTACTTCGACACGCTGTTTGGCTACGAGTGGCAGCTAACCAAATCTCCAGCTGGTGCAAACCAGTGGGTTGCCAAAGGCGGGGAGGGTACGGTGCCTGATGCTCACCGCGATGACGTTAAGCACGCGCCGATGATGACGACAGCAGATCTGGCGATGCGCTTTGATCCTGCTTATGAAAAGGTATCACGGGATTTCCATGCAAACCCGAGCAAATTTGCCGATGCCTTTGCGCGTGCCTGGTTCAAGCTTACCCACCGTGATATGGGGCCGCGTAGCCGCTATTTGGGGGCTGATGTGCCCGCAGAAGTGTTGATTTGGCAAGATCCGGTCCCGTCACATCAGGGTGCCTTGATTTCGGATGCTGACGCAACAGCCATTAAAGCGGCGATTTTGGATACAGATTTAAGCGTTGCTGAGTTGGTGCGCACTGCTTGGGCCAGCGCGTCGACCTTCCGTGGATCAGATAAGCGTGGTGGGGCAAATGGAGCTCGCATCCGCTTAGAGCCGCAACTGAATTGGGAAGCAAACAACCCGAGCGAACTTAGCCAAAGCCTGGCGGCTCTCGAAGCGGTACAAGCAGCCCACAACGCCAAAGGCGGTGCGCAAGTCAGCCTTGCTGACGTTATTGTCTTGGCGGGTAACGCAGCAATCGAAAAGGCGGCTGCCGATGCAGGCCATTCTGTTGAGGTTGCTTTTTTGGCTGGGCGTACCGATGCTTCTCAAGACATGACAGATGTCGAAAGCTTTGCGGTTCTTGAACCAATCGCCGATGGTTTTCGCAATTATGAAAAAGGTACTTACAGCGTAACGGCTGAGGAGTTGTTGTTGGATAAAGCTCAGTTGCTGACCTTGACGGCTCCTGAAATGACAGTGCTCGTGGGCGGCATGCGGGTGTTGGGCGCGACCTTTGACGGCTCAGACCTTGGTGTATTTACCAATCGTGTCGGCCAATTAACCAATGACTGGTTTGTCAATCTCTTAGACATGTCAACTCACTGGGCTCCTAGCAGCGCTGATCAAACGCGTTTTGATGGTATTGATCGCGTGAGCGGTGCAAAAAAATGGCAAGCCTCCCGCGTTGACCTGGCCTTTGGCTCGAACAGTGTTTTACGCGCAGTCGCAGAGGTCTACGCGCAATCAGACGGCGGCGCCAAGTTTGTCGCTGATTTCGCGGCTGCGTGGGCAAAGGTTATGAATGCGGACCGTTTTGATCTAGCCTGATGATCAGAATCAAGACCGTTCTTTGTTGATAAGGCAAGTGAACCAAAATTACGCCGAAAGCCAAAACCCTGTCGGTCTTCAGACCGCCGGGGTTTTCTGGTTAGCTGATCGCGTCGATTTGTTCTTCGGTCAAGCCACCAGGCACCACCACCACTGGTACATTGACTTGATTGATGATTTTGTTTGCCAGCGCGCCAACTAAAGGGCCCGGGTTTGACCCTTCTGCTGCGGCCAAAACAAAAATGCTCACTTCGGGATGATCGGCGAGAGTTTTGACGACGGTCGGCTGAACTTCGCCATGCTCTATGAAAAAAATTGGGTCAGCGCCACTGAGGTCTTGAACATGAGGTTGCAAGGTTTTGAGCAGGTCTCTTGCCTCGGTTTCGGCTTCTGCTGCTGCACGGTCGTTGATCGTTAAAAAGTGGCCAAAATTGATGGGCTCAATAACGCGGAGCAGCGCCACGCGCCCACGCCTATTGCGTGCGCGGTTGCAAGCATAACGGAGTGCTTTCGCTGCTTCGGGGCTGTCATCGACAATAACCATGAAGACACTTGTGCCTTCCGCAACTTCATCTTTCAGACCACCGGGCTGTTCGGACACTGTAACGATCTCATTCATAAATAACAACATAGCCATGCTTTCTAAGCAAGCAATAGCGAGTTAGCGGCTGGCTGTCGTTTTTGTTGGCGTTTTTGAGATATTATTATCCCCAGAACTCTATTTACGGTGCAAATCGGCGAAAGACAAGCTCACTCAACAGCCCGCCAGCAATCGCTACGAGCACGCAAATCAGGCCGTAAAATAAAGCTTGTTTTTGCGATGTTGTTTCGATCCAGCGCGCAATTGTTCCTTTTGAGACAATTAACGACTTGGATTCGGACACAAGATGGCTACCGTCTTGGTCAAACCAGTGTGCGAGAATTTTGTAACTGCCAACAGGGGCTGACGCTGGCAGCGTTAGGGTGGTATTAAATAAGCCGGTCGAGCGTAAATTTACCTGGTTGTGGACGGATAGTTTTCCTGCCAACAGCTGTGCTTGCATGGCGTTGCCGCCGAACTCATTATCGGCTTCATTGACACGGCTGGTCTCGACGGCCCATTGAATTAATGGTGATGGCAGTCGTTCGAATTCACCATAGGTCGCGGCCACCAGTGCATCTGGCCCTGGTGTCGCGTGTAGGCTCCAAAATCCAGGCAAGTGGACAAAAGACTTCGGCGCTCCCTGTGTCACCAGTCCAAGGGCATTGCGCTCGATGATGCGGAGTTCTTGAGGAACTTCTGGGCCAATGATGCTGATAGCAAGTCGTCCATGCGACAAATCTAGGCCATCAGCATAGCCAAAAATTTCAACATTGGCACCGCGATAGGTCAATGTGGCTGTTAATGCCTTTTCGTTGGCATCGATTGCCAATCGATGTCCCGACCCCTGGCCAACGGCGCCGTGTGAAAACCCGATCAGGAACGCTAAAAAAAGAAGATAACGCATCTTAATGCTCCCCTCTCCACGCCATTGCTTGCAAGACCAGTGGATTGACCGGCAGGATGATGAGCTCGTACAGAATTTTGAAGCAGACCGCGAGCACGATGCTTGCCAAGACAATCCGTAATTGCTCCGGATTAAAGCGACCACTAAAGCGCGCGCCAATCTGAGCACCAACCACACCACCAATTAAAAGCAATATCGCCAGAACGATATCCACCGTCTGGTTCGTTACGGCTTGGAAAAGCGTCGTATTGATCATGACGAAAATGATATAAAACAGGCTGGTTCCGACGACGACAATGGTTGGCATACCCAGCAGATAGATCATTGCAGGCACCATAATAAAACCACCGCCAACGCCCATAATTGCACTTAAAAAACCAACGCAAATGCCCATTGCAATCGGAAGCCAGATGCTGATTTTCACGTGGCTACGACCAAACTTCATCCGGGGTGGAATCACTCGGTACCACGGTCGTTTTTTCTTGCCGTTACCATTAAGTTTGGCTCGTTGGCTTGAGCCAACCGCTGCCGATGATCGTCGTCGTCGTAAGGCCGTGATGCCTTCAACGAACATTAAACCGCCAACCAGGCCCAAAAAGACGACATAGCTAATTTTGATGACCAGATCTAACTGCCCACTTTCGTTCAAAAACTTGAAGACCTGTACGCCAAGAAATGAACCGATCAGCCCGCCGACCACAAGAAAAAGCCCCATCTTAATATCAACATTGCCCCGTCGGAAGTGTGCTAAGCTGCCGCTAACACTCGCCGCCAAAATTTGGGACGCTTCGGTGGAGACGGCGACAGCGGGCGGGATACCAATGAAGAACAGTATTGGCGTCATCAGAAAACCACCGCCGACACCAAAAATGCCACTCATCATGCCAACAAGTGCACCAAGGCAAACCACCAAAATGGGACTGACGGATACTTCTGCGATCGGGAGGTAGATTTCCATATAGTGGCTTTGGGGATAAAGAAGGTTGGCGAACAAAAAGGGCGCTTGCGAAGCGCCCTTTGGGTGGTTTTAAGTTTTTGCCTTTAGAAGGCCCAGAATGTCGTAAACGTCATCAACAACGCGGTCAGCAATGCGACGTGCCTGGTCAGCACCTTGGGCAAGCACAGCATCCAGGCTTTCGGGATCGTTCATCCAGCGCTGCATTTCACTGCCGATCGGGCCAAGTTTTTCAACCGCCAGCTCGGTTAACTTCCCTTTAAAATCAGCGAAACTCAACCCAGCGTTGTCAAGCACAACTTCTTTGATGGATTGGTCGCTCAAAGCAGCATAGATGCCAAGCAAGTTGAATGCTTCTGGTCTTGCGGCCTGGGTGTCACTGTTTATGGCTCCATCGGCGTCAAAAACGTCATCGCCAGGGAGGGGGTGAGGATCCGTCGTGGCCTTGCGTACCTTCTGGGCGATGGTATCAGCGTCATCCATCATGGTAATGCGGCTGTATTCGCTCGGGTCAGATTTGCTCATTTTCTTCTGGCCGTCGCGCAAACTCATGATCCGACCAACGTCGGGTGGGATGATTGCTTCGATCAGTGGGAAATAGTCACTGTCATAATCATTGTTAAATTTCGCTGCAATGTCGCGACAAAGCTCTAAGTGCTGACGCTGGTCCTCACCGACAGGTACGTGTGTAGCACGATAAACGAGGATATCGGCAGCTTGCAGGACCGGATAGTCAAAAAGGCCAACAGAGACCTTTTCTTTGTTTTTCCCTGCCTTGTCCTTAAACTGGGTCATCCGATTGAGCCAACCCATGCGCGCAATGCAATTAAAAACCCATCCAAGTTCAGCATGGGCCCGGACTTGACTCTGGTTAAACATAATTGCTTTCGTTGGATCGATGCCCGAAGCGAGGAAAGCCGCTGCGATTTCGCGGGTTTGATCCTTCATTTTGGTGGGGTCTTGTGGCGCCGTAATCGCATGTAGGTCAACGATGCAGTAAACACACTCATAGTTTTGTTGGAGCCGAACGAAGTTTTTGATGGCGCCGAGGTAGTTTCCCAAGTGCAATCCACCAGTAGGCTGGATACCCGAAAAAATACGGCCGCTTTTGTCTGGCGATACGTCGAACTGAAACATATCGACGGTCCTCTCGGTATTAGGCCATGTTGAGCAACATAAACTCTATAAGACCCAAAAACTAAACAGGGCGCTAAATGAGCCAAAAGCTGTTTGGTGAGCAATGGCTTTGGGCCATCCTCGGGCATGCACTGACGTCATGCAATTAGGTTATTTTGCTCTTTTCAGGATCCATTTGGCTTCTGGCGCTAGGCCGCGAAGCACGACAAGCATCAAGAAATAGACACTCATGCCCAAGATAATCATCAGGATTGTGCCAATGATTAGACCGAAAAAGCTATCCGCGACCCAATTGAGTACATAGCCTTTGGCCAACCAAACGGCAGCAGCCATTATTATTGCTGATGAACCGATCGCACCGAGTCGCCACCACTGCGCACCGGTCGGCTGCCACAGGCCCTTGCGGGCCACCCAGTACGCCGACCCGATGGCTTGAAGCCATGCACTGGCGGCAATCGCAATCGGAATGGCAATCAATCCAAGGCTTTCAAAAGTTAAGACGGCGATTACAATGTTAAAGCATACCCCCATCAGTGTTAGCAACATGGGTGGTCGCATGTCTTTTCGGGCGTGAAAACTCGCGTTATAGACGCGTTGAATTGCCAGAGCGGGCAAAGCGAGCGCATAGAATGAGACAAGGCCGGCAATAATTATCGTATCGTCGGCTGTTGTTGCGCCATGTTCAAAAATGAGCCTCACAATGACGTCGGGCATCGCGATCAACGCTAGGCTGGCTGGCATTGCGATCAAAAACGCTAATTCAACCCCGAGAGTAATTGTTTCAATGGCTTTGTCGCGTTGATTGTTTGCAAAGAAACCACTTAGCTGGGGAAGTGCTGCCACCCCAAATGCGACAGCAATCAGGCCAATGGGTAGCTGATACAATCGTTCGGCTAGATAGACGTATCCGAGACCAGCCTCATTTGCTGACGCTAATTTAATACCTATCAGTGTATTCAGCTGTAGGCCACCAGCAGCAATCAGGCCAGGGATCATCAAACCAAACAATCGTCGGATATCTGGCGTTATCTTTGGTAACGGAAACATCAAAACAAAATGAAACTTCTGTGCGGCGACGAACCAGACGAAAACAACTTGTAAGAGACCAGCGATCGCAACGGCAATGGCGAGCACTAGGCCGCCAAATTCTGCCGTCACGCCGAAGAATTGAAAGCTGATTATGAGACCTAAAATAATGCAGACATTAAACAGGATTGGCGCAATTGCGCCGGCAGCAAAGTGTCTTTTTGTGTTTAGAACACCGGAAATCAGTGCTGTTAAAACCATGCAAAGCAAATAGATACTTGTGATTCGCGACAAAAGTACCGCCATGTCAAAATTGACGATATCGGCGGCAATTATGCGAACAATTGGTTCCATAAAGATGATGGCAAGCGTTGTTGCGCTGCCAATTGTCAGCAAAAAGAAGCTCGCAACCGAAGATGCAAACTGCCTGGCTTTCTGATCGCCATCCTTGTGCAATTTATCGGCAAACATAGGGACAAAACTTGCTGACAGAGCTCCTTCGGCGAACATCTGACGAAACATGCTGGGCAACCTGAGGGCAACAACAAAAGCATCTAGCACCGGACCGGCGCCGATTAACGCTGCCATCAGAGCATCGCGCAATAAACCCAAGACACGGCTAAGCATGGTGAAGCTGCTCAACGTTGAGATTGCTTGAATCAAGCGTCTCAGCGGCGTTTGGCCTTGGGAAATACTCATGCGCTAACCGGAACGCGCCAAAAGACGAGCGTCATTTGGCACCGGATCGCCAAAATTGCGCAACGTGTCGCCTAGTGCTTCATGAACCAGGGCGGCGAGCAAATAAGGAAATAGCAACGGCTGACTAGCGGCTTCC
>CAXBRM010000065.1:0-9341 GCA_963978305.1 uncultured Rhodospirillales bacterium
AGGAGAGAGCTGTGCCGATGGAACCATCGAATTTTACCGCGCTACTGTCGTCACTTTTGTCTACCGGGTCATCAAGATCGGCTGCCGTCGATATATAGGCATCACCGAACGGCAAACTGACCCCGCCGCCAATTTCGAAATACAATCCCGTGCTCTCAGCAGGTTGCGATGCGGCTGCAACGCCCGGCGCCGCGAATTGGGCAAACGCGGGCGGAGCGCTTGTTGCCAAAAAAATTGTAACCACAAAGCTAATCAGAACCAAAAACTGTGCATTTACCCTAAACATTGATATCGTCCCTTCATCAACAATGCTCAATGTATATATAGCACAGACAAAATCTTTTAACAGCCAGCTATATGCTGTTGTCGACTTGCTGTTTAGAATTCAGCAATTCAGCGTCCGCCCCCTAGAATTTAACGTTTGCCTGCACCATTCCTGTATGAGCAGACAACCTACCAAATCCGATCACAGCGTTATCACTGGAATCTTTGACATAATCGGTGTTGGCTTTTCCAGGAGAAAAGTAACGATATCCAACAGTGACTGACGCACTGTCGGCCAGGGAAATGCTTGCACCAATGCCAGCAACCCAACCTAAGCCGTTCGTGCTACGTTTTTCATATTTTTTTTCCGTTGTGACGCCACCGTCGGTTTCATCGATGGTTGCTTTGGCAGTATTTCGAAAATAACCGACGCCGACCATCGGTGAGATGGCAAACTGATCAGCCAAATCAAGGTCAAAACTTGTTGTTAAAAGACCGCCTAGCGAAGACACCGACGCTTTACTGTCGTAGTCAATGCCAGCATCTCTTACATCTTTCTCATTAAAGTTGAGACGCACGTAATTTCCCTCAACCCCAAGATTAACGCCGCCACCTAAGCCAAAACCAAGTCCTGCGTTGAAAACCGTGCCCAGTGACCCCATGAATTCGACGTCAGCACTGTCTTTGTCATCGGGTTTGTCTAAGTCTCTCGCCGTTGTGGTGTACGCTTCACCAACCGGTCTTGTTATGCCGAAACCGACATTGAAGGATAGACCAGAACCATTACTAATGGCGCCTCCGCCCATGCCGGACATGGCACCATACGCCGTTTGAGCACTCGCAAATGGAGCAGTTGTTAAAATTAAGCCTGTAGATGCGGCTACGAGAGCGAAAAAGTATAGCGACTTTAACCGTGACTTAAACATAAAGACTTCCTCTAAATTAATGACACTTCAAAAAAACCTGTTGAAACTTTCATCACCAACACAGCGACAAAGCACAATCGACTTCACACACTCCCCACACCAGCAGGTTGTTAAAATTTAATGTGTTATTTTTAAGGCAAATTCCACGCAAATTAGCCCATTAACGTCTGAAAATGGTTGTTGCAGATTGCCATGGTGTTGGATTGTTTCACTTCGGGGCAATTCATCGGCGTGTAATTGCCAATGCGGATTGTTCATTCAACCGCGAGATTGCTGCATCTAGAGATTTGAGTTGGAAAAGTGAAATCCGTAAAACTGGCGGTGTTGGCTCTTGGCATATGTTGTGGTCATGCTAGGTTGAGTGTGCGAAAAAAACATGGCACCAGAATTATTGGCGTCCGCCTCGGATATTAGCGATTGGTGTTGAACAAAAGGGAAAATTTAATGATCTCCAAGCCGCATTTGGCCTTCTCATTTACATCATCGATTACTCAAAAAAATGATGCTTTGGTGGTACTGTGTGCTGAAAATTTTGATTTCACTGGCGAATTGCAAAGCTTGGATCAAAAATGTGGCGGTGCCCTGAAGCGCGCCGCAGAGGTGACAAATTTCGATGGCAGTGTTGGCGAAGTAGACGTAATTGCGCCAACTGGTCTTGACGTCGCTCGCGTCATTCTTTTCGCTGTGGGCAAAAATAATCAACTAACGGGGCTGGATTTCACCAAGCTCGGTGCTTGTCTTTTTACCATCCTGGAACAGCGGAAAATCACATCGGTGGAAATTCTGACCGAGGGTTTTGGCGATGCGTCGATATTTGAGTTTGCGCACGGTTTGGAGTTGCGCAGCTATCGTTTTGACAAGTATTTGACGAAGCAGGATGACAAAACCCTGACAAAGCTGTGCAATGTTACGATTGTATGCAGCAATTACAGGGGGGTTGAGGTCGGTTTTGCTCTTCAAGCCGCCGCGGCGGCGGGCAATCGACTAGCGCGTGATCTGGTTCATGAGGTTCCGAATGTTCTTTATCCGACCAGCTATGCTGATGCTGTCAAGAGCCACCTTGCGCCTTTGGGCGTAGAAGTGACAGTTTTAAACGAGCAGGACATGGCTAAATGGGGGGCTTTGCTTGGCGTCGGACAAGGCTCTATTCGTGAAAGCCGATGTGTCGTGATGCAATGGCGCGGCGCAACGACAGATCAAAATGAACATCCAATCGCTTTTGTGGGCAAAGGCGTAACGTTCGACACTGGCGGGATCAGCATCAAGAAATCTGCCGGTATGTGGGAAATGAAGACGGACATGGGCGGGTCTGCAGCAGTGGTGGGCCTTATGGCAGTCCTGGCAAAGCGGCAGTCAAAGGTCAATGCGGTTGGAATCGTCGGTCTTGTCGAGAACATGCCTGATGGGGGGGCTCAGCGCCCAGGTGATATTGTCAAAAGTCTATCGGGACAAACAATCCAGGTCTTAGACACTGATGCCGAAGGCCGACTGGTCCTGGCCGACGTTTTGACCTATGTGCAAGAAACCTACAAACCGCGAGCGATCGTCGATTTAGCGACGCTGACCGGCGCAATGATCGTCTCTTTGGGCTACGAAAAGTCGGGTTTGTTTTCGAACAATGATGCGTTGGCTGATCAAATATTTACGGCGGGTGAAGTCACAGGCGAGCACGTTTGGCGGATGCCGCTTGGCAAAGAATACAACAAAAAGCTGGATTCAGCAGAAGCAGATATGGCGAATATAGGTGGTAAACGTACCGGTGGCTCAATCACGGCAGCCTGTTTTTTAGAACGCTTCATTAATAATGATACCCCTTGGGCGCACCTTGATATCGCTGGAACCGCTTGGCCCGAGGGTGGCAACGTGTTGACAGGCAATGGTGCGACAGGTGTGGGCGTTCGACTGCTCAATCAGTTGGTCGCGGATCACTACGAGTCCTGAGGCAATCAGCGATGGCTCGAGTCCTGTGCATCGGTGGCTGCCATTGGGATATCCGGCTTATTGCTCAAGAACCACTGCTTGATGGCGAAAGCACTCCCGTGAGCAGTCGCGCGGGGCCTGGAGGCGCTGTTACGAATGTTGCTCGTACGCTGCGGGAGGTGGGGCATAGTGTAGAGATTGCCAGCGTTGTTGGTGTTGACCCACCCGAAATCTCAATGTTCTCAAAAATTGTCTCGGGGCCGTCGGGTCGTTATGTGACGGTTGAGCGTCCGGATGGGAGTTTGGTATATGGACTGGCAGATCTTGACCTATATGACGCGATGGATGCCGCTTGGTACGCCGACTTGAGTGATCGGGCTGCGATGTTTGATGCTGTGGTTCTGGATTGCAATGCAACGGCCGACGCTTTGGCGGCGTTCTCAACTGACAAAAATCTTTATGCAGTGGCTGTTTCGCCAGCAAAGGTCGGTAACTTTACGCCAATAATATCGGATCTTGACGGTTTGTTTCTCAATAGCCAAGAGGCCGAGGTGCTTGGTGGGCAGCTTAATCGTGTGCCGCTTGTCCTTGAAACCATGGGGGCAGCTGGTGCTAGACTGCTGCGCTCCGGAGAAATTGCCAAAATTTGGCCAGCTCCTGGGGGGAGGCCTGGTCACGTCAATGGTTTGGGTGATCGTCTTGCGGGCTTAACAATTGCGGCTTTGCTTGATGGAATGGGGTGGGTCGATGCCATTGATCATGGCCTGAATCAACTCTTTTGCGGATGGGATTTGCTCGAATGATCCAAGCTGAATTTATCACCTTAAGCCAAGAAGTCGCTGAGGCGATTGATGCAGGACAGGCGGTTGTAGCCTTAGAAAGCACAATCATCAGCCATGGGCTCCCCTGGCCGGATAATCTTGCATGTGCGCAACGTCTCGAAGCGATTGTTAGAAAGTACGGGGCGGTGCCAGCAACAATTGCGCTTCATGATGGCAAAGTTTTGGTCGGCCTGAAAAACGACCAACTCGAAGCACTCGCTACCGCCGGCCCAAATGTTCGAAAAGTGAGCCGTCGAGATCTGGCCTCGATTCTCACTCAGCGCTCATGGGGCGCAACCACTGTCGCGGCAACCATGATAGCGGCCCATAGTGTGGGTATAAAAGTATTCGCGACCGGTGGGATCGGCGGCGTTCATCGGGGTGCCGAACAGGACTTTGATATTTCCGCTGATCTTGCCGAGTTAGGGCGCACGCCAGTGGTTGTGGTGTGCGCGGGGGCAAAAAGCATCCTCGACCTGCCAAAAACCTTAGAAGTACTTGAGACGCAAGGTGTGCCGATTTGGGGCTGGCAATGCGATACTTTTCCAAGCTTCTTTACGCGCTCGAGTGGCATTGGAATTGAAGACACATTTGACACGGTGAAGACGCTGGCAACCTGCGCCAATACTCATTTGGCCATGGGTGGCAACGGCGGAGCATTGATTGTCAATCCCGTGCCCCCTGCTGATGCTCTGGATAAGAGCCAAGAAACACGCTGGATTGAGCAGGCGCTGAAAGATGCGCGTAGCGCGGGTGTAGCAGGCAAGGCTGCGACACCGTTTCTGCTCAGCAAACTGGTCGAGCTCAGCAATGGCCAAACACTCCGAGCAAACCTGGCTTTGGTTGAGAATAATGTTCAGCTTGCTTCTCGAGTGGCGCTGGAAATGGCTGGCCAGCAATAGGTTCTTTGGCATTATTCGGTCATCAACGCCAGGATATTCCTGTTAAAATTTGATCGCTTGGGTGCTTAAGTTTGTTCTTTTGAAACCAAGGATTGCCAGCGCTCAACGCTGATGTTTGAGCCACAAGCGATCAGGCCCAAATTCCGGCTCTTGGTTTCGTCAGCTAATGGTCCTATCGCACCGACCAGGCTGGCAGCACAAGCCGGTTCGGACAGAATGTTCAGCTTCTCTGCTAACATGACCATGCCTTGGCGTAAGGCATCGTCATCGACAATAACAACCTGGTCGACGTAGCGTCTGATTAAACCAAGGCTGAAGGGTGCACTCATCGGTGCGCCAAGGCTGTCGGCAATCGTGTTGACGGGCACAGACTGCGGGCTTCCTTTCTCTAAACCAAGCGTAACCCCGATGGCACCTTTCGGTTCAACGCCATAGACCTTTATGCTCGGTTTGAATAACTTTAACTCAGCGGCCATGCCACTGATGAAGCCACCCCCACCCACTGGCACAACAGCAACCTCTAAATCTGGGACTGCTTCCAGATACTCGGCGGCACATGTTGCGGCGCCCAATGTCATATAGGGGCTTTCAAAAGGATGGAGCAGGGTGCGTCCTTCCTCGCGTTGAATTCTCTCAAGCTGATCGAAGGCATCTTGGATGTCTTCACAGGGAACAACACTGGCCCCCAAGCTCTTACACAGGTTGACGCGGAAAGGATCAGCGGTTTTTGGCAAACACACTTTGGCATCAACATTCGCCGCTCGCGCTGCCCAGGCTGTCGCTATCGCGTGGTTTCCAGCACTAAAGGCGACAACCCCGGCGTCCCGTTCTACCTGATTGAGCGACTGGATTGCCAGAAAGGTCCCTCGAGCTTTAAAGCATCCACTTTGTTGAAACAGCTCCAACTTCATCCATGCCTGCCGACCCAGATGTCGCACAAATTCGGGGTGATCGAGTTTCAAGACCGGCGTCTGGATCAATGATTGTCGAATCATCATGCGAGCTTTTTGAATGTGCTCGATTGTTGGCTCAAAAAACTCAATTGGCATTTTCTATTGCATCCAATTTTTCTTGTGCACGTATCCAAGCTTCTTCAGCCAACAGGAGTGCCTTCATGACTTCACCCATTTTTTTTGTGGCCTGAGCTGCCTTCTCGCTGTTGGCTGGCTCGTATAAGCGTGGATCCGCTAACGTTTGCTCTAAGAGCGCTTTGCGGTTGTTCAGCGCTGTAAGATCCGCTTCAGCGCCGTCAACGGCCTTTCTGAGCGGGGCAAGTGCGGCGCGCTTTTCTGCAGCGGTTCGCCGAGCAATTTTTTTGTCAGCCGTGCTGGTATCAGCGGTTTCTTTCGCCGGTTGGCAAATAGCCTCTGGATTTGCATGGCGTTTTTGTCCGGCAAGATGGCGCCGATAATCACCTAAATCACCATCAAAGGTTTGGACTTGACCGTTCTCGACCAGCCAGAGCCGATCGGCGCAGGCCTCGAGCAAATGAGTGTCATGACTGACCAAAACTACTGCGCCATCATAGCTGTTGATGGCGTGAACCAACGCTTGACGGCTATCGACATCCAAATGGTTCGTGGGCTCATCGAGCAAGATTAGGTGAGGTTTGTCACGCGTAATGAGAGATAAAAGCAATCGCGCTTTTTCGCCGCCAGATAGGTTTTTGATCTGTGTGTCAGCCTTTTCTTCGCCGAACCCGAATTTGCCCAATTGTGCCCGCACCTGGCTTTCAACCGCGCGGGGCATCAAATCACTTAAAATCTGAAAAGCGGTGCTTTCTAAATCAAATTCATCAGCTTGATGTTGCGCAAAATAACCAACCTTCATTTTGCTACTTTTCTGGATGAGACCATCTCTCGGGCGCAACCGCTGCGCGAGCACCTTGACCAAGGTGGTTTTGCCGTTGCCATTGGCGCCCAGCAGGGCAATCCGGTCGTCCGCGTCGATGCGTAAATCCAGTCTTTTGAAGATCGCTGGATCTTTGTTATATCCAATCTCAAGCTGATCCCAGGTAATCAATGGGCTTGCCAGGGAGTTGGGTTGGGGAAAGTCAAGGTTGATGCTGGGGTCCTGTACGGCCGCTGCGATTGGCTGCATGCGCTCAAGCATTTTTAGCCGCGATTGCGCCTGTGTCGCTTTGCTTTTTTTGTAGCGAAACCGATCAACAAACGCTTGAATGTGCGCCCGCTGAGCGGCTTGTTTTTCTCGTTGCTTTGCTTCGAGTTCAAGGCGTTCAACGCGGGTCTTTTCAAAAAAATCGTAGTTGCCTTTGTAAAAAGTTAGTTTTTGATGCTCAAGGTGAACAACTTCTTGAACAACACGATTGAGCATGCTTCGGTCGTGGCTAACAATGAGAATTGTGCCATGGTAGCCTCGTAAATAGTCTTCCAACCATAGTGCTGCTTCAAGATCGAGATGGTTCGTCGGTTCGTCGAGCAACAGCAAATCGGGTTGGCTGAATAGCAGTGATGCCAATGCAACGCGCATTCGCCAACCACCTGAAAACTCATGTGCGGGTCGGTGCTGTGCTTCTTCATTAAAGCCAAGGCCAAACAAAATTCGAGCTGCGCGGGCAGGAGCACTGGCCGCATCGATATCTTGTAGTCGGGCGTGAATATCGGCAAGGGAGTCTGCATTCTCAATATTGTCAGCCTCGGCAAGCAGGTTTAGCCTTTCCTGGTCCGCCGCCAGCACCAGGTCGATCAATGGCGTGTCGCTAGCGGGCGCTTCCTGTCGGGTCATACCGACGCGCCAGCGCGTCGGTAGCTCGATGCTGCCTTCGTCTGCGCTAATTTCACCCGCGATCACTTTCAACAAGGTTGATTTTCCGGTGCCATTCCGGCCAACCAACCCAACGTGGTGGTGGCCGTCAATCCGCAAATTACCACGATCAAGCAACGTGCGACCTGCAACGCGAATTGTAAGATTGGAAATTTGCAGCATAACATGCCTTGTTAACACCACTTTGGACGGCTCAGCTGTTTAACCTAGGCAATCACAAGTTCACAAGATATTTGCTTTGTATTGGCTGGTCAGCGTTGCGCCTTGCGTAGTGGCCGTGCGTCGCAAAATTGAGTAGGTGAGCAGCGTGATCATCCGCCTGTCAAAAGGAATTCCCCGAATGGCTATACAGCGCACTTTTTCTATCATCAAACCGGACGCAACCAAACGTAATCTAACAGGTAAAATCAATGCTTTGTTTGAAGAGGCCGGGTTGCGAATTGTCGGTCAGCGACGCATCCAAATGACCGAGGAGCAAGCAAAGAAATTTTATGAAGTCCACGCTGAGCGACCGTTTTATGGCGAATTGGTCGACTTCATGACCTCCGAACCAGTTGTAGTGCAAGTGCTTGAAGGCGAAGACGCTGTGGCCAAGCATCGTGAGGTTATGGGCGCGACCAATCCCCAAGAAGCGGCTGAAGGCACAGTGCGTAAGTTGTATGCCCTAAGCATTGGCGAAAACAGTGTACATGGTTCCGACAGTGTCGAGAACGCAGCGATCGAAATTGCTCAGTTTTTTAGTGCAGAAGACATCCCCGGCTAATTATTGCTTTATTTTGGGTTGATTGATAATAGGCTTCTGCGATTGCAGGGGCCTTTTTGTTGCACTACCGTGCCGTGTGGTGACTTCGATGTTACGATCGGAATTAGATTAACAAATCGGTTGATCATAATCGCGCAGGAAAGGCTCGTGCTGAAAGTTCGATGCGGAAAGCTGTAGAATTGACCTTGCCTTTATCGGCACTTGTGCTGATCGGCCTCAGTTTCATCCTGTTGACTTTCATCTGGTCAACGGGTGCGCTTGCTCTGAATTTCGCTATATTTGGCCTTATTACGCTTTGTTTCATTGCGCCGCTATCAAACAATGTGCGCCTGTTGAACTTCTGGGGCCAACCTATCAATTTTCGCCATGTTGGGCTGCTGCTAATCGGCGTTGCTATGCTTATGGTGCTGTTATGGCCCAGAGCTGACAGCGATGTTAGTTTGGCGTTCTACCGCAATGGGGATTTTGTATTGGCGGATTTTGCACGCTTTGTCTCCCACCGAATTGCCAGACCAAGCGTGTATATAGGCTTTCTTGTCACGCTTGCTGCTCTGCCTGTCAGTTTCTTCTATCGGGAAACCTGGTTGCGCCGTTTGGCGACGACGCTTGCTTTTTTTTCCTTAACCCAGATTTTGCTGAATTTGGCGGTGGTGCACGGGATTTTAAAACCTTTCTTCGCCCGTTCAAGACCTCGCCACATTCCCGACGAGTTGCTAGCAGGCAACTTTGAACATTGGTGGGTAATTGGCACTGAGTGTTTCAAAAATTGTTCAATGCCATCGGGGGAGGCGTCAGCGGGATTTGCTTGTTATGCCGTTGCTCTTGCCTGGAACAAGGGAAAAGTAGCACCAAGCCTGCGCTTTACCCTTATTTTGGGTTTTGCCCTTGGGTTCCTCAGAATTGGTGGCGGCGCGCATTTTACTTCTGATGTGGTGATGTCAGCGGTATTTATGCTGCCGTT
>CAXBRM010000066.1:0-9335 GCA_963978305.1 uncultured Rhodospirillales bacterium
CGCCACCCAAAACATCGTCGGCAGCGATATCCTTAATTTTTTTATGGCCGACCATTTCACCAAAACTTCGGATTGAGCGTGTCAAACCGGCACGCAGACCCGTTTCGTGGGTCCCCCCTTCTGGCGTCGGAATTGTGTTGCAAAAACTCGCCAAGCCGCCATCTGGGTCTTCCGTCCAAACAATGGCCCACTCCATCCGGGCATTTTGTCCTTGTTCGTTCGTCCATTTGCTCTCACCATGAAACATAGCCTCCACGGTGCGAGTCAACCCGTCTACTTCACTTTCAAGGTAGTCTTTGATGCCGCCCGGAAAGCTCAATATCGCCTTGTGCGGTGTGTCATCGTCATCACCGATTAAACTTGGTGCGCAATTCCAACGAATTTCAACACCTTTTTCCAGAAAGGCCTTGCTGCGAGTCATCCGAAAAAGTCGGTCGGGTGCAAACCGCGCGTTCGGTCCAAAAATTTTTGCATCGGGCAAAAATCGAACGCTTGTGCCTCGTCGATTGGACGTCGTGCCGCGGTCTTCTAGGCGCCCTGGCGCCCCTTCTCGAAAGGTCATGGCCTTGGCACGTTTATCGCGGGCGACTTCAACCGTCATCCAGCTCGACAATGCATTCACAACCGAGCTGCCAACGCCATGGAGACCCCCACTGGTCTCATATGCTTTGCCGCTGAACTTTCCCCCTGCATGCAGCGTTGTAAAAATTACCTCGAGAGCCGACTTATTTTTAAACTTTGGATGGGGATCAAAAGGTATTCCACGGCCGTTATCGACAATTTCTACACTGCCATCATCATGCAAAACCACAGCAATTTTGGTGGCATAACCTGCCACCGCTTCATCAATACTATTGTCCAGAATTTCGGCAAATAGATGATGCAATGCGCGGTCGTCCGTGCCGCCAATATACATACCCGGATGACGTCTCACCGCCTCCAGACCCTCCAGCACCTCAATTTGATCAGCGGTGTAGTTGTCCGCGGTGCCGCGAATCCCTCTTTTTTTTCCGGTGTTCGTTTCTGTATCCGCGTCTGCGTCTGCGCCTATCATAAATCGCCTAAGTATAATTGTATTCTGTTTTTGTTCTGACTTATTGCTGATTTCGCGATTTCTGTCGAGGCTTTCAAACCCCTGGGCAGTCCAGTCAGCATGATAGTAAGAATTTTTCGTTCACCGCTTCGCTCAAGGTTGGTCGGGCGAACGCATCACGCTTTGGATACTGTCGAGCGAAGCATTGACGAAGCCAGGCTCGCGATCATTGAAAAATGTGCGTGCAATGTTGACATATTCATTAATGATGACAGGTCCAGGCGTTTCCTCATCCCAAGCCAGCTCATAGGTCGCGGCCCGTAAGATAGCGCGTAGAACGCTGTCTAAGCGATTAATGGTCCAACCATCTGCCATCACCCCTAAGAGCATGATGTCGATATCCTCAAAATTTTCAACGACGCCTCGAACAACGTGTTCCATCAGTGCAGTGTCAAAGGCCCCCAATCTAATCCCATCGCTGGTCTGATGGCCCCTTATCGTTAAGTATTCCATGAGGATGGGTTCTAACGACGCAGCACCGCCCATTTCGAGCTGATACAAGGCTTGTATTGCCGCAAATCGCGCTGCTCCACGACGGCCCAAAGAATTGGCGACGTCAATATGCGTTATGATGTCTGTTTGTGCTCCTGTCACGCGATTGGACCGCTCGAAAATTCAGCCTTTAATTTGATCAGTGCCAAGGGCGCTAGCGCAGCATCTCGTCCCTTGTCTTTGCCACCTTCAGCGCTACTGAGCGCACGCGCCAAAGCTTGCTCTTTCGATTCGACCGTCAAAATGCCGTTGCCGATGCACAGGCCGTGCTGCATCGCCAAGACCTGCAAGCCATGAGCGCTTTCCGTGCAAACGTAATCGTAGTGAGTGGTCTCGCCGCGAATAACGCAGCCAAGGGCAACGTACCCATCAAATTTACCGCTTTGGCTGGCAAATTTAATCGCCGCCGGGATCTCGAGCGCACCGGGAACATCACGAACTTCGTACGTCGCACGCGCCTCATCCAAGGCAATTTTTGTGTTCTTCAGAAGGTTGTCCGACACGTCGCGATAGTACGGCGCGTTAATGATCAGCAAATGCGGCTGGCGCGACATAGTTAATCCATCCTCAATAAAACCAATATTGACTTAGTCAGTGAGTGGTCTTTGTTCCACAATATTCAATCCATAACCTTCTAAGCCGACAAGGCGATGCGAACTGTTGGACAATAGCACCATATCGGTCACACCTAAATCGTTCAGAATCTGTGCACCCACACCAAAGTGGCGCAACTCACCAAGATCACGCGGTTTGTCGGCAGCCTCTAACCTGGAAGGGTTCATGCCAGAAAGAACAACGACCAAACCACTGCCATGGTCGGCAACAGTATTCATCGCCTGGGGCAATTGGCTAGTTGGTCCACTGGCACCCAGTAGATCATTGTCCAAACTGACAGCGTGCATCCGCACAAGTGTTGGTTCGTGATCTGAGACTTTGCCTTTTTGCAAGACCGTATGCTCGCTGCCATCCAGTCGATTGCGATAGATAATCTTGAGAAAACTGCCGCCATGCGCACTGTCAAAAGGCTCTGCCGAGACACGCTCAACCAAGCGATCATGCCTCAAGCGGTAAGCCACCAAGTCAGCGATTGTCCCAATCTTGATACCATGCAACTGCGCAAACGCCATCAAGTCATCTCGGCGGGCCATCGTACCATCTTCATTCATGATTTCACAGATCACCGCTGAAGGGTTAAGGCCAGCCAGCAGGCTGATGTCGATGCTGGCCTCGGTATGGCCTGTTCTTTCCAAACAGCCACCATCGCGCGCCACAAGCGGGAAAATATGACCTGGCGTTTGGATGTCCTTGGCCCCTTTGCTGGCATCAATCGCCACACTGATTGTCCGCGCCCGATCGGGGGCCGATATGCCAGTGGTGACACCATCAGTGGCTTCAATACTCAGCGTAAAAGCCGTGCCAAAACGACTGGAATGACGCTGGGGCATCAGACTCAATTCAAGTTCAGCTGCACGCTTTTGTGTCAAACTCAAGCAAATCAGCCCACGACCATGAGTTGCCATAAAATTGATGGCTGCCGGCGTTGCCATTTGTGCCGGAATAATGAGGTCACCTTCATTTTCACGATCTTCATCATCAACCAAAATAAAGATGCGGCCATTGCGCGCCTCGTCGATAATCTCTTCGATACTCGACTTCATCTCGCTGAAAGCAAATGACGTCACATCTTGCGGACGGGTGTTCATTGCCAGTTAGCCTTTCGTTTCCATAACATGATCAACGTAGGTTGCAATGTAGCGCGCGAAAGCGTCGATTTCAAAGTTAAGCCAATCCCCAACATGTCGCGTGTGCAATGTTGTTTCCTGCCAGGTGTGTGGGATCACAGCGACCCCAAATGTATGCATCTCACGGTTTGGTTCGACGATGGTCAGTGAGATGCCATCCAAGCCGACGCTGCCCTTGTTTGGTAGGAATTTCATAAATTGGGGATCAACGCGAAACCTTAGATCATAGTGATCCCCTCGTTGCCTGAGAGTGACCAATTCTGCCAAACCATCAACATGGCCCATCAAATTGTGGCCGCCATTTTCATCCCCGACGCGAAGGCTAGTCTCAAGATTAATCATCGAGCCTTTGCGCCACAGCGACATGGTTGTTTTCGCTAAGCTCTCAGGACTGACGTCGATGGTAAATTCAGTCTTTTGAGCCTCCAGACTGGTCGCGCGCACCACCGTCATACAAGCACCCGAATGGGCGACACTAGCGCCAATCTCGAACCGTTCAACGGGTAGTGGCGCAACAATATCCATGGTGACGCCGCCGCCCTCTTTTTCTGTGAACTCCCGGACCTCGGCAATACACTGAACAATACCGCTAAACATATTCTTTTACCTCCTCGTGCCAATTGGGAGATCGTAAAGTGAGATAGCGTTCTTGGCCTAAACGTTTTTCGTCAAGGTAGTCCCAACGGGTTAAATCAGCCAAAGTCTCGAGCGGCAAAACACCCACGGCGCTTAGACCATCGCGGCCAATCAAAGCTGGCGCCTGAAACAAAGCAATCTGATCCACCAAGCCTGCCTTTAGGAATTGAGCGGCAACACCACTGCCCGCTTCGATCATCACACGATGATAACCAAGGCCTGCCAGTTCTGAGAGCACATGGTGCGGATCAGGCAATCTTGCCACGCCATGTGCTTTGATCACCGTCGCCCGAGCCATAATGTCAAAGTCACCGGCAAAACCCTCGGCACTCGCAAGGACAAAAGGATCCGGATCATCATCGCGTAAGCCGGGCACCCGTGCTGTCAGTGCCGGGTTGTCAGCGCTGACCGTGCGTGCACCGGTGACAATGGCATCATGCTGCGCCCGCAGCAAATGTCCCCATCTTCGCGCCAACTCGCCTGTAATCCACTTACTTTCTCCATGACTCAAAGCAATTTTGCCATCGAGTGTGGCGGCAAGTTTCAGCGTTACCAGTGGTAAACCCTTCGATTTAAGTCGTAAAAAGCCTGCCAAATCCCACGCAGCCTGCTGTGCCAGAACACCCGTATGAACTTTGGCACCCGCCACCGCCAATGCCTCAATTCCCGCCCCAGAAACCCGGGCATCAGGGTCCTGTAAGGCAATCACCACGTCTTGGATGCCGGCTTTAATAAGGGCGTTAGCGCAGGGGCCGGTTTTGCCAACGTGTGCACACGGCTCCAAAGTGACATATGCCGTCGCACCCTTGGCCGATGCACCAGCCATCGACAACGCCATAATTTCGGCGTGCGGCCGTCCCCCCCTTTGCGTCCAGCCAAAGCCCAGGACTTTGTCGTTTTTGACGATAAGACAACCGACACTCGGGTTTTCCCCCGTTGCCCCCATGCCGCGTCGTCCAAGCGACAAGGCTGCAGACATCCAACGCTCGTGCAACCCATCTGTCAATTTCGGCCTCGCAGTTCATCAAGATGCGTGACAAAATCCTCGAAGTCGCTGGCCTCAGTAAAGTTTCGGTAAACGCTCGCAAAGCGAATATAAGACACCTTGTCGATAGCCTTTAGGGCTTCCATAGCGGCAGCACCAATGTCATGGGTGCTGACGTCGTCTACGCCCAGACTTTCCAACTGGCGAACGATCCCGGTGACCATCCGATCAACCTGCTCCCCCGACACAGGTCGTTTTCGCGTTGCAACCAGAATACTTCGTGCCAGTTTTTCACGCTCAAAAGGTTGCTCTTCGCCGTTGGTTTTGATGACCGTCAATTCTCGCAGTTGAACCCGCTCGAAGGTGGTAAACCGAGCGCCGCAACC
Source organism: uncultured Rhodospirillales bacterium (assembly GCA_963978305.1). Lineage (GTDB taxonomy): Bacteria > Pseudomonadota > Alphaproteobacteria > UBA7985 > UBA7985 > CAXBRM01. The sequence continues at coordinate 5,335 of CAXBRM010000066.1, forward strand.
GCTGCAAAGACGACGGCGTCGAATCGCCTGGTTGTCTTCTGCCGGACGACTGTCTTTAACTTGCGTTTCTTCACTGGCACAAAATGGACAGCGCAACGATTAGTCCCCCAGTGTTCATCGGTAAATGGGGAAGCGCGCGCAAAGGGCTTCGACATCAGCTTTTACGGCTAATTCGACAGCCGTATTTCCCTCTCCGTCGGTTGCAGCAAGGGAATCGAGAACTGTCGCAATCATGTCGCCAATCTGTTCAAACTCAGCTACACCGAAGCCGCGCGTCGTGCCCGCCGGCGTACCCAATCGCACCCCACTGGTCACCATTGGCTTTTCCGTATCAAACGGCACACTATTTTTGTTACAGGTGATACCTGCACGATGCAGCGCAACCTCAGCGACATTGCCTTTGACACCTTTGGGGCGCATGTCTACCAGCATCAAATGGGTGTCAGTACCACCACTAAAGCAATCATATCCGTGCCTCATCATACGTTCCGCCAGAGCCGTAGCATTTTCGACCACGGCTTTGACATACTCCTTGTAGACTGGCGTCAACGCCTCGCCAAAAGCGACCGCTTTGGCAGCGATAACATGCATAAGTGGGCCACCCTGCAGACCAGGAAAAACAGCCGAATTCAATTTTTTGCCTAGGTCATCATTGCGGCTCAGGATAATTCCGCCCCGCGGCCCGCGTAAGGTTTTGTGAGTGGTTGAGGTGGCAATATCAGCATAATCCAATGGATTTGGATGAACACCGCCAGCCACAAGGCCGGAAAAATGCGCCATATCCACCCAAAACCGGGCACCAACCAGGTCGGCAATGGTTCGCATCGCCTCAAAATCAATAATCCGTGGGTAGGCAGACCCACCGGCAATCAGCATGCTCGGCTTATGTTGTTTGGCGAGGTCTTCAACTTGATCATAATCAATCAGTCCATCTTGTTCGCGCACGCCGTAATGAACAGGCTCAAACCATTTGCCTGACAGATTGACTTTAGCGCCGTGGCTTAAGTGACCGCCATGGTCCAGACTCATGGCAAGAAACTTCTCACCAGGCTTCATGGTTGCCAGCATGACGGCTTGGTTGGCTTGCGCACCGCTGTGCGGCTGGACATTCGCATAGGATGCAGCAAACAGTTGCTTTGCACGATCAACGGCCAGCTCTTCGGCAATATCGACAAATTCACATCCGCCGTAGTAGCGCCGCCCAGGATAGCCTTCGGCATATTTGTTGGTATGCAGGCTGCCTTGAGCATCCAAAACGGCACGGCTAACAATATTTTCGGATGCAATCAGCTCGATTTGAGTTTGCTGGCGATGCGCCTCCTGATTCAACGAATCTGCCAAAGCAGCATCCGTGTCATCAACACTCGCCGTAAAAAACCCGTCTGGAACTGAATAGGTCATTTGTTTTGTCTCCTTAAATCATGCTCTGCTGGCCACTCATAATGTTAACGTTGACGGTGCCAGGCAACGGCGCGAATTTTTGGTTAACCAAGCGCGCTATGATTTAACGCGACGAGAGTAATGTCAATTTATCTACACGCGCCGCATGGCGGCCACCCTCAAATGCCGTTGTGAGAAAGACCTCTAAAGCTTCCACAGCAACTTCGTCACCAATCAATCGTTCACCGAATGCAATCACATTGGCATCATTATGTTGCCGGCACAGACGCGCCATTGTGACATCACTACAGTTCGCAGCACGGATGTGGCCAAAGCGATTGGCAGCAATGCTCATACCAACACCACTGCCGCAGACAAGAACACCACGCGCTTCGTGATCGGTCGCCAATGCCTTCGCAAGTTTTTCACCGAAGTCAGGATAATCAACGCGGTCGGCGGTTTCAGGACCCAAGTCAACAATTTCCCACCCCTTCGCAGCGCATATCTCCATCAGCTTCGCCTTTAAGTCAAAGCCTGCATGATCGCTTGCAAAGAATAATTGCACCGTTCTGTCCCTTTTCAAGCCGAAGCTTTGCTGTCCGAATCAGGTTTTAAACCCAGATCAATAAAACAAAGCGCCCTTTGCTCACAAGGATACAAAGGGCACAATTCCAGCCTAGATGCTAGACCAAATCCTTATCAGGTATCAACCATCAAAGACGCATCCGCATCGCGGCTTCAAATGCTCCAGCCGAGCGCTGGTCGATGTAATCGCCACTCGACGCTGCCCAGAACCGGTCTAAGCGAAACAAGGTTTCGTTTAATTCGACAAAGCTTTCATTGGTGACATCCATCTTTTCCATGGCTTCAGCATGACGTTCGAACATATTTTGGAGCAATTCACGGATTTCACGGCCTTTCGCCGTCAGCTTAACGCGGAATGAGCGCTTGTCATGGGCACTCTGCTCGTGACTGACATAACCAAACTCACGAAGTTTCTTGAGATTATAAGATACATTTGAGCCATGATAACAACCACGAAGCGTTAATTCACCGACTGTCAGCTCTTCATCGCTGATGTTGAAAAGAATGAGTGCCTGTATATTGTTGATGTCCCGAACACTTGAACGGTCCAATTCTGCTTTGATAACTTCTAAGCAGCGGCGGTGTAGCCGCTCAATGACGGCAACGGTCTCTAAGTAACTGTAGTTCATGTTAAACCCTTACAAACAAATTTTTCACCCAGAAATCGCACTCCGGTCGCCAATGGCACGCATGCAATATTCTAAGCTTTACCAATACTTCCACCCTTCACAGCCAAGCAGGCTCAAGCGGGTGTTACTTGTAACCTCACAAATATCGTGCCATTGAAAGTCAAAATTTCGAGAAATTGGTCAGATATCTAAAGAAAGGCTGAGATTTATCTTTCCTTATAAATCAAATATAATTTCGACAGCTTATAGTAGAAATAGTGTGTTTTTTAAGGAAAAAAATTATCTTTTTGAGCGAAATATCATGTCATATCCCAACTATAGTTTTCCTAAGGTCCGATTTCGTCGCAACCGAATGCATGCATCATTGAGAAAATTGTCTGCTGAGACGCAATTTTTCCCTGAGCAAGTCATTTTGCCCGTCTTTTTGACAGAAAATCAAGCGACAGAAGATCTTGATTCGCTTCCGGGCGTCAAGCGCTGGTCACTTCAAGACCTGCCTCAATTGCTGGAAACCGTGTTGGCCCTGAAAATCCAAGCCATTGCGCTTTTCCCGCAAGTGCCCGACGCCAAAAAAACACTGGCCTGTGATGAAGCCTATCGAGAAACAAACCTCATTCACCGTGCACTGGCCATTGTCCAGCGTGAAGCACCTAATCTGGCGACGATCTGCGATGTCGCACTTGATCCCTACAATCCTTTCGGGCACGACGGCTTTGTTGACGAACATGGCCGTATCCTCAACGACGAAACGGTTGAAGCACTTGTTAAGCAAGCTTTATGCCTATCAAACGCTGGCGCAACGATTGTTGCGCCAAGTGATATGATGGATGGCCGCATCGGCGCCATCCGCGACGCCTTAGAGCAAGCGGGTCAAACCGAACAGGTTATTTTGTCCTATTCCGCTAAATACGCGAGCGCTTTCTATGGACCATTTCGCGACGCAATCGGCAGTGCGAGCGCCCTAAAAACAGATAAAGCGAGTTATCAGATGAGCCCCGCAAACGGCGACGAGGCACTACGGGAGGTAGCGGCAGACCTCCAAGAAGGTGCTGACATGGTTATGGTCAAGCCCGGAATGCTGTACTTAGATATTGTCCACCGCGTGAAACGAGAATTTGGCGTACCAACATTCGCCTACCACGTGAGCGGAGAGTTCGCATCGCTTAAAGCTGCTGCCCAGAATGGCTGGCTAGATTACGACAAATGTATATGGGAAATGATGATGAGTTTCCGGCGTGCTGGTGCAGACGCAGTGCTTACCTATGCTGCTCTTGAGTTGTCTGAACTTTGGCATCAAAAAAACGGAATGTCCTGGCGCTAACTATCAACTAGCCAACACGATAGCACTATCGCCAAAACGGCTCTCGAATTTAGCATGGTCAGCTGGTGTGACCCGAACTTTAACGC
>CAXBRM010000067.1:0-9326 GCA_963978305.1 uncultured Rhodospirillales bacterium
TAAAAAATAAATTTAATCTTGTGATTTCTGATTTAGCCCCAAATTTAACAGGTATAAGCAGTATTGATGATGAAAATGTATTCGAGCTTAATTTGCTAACTCTAGAGGGAGCGATAAGATTTTTAGAAAGTAACGGTATATTTATTGTTAAAACTTTTCAAAACTCTAATTTAAATAAATTTAGAAAAGAAATGGAAAAAAATTTAAAAATAGTCCAAACTGCTAAACCCGCTGCTTCCAAGAAGCAGTCAAAAGAGATATATTTATACGGTATAAAGTAATTATGAACGATTTTTTAAAAAATATTTTTGTGTGGCTTGTGTTGGGGTCCATTATTTTTTTAGTATTCAATAATGTTGAACCCTCAGCTCCAAGAGAAACTATATCTTACAGTCAATTTAAACAAGAAGTTTTATCAGACAGAGTATCAGAAGTAACATATAAAGGTGATCAGATGACAATCTTTGGTCAAAGATTGGATGGGTCCAAGTTTAAAACCAATCATCCTATTTATAAGTCTGATCCTGTTTTAGATGCAGCGCTTCAAGAAAACGGAGTAATCACCTCATATGAAGAGGTTGAACAGCCATCAGTTTGGTCACAGTTATTGGTTGGAGCATTTCCGATTTTACTTTTACTTGCGATATTTTTCTTTTTCATGAGGCAAATGCAGGGAAGTATGTCTGGAAGAGGTGGACCAATGTCTTTCGGAAAAAGTAAAGCCAAGTTAATGGAAGGTGGAAAGGTTAAGACTACTTTTAAGGATGTAGCTGGATGCGAGGAAGCAAAACAAGATGTACAAGAACTTGTTGATTACTTAAAAGATCCAACTAGATTTCAAAAAGTTGGTGGGAAAATACCAAGAGGTGTCTTAATGGTGGGTCCTCCTGGAACTGGTAAGACTCTTCTTGCTAGAGCTACTGCAGGTGAGGCTAGAGTGCCTTTCTTTAGCATTTCAGGCTCTGATTTTGTTGAAATGTTTGTCGGTGTTGGTGCCAGCCGGGTCCGTGATATGTTTGAGCAGGCACGGAAGAATGCACCCTGTATTATATTCATCGACGAAATTGACGCTGTCGGACGCTCGCGCAGCCAGGGGATGAGCGGTGGTCACGAAGAACGCGAACAAACTTTGAACCAAATGCTTGTCGAAATGGATGGCTTTGAGGGTAATGAAGGCGTAATCATTATCGCCGCGACCAACCGTGTCGATATTTTGGACAAGGCTTTGCTTCGCCCGGGCCGTTTTGACCGCCAGGTTCAAGTTAACCTGCCCGATGCGTTGGGGCGTGAAAAAATTCTCAAGGTGCATGCCAAAAAGGTACCATTGGGTCCGGATGTTGACCTGAAGCGTTTGGCGAAAGGGATGCCGATGTATTCCGGTGCCGACCTCGCCAATGTCATCAATGAGGCAGCGCTGCTGGCAGCAAGGGCAAATAAACGTGTTGTCACAATGGACGATTTCGAAAACGCCAAGGACAAGGTGAGCATGGGACCGGAGCGGCGTAGCATGCTGCAAAGTAAAGAGCAGATTGAGCTGGTGGCCTACCACGAAGCAGGGCATGCGATTGCTGGTTTGAATGTCCCCTCGCTCGAAAAACTCAATAAGGTGACAATCATTCCGCGCGGTAACGCTGGGGGCTATGCCCAGTACACCCCAGAAGAACATATGCCTCGCCGCCGTGAGCACATGAAGGCGCGGTTGGTCACTGCCTTTGGGGGCCGCGCTGCTGAGGAAATTATTTACGGTGACGAAGGTGTAACTGGGGGCGCAAGCGGTGATATCCGGCAGGCGACGGCAATTGCTCGCCAAATGGTGGAAGAACTTGGGTTTAGTGAAAAGCTTGGGCACTTGTATTATGGCCGTAGCGGATTTGATCCTTACATGGGGCCAACGAAAGAAATATCTGAGCAAGCCGCCGCTATCATTGAGGAAGAAACCCGTGATTTGGTCGAGTGGGCTTTGGGGGAGGCACGCCGCATTTTGAATGACAATGTGGATGCCTTGCACCGCCTTAAGGCAGCGTTGATTGAACATGAGACACTCAGTGCCGAGGAAGTTGAGCGCGTGGTCGCAGGGGAAGAACTCCATCGCCCTGAAGAAATAGATGATGACGAAAACGGCACCGGCAGTAGTGGTTTTCTACCACAAATCGGGGCAGGCAGCGTTTCTGATGGCGGGTCGGCGGCGGGTGGCGCCGCGCCGACGACGGCTTTTGACCCCGGGAAATAGTCGTTAAGATGGGTGGTGCTAAGCGTTGGTCTGGCTTAAAGCTTGATCAACCTCATGTCATGGGGATCATCAATGTCACGCCGGATAGTTTTTCTGATGGCGGACAGTTTCACCACGTCGATCAAGCCATTTTGCATGGCCGTCAGTTGAGTAACGAAGGCGCGAGCATACTGGATGTTGGTGGAGAGAGCACGCGCCCCGGGGCGACGCCAGTCGGCCGTCAGCAAGAGTTGGACCGCGTTCTGCCCGTGGTTTCTGCTTTGGCGCAAGAGGGCTTCTTAGTCAGCATTGATACGCGTCATCCAGAAATCATGGTAGCGGCCGCCAAAGCAGGTGCTAAAATCATCAACGATGTCTCAGGTTTTACAAATGCGAGCGACAGCATAAGTGTCGCCGTCGACCTTGCTCTGCCTGTCTGTTTGATGCACATGCGCGGCACACCGCAGACGATGCAAAATGACCCCCGATATGACGATGCTGCCAAAGATATTGCGCGGTGGTTGCACCATCAGGCGGACAAGCTGATTGATGCCGGCCTTGATCGGCAGCACATTTGCCTCGATCCCGGGATTGGATTTGGCAAAACCCTGCGCCATAATCTCAGTATTCTTCAGAATTGGCCGCTCTATGAAGCAGCGTTCCCGGCAATGCTTGGTGCCAGCCGCAAGGGTTTCATCGAGAAAATTGCTGGAGATGTCGAGCCCGCCAGGCGTTTGCCTGGTTCGTTGGTAGCAGCGACTGCTGTTTACCGAAAAGGTTGTCGATTGTTTCGGGTCCATGACGTCGCTGCAACTCTACAGGCGCTTGCTGTCGAGCAAGCACTCATGGCGGGCGCGTAAAAACCGAGTCGCTAGAAAGTAAACAGAAGAGTGATTAAGCAAGTCGCTCACGCTTTGTTGTAGAAAGTGAAGCAAGCAATTATGGCCCAGAAATTATTTGGTACTGATGGCATCCGCGGGACAGTCAATTCGTCCAAAATGACGGCGCCATTGGCAATGCATGTCGCTATGGCGATCGGTTTGCGTCGCCGAGAGCAGGGCATCGCGGTTCGGCCCGAAGTGTTGATCGCGAAGGATACGCGACAATCGGGATACATGCTGGAAAATGCGATGGTTGCCGGATTTACCAGCGTTGGCTTTGATGTCCTTTTGCTCGGTCCGATGCCAACGCCAGCTGTTGCTTCCCTGACACAATCCATGCGCGCCGATCTGGGCATCATGTTGTCAGCGTCCCACAATCCCTACCACGATAACGGCATCAAGATCTTCGAGGCGACCGGCTATAAAATTGGCAGTGAAATTGAGCGACAAATCGAATTGGATGTCGCTCGGATGGTCGATGAAGGGATCCAGTTTGCTGTCTGTCCACCGCAAGAAGTTGGCCGCGTGAGACGATTGGAAGCCCTGGGACGATACATCGAGCTCGCGAAATCGAGCTTTCCGGATCATTTGAGCTTGAATGGGTTGAAAGTCGTCATCGATTGCGCTCATGGTGCAGCTTATCGCTGTGCGCCTACGGCGCTGTACGAGTTGGGTGCTGAGATCGTCGAAATCGGCAACGCCCCTGATGGAACCAACATCAACCGAGAGTTCGGGGCAACAGCACCACGTAATTTGCAGTTGGAAGTTATCAAAACAGGCGCTGACGTCGGTGTCGCGCTCGATGGCGATGCGGACCGACTGATTTTGGTGGATGAGCGTGGTCAAGTCGTCGACGGGGATCAAATCATGGCTCTCCTGGTCAAAACGTTGCACCGGCGAGACAAACTCAAAGGCGAGGGATTGGTTACCACTGTCATGAGCAATCTTGGGCTTGAACGTAGACTCGCAGCTGACAATTTCAAAATGGAGCGGACCCGAGTTGGCGATCGTTTTGTTTTGGAACGCATGCGTGCACTAGGATGGAATGTTGGCGGTGAGCAATCTGGACACATGATACTGTCTGACTACGCGACAACCGGTGACGGGTTGATCGCTGGTTTGCAAGTCTTGGCGGAAATGGCTGAAACCGGATTGAAAGCCTCTGAGGTCTTGGATCAATTTGAGCCCGTTCCGCAGCTGTTAAAGAATGTTCAATACAAAGGTACTTTGCCGTTAGATCATCAAACGGTTGCCGCGGAAATTGAGCGCCAGGAAGCACGGCTCAGGGACACAGGCCGCGTTGTTATTCGCCCCAGCGGCACCGAACCGGTTATACGTGTTATGGCAGAAGCAGATGATCGTGATGTGGTGCAGGAGGCCGTTGACAGTATTTGCCGAGCTATCGAAAAGGCGCAATCATGAGAGGACGTGTGCTGATTGTCGCCGGTTCCGACAGCGGTGGCGGTGCGGGGATCCAAGCTGACCTGAAGGCGGTAACTGCGTTGGGTGGCATGGCTATGACGGCAATCACAGCTTTGACGGCCCAAAATTCGCTGGGGGTTCACGGTGTCAATCAAGTCCCGATAGATTTCATTAAGCAACAATTTGACGTGGTGTTTGATGATCTCGGTGCAGATGCCATCAAAACCGGCATGCTTCACTCAGTGCCTGTTATTGAGTGTGTCGCCAATCTTTTGAAGCCAGCACATCGCGCTGGCATCCCAATTGTGGTTGATCCGGTCATGCGCGCCAAAGGTGGCGCATCATTGTTAATGGATGACGCACAACAAGCGTTTGCCGATTTAATCCTACCTTTGGCCAGTGTTCTGACGCCGAACATTCCTGAGGCAGAGGCCTTAAGTGGGCAACCTGTTGGCGGTGCACATGACATGGAGGAGATTGGCCGATGTTTGCTGAGTAAGGGTGCCAGCGCCGTCTTGATGAAGGGTGGTCATTTGTGCGGTGATGTGCTCCATGACTTATTGATAAGCCCAGCTGGCACTGGCGAAATTGAACCGGGCCGAAGGCGTGTGCAAAGCGCCCATACCCATGGCACCGGTTGCACTCTTGCCAGCGCTATCGCCTGTGGTCTGGCGCAATCACTGGAATTGGAGGATGCTGTTTGCCGTGCTGTGCGCTATGTGGATGGCGCCATACGCCGTGCCCCGGGCTATGGTCGTGGCCATGGCCCCATTGACCACGGCTGGACAATGACCTTAACTTTAGCCTGACGCGACAGAATGGACATTATCGACGGGAGTAGGCAGCGTGACTGTGCGGTTGTATGAAAATGATATGGAGGCTCGCTCTTGCCATGCGACTGTTACAGCGGTGACAGCAGAAGGGGCAGTGGTTTTAGATCAAACTGTTTTTTATGCCCAAGGCGGAGGACAGCCCGGCGATGTCGGCACATTGAACTGGGAGGATGGCAGCGCGAGCGTGATCAACACCATCAAGGGCGCTGGTGGCCAGGTTCTGCAGCTTATGGAAGATGCCTTGAACCCTCCACCGGTCGGTAGTTCTGTTGTCGCCAGTTTAAATTGGGAGCGGCGCTACAGACTGATGCGCATGCACACCGGACTGCATTTGCTTTGTTCCGTGGTCAATGCTCCTGTCACAGGCGGTTCTATCGGCGCAGATAAAGGCCGACTTGATTTTGACCTCGACCAAAGCCCTGATAAAGCCCAAATCCAAGCGGCGCTCGATGCAGCTATTGCGGCTGATTATCCCGTGACGATTGGCTCGATTAGTGATGCTGAGCTTGATGCCAATCCAGAATTGGTTCGAACGATGTCTGTGCAACCGCCACGCGGCAGTGGCACGATCAGAATGGTGCGGATCGGTTTTGCCAATGTTGAGTCGTTTGACTACCAACCTTGCGGTGGCACCCACGTAAGAACTACCGGGCAGGTCGGCAAGCTGGTTTTGGGAAAAATTGAGAAAAAGGGCAAGCAGAACAGACGGATTGGCGTGGTCTGGGAAGAGTAGGAAGCCGCCATTCCGCAGCGTGCATTGCCAGTAATATGGTATTGCTCGTACTCTGGGTGCTCCGTATTGTGTTTGAAAGCTGTTTGTCGATGACAAAAGAGACAACTAACACCCGCTCCATAGATGACGCCAACGTTGGCCTGTTGCCGATTGGTTTAGAAGATCAGCTGCCGCCTGATGCAGAACGCGAAGCGGCGGTTTTGGAAAATATCATGCGGATGCTCGGGGAAGAGGGGTTTGATCGTGTCAAGCCGCCGCTACTCGAATTTGAGCAAACGCTCTTGGCTACCGCGCCGGCGAAGCTTCGACGTCGGAGCTTTCGGGTCGTGGACCCGCTGAGCCGTGAAACACTCGTGCTTCGCAGTGACATGACGGGCCAAGTCGCGCGCATGGCGGCAACCCGACTCAGCGCTGTATCCCGTCCTTTACGGCTTAGCTATGGTGGACAAGTTGTGCGTGTTTCAGGATCCGACTTGCGACCTGAACGTCAGTTTACGCAAGTAGGAGCGGAAATTATTGGGTTGGCCGATCATGAGAAAGTGGCGGCAGTGGTCGAAGTTGCCAGCCTTGCGCTGAAGGGTATTGCAAGAGCCGGCATTGGCCACACTGTTGTTGACCTGGTAGTGCCAGGATTGGTTGAGCGCATCTGTCAGACCTACCAGCATGACCTGGACGATGATCTGTTAGCGGCCATCGCTGCACGAGACCCGCAAATGGTCGCTGCCCATGCTTGCGGCAAGTGCGTCAAGGAACTTGAGGCGCTTATGACAGCGGCTGGGCCTTGGCGCGATAGCTTAAGGCGCTTGGAAAGTTTGATGGGACAAGCTGATATCGAGCTTATCACGCAGGTGGCGCAAACAATTGAGGCACGACACCCAGGGGTCGAAATCACTCTGGACCCTGCGGAGACACGTGGTTTTGACTATCATGAGGGTATTGGCTTTGTCTTTTTTGCCCCTTCGGTCCGAGGTGAACTTGGCCGCGGCGGCGCTTATACAGCGGAAAACACGGAAACAGGTGCCGGATTCACACTTTATCTCGACAGTCTTGTTCGGGCGTTGGGGCCGCAGAAGCCAGCCGAGTACGTTTTTTTACCAAGTGCAATGGCGGATGACTTAGACCGAATCCTAACGTCTGGACGCCGTGTCCGGCATCAGTTGGGTTTGGCAACCGACGATGTTGGTTTGCGCCAGGAGGCCAAGCGCATGAATTGCGTATCGATTTGGGACGGTAATCAAGCCGTTAAGCTATAGAAATTCCGAGCGGGCAAAAGGAAGCAAAGCATGGCAAACGTAACCGTGGTGGGCAGCCAGTGGGGTGATGAGGGCAAAGGCAAAATCGTCGACTGGCTAAGCGAGCGTGCCGATGTGATCGCCCGCTTTCAGGGGGGCCATAACGCAGGCCACACGTTGGTTATCGATGGGGTGACTTATGCGCTGAGCTTACTGCCGTCTGGCATTGTTCGTGAAGATAAATTCTCTGTTGTTGGTAATGGTGTCGTCGTCGATCCATGGGCTTTTGTTGAAGAAGTTGCTCGGATCGCAGAAAAAGGGATCGCTGTTTCGCCTGACCGCTTGATGATTGCAGAAAATGCCGTTCTGATCCTCCCTATGCATGTCGATCTCGACCGTCGGCGCGAGCGCCAAAGGGGCAATGACAAAATTGGTACCACCGGGCGAGGTATCGGGCCGGCTTATGAAGACAAAGTTGGGCGTCGTGCGGTTCGGGTTGGTGATTTGCGAGATCCTGAGCTGGTGAGTACGCGGTTGGTTGATTTGCTTCAACATCACAATGCAATTGCCAAGGGGATGGGTGAGCCTGAATATAATCTTGAGGATATGCACGCTCAATTGATGGCCATCGCGCCGAGCATTTTGCCTTTCGTAGGACCGGTTTGGCGTGAGTTGCAGCTGGCTCAGAAAACAGGGAAGAAAATACTTTTCGAAGGTGCACAGGGTACGATGTTGGATGTCGACCATGGCACTTATCCTTTTGTGACAAGCTCGAACATTATTGCTGGTCAAGCGTCAACCGGCACAGGTCTGAGCCCAAAGGATACGGGTTTTGTTCTCGGCATTACGAAAGCTTACACCACGCGAGTGGGTTCAGGGCCGTTCCCAACGGAGCTTGAGGACGCCGATGGCGCCTTGCTTGGTGAACGTGGACATGAGTTTGGGGTCGTGACCGGTAGAAAACGGCGATGCGGCTGGTTTGATGCCGTTATGGTGCGCCAAGCCTTGTCAATCAGCGGTGTTAACGGCATCGCGTTTACGAAATTGGACGTTCTGGATGCCTTCAAAACCATAAAAATTTGCGTTGGCTATCGCTTAAATGGTGAGATGATTGATTATTACCCCAGCGATGCGAATGCTCAGGCATCGGTCGAGCCAGTCTATGAACACATCGATGGGTGGGAAAGTTCAACCTATGGCGTCCAGAATTTTGAGGATCTACCGGAAAAGTGTGTTGACTACATTCGACGTGTGGAGGTCTTGATCGGGGTCAAAGTCGCATTGCTGAGTACATCGCCTAAACGTGAAGATGTCGTCGTGATCCAAAATCCATTTGATGATGTCACCGTTTGATCGTTAACTTTTAGTTGCCCAACAAATTGTCGAGCAGGCTGTTCAAAGCACCTTGGGCGGCTGTGGTTGCTTGCTGTTGTAACTGTTCACCGATTTGGCTGTCGCCAAGTTGCTCGATGCCATTATTTACCGTGTTTTGCAGCAATTGGCCTGCTTGCCCGCCCAATTGATTACCAAGCCGTTCCGCCTGCCGTCGAGCTTCTTCAGCCGCTCTGTTGGCGAGCTCTTGCGCCCGCCGATCTGCCTCTGCCTGGGCGCGTGCCGCAGCTTCTTGCGCAAGACGGTTTGCTTCAGCCTGGGCGCGTGCCGCAGCTTCCTGTGCAAGGCGCTCGGCTTCCGCACGTGCTAGCGCTTCGATCCGTGCTCGCTCTCCAGCAAGGGCTCGGGCCGCCTGCTCTTCAATATTGGCGAGCGAAAAATTATCAGGCAGCAACCCTTGAAGATTCCATTCTGCCGGCAGAGCAGCAAGGAAAAGCTGTGGGTTGTCGACGGCAAAGGCCATGACACGCTGGCTGTCAATTCGGATCGCTGGTCTAAGCCATGGTCCTCGAATGATCAGGGGTAAGGGCACCTGATTGTTGAACAATAGCTCAAGGCGGTAGTCGAGCCGCTGCATGCCGATATCAATCAGTCCTTTGCCGAGAACATTGATCCCCTGCAAAT
>CAXBRM010000068.1:0-9275 GCA_963978305.1 uncultured Rhodospirillales bacterium
TCTACATATTTGCAGATGATAGTGCGGAACAGGTGGCAAGCGCCTAAAAAGCACTTTGAGGACACTCGCAGCATCTCTCAGCGTGCTGGGGACAACGCCGATCAGATGGGGACAATTTGGGCACAAGAACGCTCGCGATTTTTTCGCTGCCAAGGGAATGTTTGAGGGCCAAGGATGAGCGGCCAAAGGGCATTCGTTGGTAGGAAGGCAATGAGTAAAAATGAAACAAGCTACTCTGGGTAGGAAGAGTAGACACAAAGAGGCGCTAAATTATGGCTGATGGCAGTGAAAAATTTCCGGTTCTTCCTTTGCGTGACATTGTGGTATTTCCACACATGATTGTCCCGCTTTTTGTCGGCCGTGATAAAAGCGTCAACGCTCTTGAAGCGGTGATGAAGAGCGACAAAAAAATTCTTTTGGTAAGTCAAAGAGATGCCAGTAACGACGCGCCCGGTATTGATGATGTGTTTCGTATCGGCACGATTGCTACGGTATTGCAGTTGTTGAAGCTGCCGGACGGTACCGTCAAGGTGCTGGTAGAGGGCATGCAACGTGCTGTCATTCATGACATTGCAGATGGACCTGACTTCTTTGAGTCTGTTTGTGAGAGCGTCGAGGAAATTGATCCCGAAAGCGATGAAGTCGAGGCTTTGATGCGAACGGTGGTGTCTCAGTTCGAGCAATACAAGAAGCTGAACCAAAAGATCCCGCCCGAAGTCATGCTGTCTGTGAATCGTATTGATCGGCCGACGAAGCTTGCAGACACAATTGCCAGTCACCTCAACATAAAAATTTCTGAAAAACAGGAGCTGTTGGAGATCCTGGGTGTTGCGGAGCGCCTCGAAAAAGTATTCAGTCACATGGAGGGCGAAATCAGCGTTCTTAAGGTTGAGAAGCGCATTCGTAGCCGAGTCAAGCGTCAAATGGAGAAGACCCAACGCGAATACTATTTGAATGAGCAGATGAAGGCCATTCAAAAAGAACTCGGCGAAGGTGAAGATGGCCGCGATGAGTTGTCAGAACTTGAAGAAGCCTTGAAAAACGCCAAGTTAAGTGCTGAGGCGCGCGAAAAAGCTGATGCTGAGTTTAAAAAATTGCGGAATATGAGCCCAATGGCAGCTGAAGCAACGGTTGTCCGTAATTATCTCGATTGGATTTTGGCGTTGCCGTGGGGCAAAAAGACCAGAGTGAAACGGGGGCTCGCCCAGGCAAAAACTGTTCTTGATGCAGATCACTATGGCTTGGACAAGGTCAAAGAACGCATTGTCGAATACTTAGCTGTACAAGGGCGGATGAAAAAAGTTAAGGGGCCAATATTGTGCCTGGTTGGTCCGCCAGGCGTTGGCAAAACGTCTTTAGGGAAAAGTATTGCGACGGCGACAGGTCGCAATTTCGTCCGCATGAGCTTAGGCGGCGTTCGCGATGAGAGCGAAATTCGCGGACATCGCCGAACGTACATCGGGTCAATGCCGGGCAAAATCATTCAGTCTCTCAAAAAAGCAAAGAGCAACAACCCTTTATTCCTGCTTGATGAGATCGATAAGCTTGGCAACGATTGGCGCGGTGATCCAAGCAGCGCTCTGTTGGAGGTTTTGGACCCGGCGCAAAATAGTACTTTCAGTGACCATTATTTGGAGGTCGACTACGACCTTTCGGATGTAATGTTCTTAACCACAGCCAATTCCTTGCGCATGCCTCAGCCACTTCTGGATCGTATGGAAACCATTCGGATTGGCGGTTACACTGAAGATGAAAAAGTTGAGATTGCACAACGCCACTTAATCCCCCGCCAGCTCAAAGAGAACGGCGTGAAGTCGGGTGAAGTGATTATCGAGGAAAGTGCTATTCGCTCGCTTATTCGTTACTACACCCGCGAGGCGGGCGTTCGAAATTTAGAGCGCGAGTTGGCGCGTTTGGCGCGCAAGGGCATCAAATTAATTGATACAAATGAGGTTGAGGAAACCCCATTGAGTATTAACGACGATAACCTTGCTGATTTTATTGGCGTGAAAAAGTTTCGGTTCGGCCTCGCAGATGACGAGGATCAGGTCGGTGCCGTCACAGGCCTTGCCTATACAGAGTTTGGCGGTGATTTATTGACGATCGAGGCGACGACGACGCCTGGCAAAGGCCGGGCTGTCGTGACAGGCTCTTTGGGTGATGTCATGAAAGAGAGCATTAAAATCGCCGAGACCGTTGTGAAAAGCCGCGCAACGGATCTTGGTATTCGGCCGGATGTTTTCGACAAAAAGGATTTGCATATTCATGTCCCAGATGGTGCGACTCCGAAAGACGGACCATCGGCGGGAATCGCCATGGTGACCAGCATGGTGAGCTTGCTCACTGGTGTTGCTGTCAAACGTGATATCGCGATGACGGGTGAGGTCAGCTTGCGTGGTCGGGTGATGCCAATTGGTGGATTGAAAGAAAAATTGTTGGCAGCGCTTCGCGGCGGCATTCAGACCGCGTTGATTCCTGATGAAAACGTCAAAGACCTTGAAGATATTCCTGATAATGTCAAAGAAGGCTTGAGCATCGTCGCAGTCAAGTCGATTGATGAAGTGCTTGCAGCGTCGCTGGTGAAACCACTCGAGCCGCTCAGTGCGGAGCAATTGGCTGAGTATGAAGCACGCATGGCAGCACTGGAAAATGCCGCTCTAATGCGTGGAAACACCGGCGATAGCGTGCACTGAGCGTCGGCTCATTTGTGCCCGTGTCACTGCCGGCCAGGCGCCGCGCCAAGGATGGTCAGACCCCTATGGTTTTTGGTTAAAGGCGCCGGATAAAGTCGGCTTGCAAGTCGTAGTCCGACGAGCCCGTAATCTCGACTTCTATGATGTCGCCGACATCAGTACCTTCGACAAAGTCGACTTCTATGTGCCCGTCAATCTCTGGGGCGTCGCCTGGCCCCCGCGCGATTGCGACGTCACCGTCAATGCTGTCAACAATCACGTTAAGGTTCTGACCGACTCGGCCAGCGAGTCGCTGCGCGCTGATTTGCTGCTGGGTTTGCATAAAGCGATGCCAGCGCTCTTCTTTAATCTCATCTGGAACTTGACCTGGGAGTTCGTTGCTAGCTGCGCCAACAACAGGCTCGTATTGGAAGCATCCTGCACGATCAATGCCTGCCTCTGCGATCCAGTCCAATAAGTACTGGAATTGCTCCTCGCTTTCGCCCGGATAGCCAACAATAAAGGTGGATCGAATGCTCAGGTTTGGGCAGTCTTGACGCCATTTATGGATGCGCTCCAAGACTTTGTCCTGTTTCGCAGGTCGCGCCATGGCACGCAGAACATCCGGGTGGGCGTGCTGAAATGGAATGTCGAGGTATGGTAAAATGCCACTTGTCTCGTCGCTCATGATCGCTGGCAACGCGTCGACGTGCGGGTAGGGATAGATATAGTGCAGCCTTGCGCCATAAAACCCTTGTGCACGCGCACCGACCAAATGCCGCATCGCTTGGGCGAGGTCGATGATGTGACTTCTACGTTCGCTCCCAGCCCATATGCCAGTTTCGTATTTAATGTCGAGACCGTAGGCGCTCGTATCCTGACTGACGATCAACAGTTCTTTGACACCACTGATCACCAGGCGTTCGGCTTCATCCATCACGTCTTTGATGTTCCGGCTGACCAGATCACCTCGCAGCGAGGGGATGATGCAAAATTTGCAGCGATTGTTGCAGCCTTCAGAAATTTTTAGGTAGGCATAATGACGTGGCGTCAATTTGATGCCTTGTGGCGGCACAAGTGCTTCGAATGGATTCGTTGGTGCCGGCACGGCCTCGTGGACGGCGGCAACAACTTGCTCGTATTGATGGGGTCCTGTCACGGCCAGCAGGCTTGGGTATTCCTGCAATAAACCTTCGCGTTCAACACCCAGGCAGCCAGTGACAATGACCCGACCGTTATCGTTTAAAGCTTCGCCAATTGTTTCAAAACTCTCTGCCCGTGCGCTGTCGATAAAACCGCAGGTGTTCACGATCACCGCGTCGGCACCGTCGACCTGATCCGTGATGCCATAACCTTCGGCACGAAGTTTTGTAATGATGCGCTCGCTGTCCACCAACGCTTTCGGGCAACCGAGAGAAATCAATCCGATCGTGGGTATAGATGCTGTTGTCATAGGAGCACTCATGGGGCAGAATTGTTGCGTTTTGGCTAGGGAGAAAGAGCGGATGAGACTGGTGCGTTATGGCGAAGTTGGTGCGGAAAAGCCAGGAATCCTCGATAACGCTGGACGCATTCGAGATTTGAGCCAGCAGATTAACGATATCGGAAATGACGTTTTGACCCGGCAGGGTCTGGCAAAGATCGCTGCGTTGGATACGAACGATTTACCTTTGGTGTCCGGACAGCCGCGGCTGGGTCCTTGTGTGGCGGAGACAGGAAAAATTTTGGCCATTGGCTTGAATTATGCCCTGCACATCGCCGAAACCAATAGTCGAAAGCGCGATGAGCCAATGCTTTTTCAAAAAGCGACCAGCGCAATATCGGGACCTTACGATCCGATTGTGCGTCCCAAAACCAGTACAAAGCTGGATTGGGAAGTTGAGCTGGCGGTAGTGATCGGTGATCGAGCCTTAAATATTACGGAGGCTGAAGCGCCAAATCACATTGCGGGCTACTGCATCATCAATGATGTCAGTGAACGCGGCTATCAAGCAGACCGGTCGGGTCAATTTACAAAAGGCAAAAGTGCCGACACTTTTGCGCCCCTCGGACCCTGGCTGGTCACTTCGGCCGACGTTGATGACCCGAATAATCTCACCCTATGGACCAAGGTAAACGGGGTTCAACGCCAACACGGCAACACCCAGGACATGATTTCGCAGGTTTATTACCTGGTGAGTTATCTAAGTGAATTTATGACGCTTTATCCCGGCGATATCATTGCCACGGGCACACCATCAGGCGTTGGTGTCGGCATGAGCCCTCAATTGTTTTTACAGCCAGGCGATACAGTCGAAATGGGGATTGACGGTTTGGGCCAGCAGCGTTGCGAGGTTGTCCAAGGCTAAACCTCAAAGGCTTCCTTCAGTGCCAGCTTGCTGTCGGTCAGAGCCCTGATGTTGAGCGACGGCTGGCGACCCCAAAACTTTCGGCTTGCCGCAAAGTCCTTCGTGTTGTTGAGGCATTGTGCCGCCACTAACTCTTGCTTGTCGTTAAATCCGAGAGCCGTGGCGGTTGGCATTTCAGCATTTTTATCATGTCTGAGCACCCATTGGGTTGCAAAATTTTTGATACCAACCATTTGCAATTTGTTCTTTCCCTGGGTCGACCAAAACCACGGCGCAAGCGGTCGCGGCGCGGGTACGTTACAAATTGCAGCAGCCGCTGTTTTCGCCTGTGAAACAGCGGCATCGACGCTTTCCAATCGCATTGGTGTTTCGCCCAATAGCGGGTGTGGGGCCATCACCATATCGCCAACAGCATAAAGATCGTCTTGGCCCAACAGTTGACAGGCACTGTTTACGGCAATCTCTCGATGCTTGCCGAAACCAGCGGCGACGAGCAAATCATCGTTTGGTCTGGCCCCAACGCTCAAAAGCACTCCATCAACTTCCAAGCTTTCACGATCGGGGAATTCCAAGTTCAGACCGGTCGATGTTTGCTCGACATTCTCTATTTGGGTTTTCAACTTGATTGTGATGCCAGCGCCTTGGAGTGCTTCAACGCAAAGCTGGCCAATTTCTGGCGCGACGGCTCGGCCCATGGCGGTCGGGGCGAGGTCCACGACTGTTATCTCGGGGACACGATCTGCCAGTGCCGCCGCAGCTTCCAGCCCAATAAATCCAGCGCCAACGACCAGTAGCCGCTGCAGACGTCCAGCTTCTATTTTAGTCTGTAAGGCTGTTTGATCGTCAGCATCGCGGAGAACATAGACATCATCGGTGCTAAGGTCGTTAAACGGCGGCACCCGCATCGGGGTGCTGCCAGTGCATAAAATGGCATTGTCGTACCGTATCGTTTGACCATTTGCTAAGTAAATTGTCTTGTTTGTTGCCTCAAGGCCAGTGACCGCTTGCCCCAACGCCAACTCAATGCCTTTGTCATCGTAAAATGCTTGTGGCCGCAGCTGGACCAATGCCTGGCTAGCGTCGAATGTTTTGCTGAGCGGAGGGCGTTCATAGGGCAGGCTGTATTCGTCGTTGATCAGAATGATCCGACCTTTCCAACCGTAATCCCGCAGGCTTGCAGCGGCTTGCACTCCGGCATGCCCTGCGCCTATGATTACTGTTGTTTCGGCCGTGTTAAGAGTATTCATGGTCGCTTGAACTTTGTTCTCAGGTAACGCTTGGTTTTCATTACGCCGACACATACGAGCCGACAATCGCAAGTTCGAGCCAGTGTGGCGAGGTTATCCCCAAATACCGTCATAAAGTCGAGCTAGCATTTGTCGACCTCAGAATCGTTGCAGTCACTTTGTTCATGGGGCTCTAGGTTAAAGGCTCCTGTTTTTTAGGGCTTAGTTTTCCCAATACGAGCGAAGTCTTAGTCTCGATAGTCGGGTTCTTCACGGTTCAGCACCTGCTTCCAATGAGCGAAGTGTGCCTTGCCCATACCCTGATAATCATCCCAGCCTTTTGCGGTTTTGTCGGCCGTTTCATGATCCATGATCGCAAGCTCTTGACCGGTTGAGTACGCGAGCAGCATCGTTTTGCAAGCCCGTTCCAAATAATACAGCTCATCAAATGCCTGCGCGACGGTTGTCTGCGCTGTGATAACACCATGGTTGCCCATCAACATTGTGTGATGATTGCCAAAGGCGCGGGCGAGCCGTTCACCTTCGGCTTTGTCGTCGGCGATGCCGCCGAAACTGAGATCAACTGCGACACGATTATAAAACCGCGCTGTTGATTGATCGATGGGTTTTAGCGTCGGGTCTTTCAGACCCATGAGCGCGGTCGCGTATGGGGGGTGAAGATGTAACAACACGCGGCCATGGGGGAGGTTTCGGTGGATGGCGCCGTGGATGCACCAGGCGCTCGGGTCCGGGGCATCGGCGCGCGTCATCACATTCGCATCATCTGCATCCAGCAAAAGAAGATCACTGGCTTTAATTGTTGAAAAATGTTGCCAGCGCGGGTTCACCAAGAACTGTTTTCCGTCTGCGGACACCGCAGCGCTAAAATGGTTGGCAACGCCTTCATGCCAATCAAATCGAGCGGCAAGGCGAAAAGCGGCTGCCAAGTCTTCGCGTAAAACTTGCTCGCTGGTTAATGTCTCAACAGATGATCCACCCATGGCACACTCTTTATTGTCAGGCTGTATTTACAGGGTTTGGCAGCGGCCGTCCGTCGGCAAACGCCTTCATGTTGTCGAAAGACTGCAGCGCCATTGCCGTCCGCGTTTCGATCGTTGCTGATCCCATATGGGGTAGCAACGTTGCATTCGGGGTTTTGAACCAAGCCGGGTCAATCGCGGGCTCGCCTTGAAACACATCCAAGCCCGCTGCGCCTAAGCTACCGTCGGATAGGGCAGCGCGCGTTGCGAGCTCATCAATCAGATCACCGCGTGCCGTATTGATTAGAATGCCTTGTGATCCGATGCGTTCAAGTTGCGGCGCGCCGATGATCCCGCGCGTTTGGGGCGTTGAGGCCATATGGACTGATACGACATCCGCGCGTGTACAAAGGTCGTTTAAATCGCCGACTTGAGTGGTGATCAAACCCTGCATGCCCGCTTTGGGAGTACGATTATAAAAAATGATATCCATGCCAAAACCCAAATAGGCTTTCCGTGCCACTTCCTTGCCAATGTCTCCCATGCCAACAATGCCCAGGGTTTTGCCGTTGAGTCCCATGCCCATCAGTTGTGTCGGGGACCAGCCCTGCCAGCCTTTCGGGCCAGACAGCATCTGTTGCCCGTCGACAATTCGACGCGCGCACATCAGCATCAGTGTTATGGTGATTTCGGCTGTCGCCATGGTGGTTGCCCCCGGGGTGTTGGTCACCCAAATTCCGGCGCCTGCGGCTGCGTCCACATCAATGTGGTCATAACCTGCGCCAAAGTTGGCCAACAACTTTGTTCGGATGCCGTTACGGCGAGCCTGGATAAATGCTTCTTCAGCGAATGCATCGCCAATCGTCGGCGCGACGATATCGTAGGTTTGCAGGGCGACGATAGCGTCGTCCAAAGTCATGGGCGCGTCTTCTTGTCTAAATTCGGCCTGTGCGAAATGTGCCGCGACCTTTGGTAAAGCGGGGGCAGGCCAATCTCTGGTTATCAGTATTTTCATTTTTGTTTTGTCAATGATGGCAACGCAGGTGGTGAGATGCTTGTTCGTCCGCAACGCTACAACAATTTTATATGCGATGACCAGAGGTTGCTTTGTGGGTTTCGGGATATAAGGCCCGGTCAACCCTTAGATTTTTTATACTCGTAACAAAGGCATTTAAGCGTTTAGATTGCGCACATCAGCGCCAAAGTCACGCCATCAGGTCGGCTTAATCGATCAATGATATACGCATAATACTCTCGATTCGCCTGGTGGATGCGGCTGCAATGATGATATGTTGTGCACCCACAACCTGAAAGTGTGTGCTTTTTGTCACACCCGCCGTAACTGCTCAATTTGCTCGGGCCTCTATGCCGCATAATCTTTTCTTATGCGCATAATGTTTTAAACACAACTTCCAGGAGCCGCACAGCACGTGGGGCTCTCTAACAAACAAATAAATCTGAATTTCAGGTAGGATACTAAAATGAAAAAATTTCTTGTTGCTACCTCAGCGCTCGTCGCTGCGGGTTCTGCGGCCGCTCTCGATGTGACTCTGGGCGGTGATATCGAAATCGAAGGCACATACACAGATGCAGCCTCTGGCGTAGCTGGTGTGACTTGGGACGTCGATTTGACGATTGCAGCGTCTGGTGAGTCGATGGGTTGGACATACGGTGGTGAAGTCGAATTGGGTATGACCACTGGAGCGCAAATGGATGTGCGTGTGACGGACGCTGAGATCTACTTTGGCGGCGACTTCATGGGCAAGATTGCCGTGAAAGACGAGTGCGGCGACTTTGTAGAAGTTGATGATGATGGTTTCAAAACCACTGATAACATCGAATATGTTGCGGGTGATCACTGTGTTGAGTGGACGGGTGTCGATCTCGGTGTAGCGAGTATTGATGTTGCCGCATCTTTGGACGAAACGGTCGAAAATCTGGACGCTGAAGGCAAAGTAATTACGTCCGGAAATTTAATCGTTGGTGGTTCGCTTGATTTGGGTGTCGTTGCTCTAGACGGCGAATATGCCGTGGACACAAATATGTTAC
>CAXBRM010000069.1:0-9254 GCA_963978305.1 uncultured Rhodospirillales bacterium
CGAACCTATTGTCCCTGTCTCTGACGGCATGCCCCTGGATACGCGACCTTTGGCAGAGCGCATGCGGCCCACAAGTTTGTCTGACGTGGTTGGTCAGGACCATCTGCTCGGCGCAAATGGGACGCTTGGTGGTCAACTCGCTCAAGGGCGTCTCACAAGTTCACTGCTGTGGGGGCCACCAGGATGCGGGAAAACGACGATTGCGAGGTTGCTGGCTGATGCCACCAAAATGCGTTTTGAGTCCTTGAGCGCAATTTTCAGTGGTGTGGGCGACCTCAAAAAAGCCTTTGATGCGGCAAAAATTGCCCTGAGCAACGGCCGGCGAACGCTGCTGTTTGTGGATGAAATCCATCGCTTCAACCGAAGTCAGCAAGATAGCTTTTTGCCAGTTGTTGAAGATGGCACAGTGACCTTGGTGGGTGCCACCACGGAGAACCCCAGTTTCGAATTAAACGCGGCGCTCCTATCGCGAATGCAGGTCTGTGTCCTAAAGCGGCTCGATGAGGCAGCGATGAATGCTCTTCTTAGCCGTGTGATGCGACTGCATGATGGTCTCCCTCGCTTATCGGACAAGGCGTGTAAGAGGCTGTTTGCCATGGCTGACGGAGATGGCCGCTATTTACTGACGATGCTTGAGCACATTCTAGCCCAGACATCATCACCGTCATCGGTTGAGATTGATGAAAGCCAGGTGCATCAGCTGGTCAGCGCGCGTGCTGCACAGTATGACAAGGGGCAAGATGCGCACTACAACCTGATCAGCGCTTTGCACAAGAGCCTTCGCGGTTCCGATGTCGACGCTGCTTTATATTGGTACGGGCGAATGCTGCAGGCAGGTGAAGATCCGCGTTACCTTGCTCGGCGCTTGGTGCGCTTTGCAAGCGAAGACATCGGGATCGCTGACCCAAACGCGCTTGTTCAAGCGCTTACTGCTTGGCAAAGCTATGAGCGGTTGGGGAGTCCTGAGGGCGATTTAGCGCTGACTCAAGCGGTCGTTTACTTGGCAACTGCACCGAAGAGCAATGCGTTGTACGAGGCGCACAAAGCGGCGCTCAAGGCGGCGAAAGCGTCCGGCTCACTCAGTCCGCCAAAACACATCCTCAACGCGCCGACCAGCTTGATGAAAGACTTAGGTTATGGTGAGGGATACCAGTACGACCATGCGACCGATGAAGGGTTTTCCGGACAAAACTATTTTCCAGATGAACTGGGGCGAAAAGCGTTCTATCGTCCGCCAAACCGCGGGTTTGAGCGTGAGGTTCGAAAACGGCTAGCATACTGGGAAAGTTTGAGAGGAAAGCGAGATCGTCATGATTAGCATCAATTTTATGGTCGTCGCTTTGGGTGGGGGCCTTGGCGCCGTGGCTCGCTATGCTGTAAGCCTAATGTTGCCGTCCTTTGATCCAGGTCGTGGTTTGCCAGTTGCAACTCTAACGGCCAACGCCTTGGGTTGCCTTGTTATTGGTGTGCTGGTGGCCTGGCTGTTTGTCGATGGGCGCCTTGGCGGCCAGTGGCGCCTTTTCCTGGTCGTTGGCGTTGTCGGCAGTTTCACGACCTTTTCAGCACTATCGCTGGAGACCTTGCAATTATTTCAAGCCGGCCGCACGACGTGGGCGATTGGCTATGCGCTGCTATCCATGATTATGTTACCGCTGCTTTGCTTGGCTGGTTGGATGATTGGACGCACACTGCCATGAGCCACAATTTGACTGTACATGCTGATGATAAAGGTCGCCGTCTTGATCGTTATTTGCAGGTCAAATTTCCGAGCGCGGGTTTCGCGATGGTACAAAAATTGGTGAGGAAGGGAGCAGTTCGTGTCGATGGCAAACGCGCAAAAGCCGATATGCGATTGGAGGCCGGCAATACCATAAGCTTGCCGATGAGTTTGGCACAGTTGATTGTCGATCAAGATAGTGCCGAGGATGTCGTGTTGTCGCCAATGGCTCATCGCTGGCTTGAGCGTTTGCAAGCAGGGGTGATTGCCAACGATGCCGACATTGTTGTTTTTAACAAACCTGCCGGCCTGGCCGTTCAAGGCGGCAGCAAAACCTCGGTGCATGTTGATGCATTGCTGGGTCAGTTCGCTGACTCTCAAGGGCGGTTGCCTAAACTGGTTCACAGGTTAGACCGTGATACCAGCGGCGTTTTGCTCACCGCTCGTGGCGGCCTTGTTGGTCAATTATCGGCACAATTTGCACGTCGAGACACAGTCAAGACTTATCTCGCTTGGTGTTGGGGGCAGCCGGAGCAGCAAAGCGGCACAGTCGATGCGCCGCTTTTGAAGCGCAGTGGGCAGGGCAGCAACGGTGACCAAGATCGCGTGGTGGTTGATGCACAAGCTGGGTTAAGCGCAAAGAGCAATTACCGCGTTTTGACATCGGCCCGTCTCTCGGGTGGTTTGGGGCCACGCATTAGCCTGATCCAATGGCGCCCGCTGACAGGGCGAACCCATCAGCTGCGCGTTCATGCGGCCTATCTGGGAAATAGCATCATTGGTGATCCAAAATATGGCCACGCGCCGTTGCTTAACCCGCAGAATTCTTCTCAAAACGCCTTGGCTAAAATCCGTCTGCAATTACACGCATCGGATTTGACGATCGCTGTAGATGGTCAACACAAAACCTTTCGAGCGACTGCACCCAGAGGAATGCGCGACCTAGCGAAACTGATCGATGTCGATCCAGAAGAGTTTTTTGGGCAATGACGGTCCATCGCTTTAAGTTGTTGGCTTTTGATTTGGACGGCACGCTGGTGAATTCGCTTGGCATGATTGACGCAGCGATCAACCGCGTGTTGCAACAGCATGACCTCCCAACCATCGGTGGCGCGTTGTTGCGTGAGCCGATCGGGTTACCGCTTGAAGATTGCGTTCGCTACTGGCTTGAACGCGTCAACCCAGCTGCTTCTGCCGTTCAACAAGCCTTCGTGCACGAAATCTCAGAAGCATATCGCCAATACTTTCGCGCGTTGCGAAATTCTGGCCAGTACGCAGAGCCAATGTTCCCAGGTGTTCTCGCAACGTTGGATGCTTTGGTGGCTGAGGACGTATTTATGGCAATCGTTACTGGCAAAGATCTGCCTGGTTTACAGCGCGTGATTGAGCATCATAATTTAGCGTCATATTTTGATGGCAACCTAAATACACCGACACATTACTCAGGCAAACCATCGCCAGAGATGCTGATTGGGGCTGCGGAAAAGAGCATGCAAGCTCTCGAAGACTGTGTTGTCGTCGGCGATACCGTGTTTGACATCCAAATGGCGCAAAATGCTGAGGTGAAATCAATCGGGGTTAGCTACGGCAATCACGCCGCCGACCGGTTGCTCGCGGCTGGCGCTGATGCTGTTATTGATCACTTTGCTGAACTGCCTGCCGCTTTAGCAACCATATCCTAATCTAACATGACCATGAAACGATTTTACAAAAAAACATCTTGGCGTTCTGAGGGTGAGGCTGGTTTCTCCGTTTATTTAGACGAACGTGAGTTGAGGACGGCCAACAAGCGTATGCTGCGTTTGCCAAGCCAGATGCTGGCACAAGCCATAGCGGGTGAGTGGGCGGATCAGGAGGACGAAGTAGATCCCGCCTCTATGCCGATGACAGCTTATGCCTTCACAGCTCTGGATGTGGTCGCTGATAAACAGCACGCTATTCAGGCGGAAGTATCACGCTACGCTGAAACTGATTTGCTTTGCTACATCGCAGCAGAACCAGAAGCCTTGGCTGCGCGGTTGGCAGCAAACTGGCAGCCCATTTTGGACTGGGCAGCAAAGAATCTCGATGCCCCGCTGGTGACAACTTCTGGTTTAATGGCGATTGCCCAACCTGCCGATAGCCTTGCGGCATTGAGACGGCGGGTGGTGGCATTGGATTTGTTTGAACTGACGGCCATCCAAACCATTACCGCGATTCTTGGCTCACTGGTCTTGGCCCTTGCCATAATTGAAGGCAGATTGACGGTTGATCAGGCATTTGACTTGGCGCGGCTTGAGGAAACGTTTCAGGCTGAACAATGGGGACTTGATGAAGAGGATGAAGTCAAGCAAGCTAAAGATCGGGAAGAAGTATGCCAAGGGGCTAATTTCCTTCAAATTGCCCGAGTTTGAATTTAAGGCTGATCAATGCTCGATCAATGAACGGTCGCTTGTGAATGAAACGATCTATACTATTAACGTTAGCAACCCTATCGGCTTGTACGGTTCTATTTGTTGGATTGATGCTTGTTGGCGTCAGGCTGTTAACGGCCGAACAAATTGAAGCACGTTTAGAAAACTTATTGGCCGCTCAGGTTAGTATAGATTCTCAAATTAACATTGATGTATTTCCCTCACCAGCGGTCAGGATGAACGATGTCCGTATTTATCCTAAAGTTGGACGAATTCAGGATGCAGAGCTTCTTGCGAGGCCATTGATTTCTGCAGATAGCATGCGGTTGTCACTGAACCTGGCATCTTTGTTAACGGGTCAATTTAAGCCCGAAAAGATCGTCGTGGTTAAACCTGAAATTTTAATTGACCGTGCCGCCGGCGGATTGTCGTCATGGGGGCATCTAGAACTACTCGATCTTTTTCGCCTTCACGAAAAGAGTCTTGCGCCGCAAGGCAATCGCCGACCCAGCATGCAGTCCCCTGATGCCGTATTTCGTCAGATCGAGCTGGTTGAGGCAAAGGTACTGATACGCGATGATCTCTCTGGCTATCATGGTCAGGTTGTTCTGCCTCGACTGTCGATATTTCCAGACGCTGTCTCCAACAAATTGGCATTCGGTGGTGAATTCGTGATCGGGCCTTGGCGTTTCTCTGGCGACGGCCTGATAACGGTTGGCAATGACAATTTGTCGATCGATACAAGACGACTTTCCAGTGTATGGGACTTGTATAACAGTGTCACGGGCCTAAAAATACACGGCTTACGATTAAACGGCGAGCTGAGTGACCGTTTTCTGGAACAGCTAAGCGTCACACCTGAAGAGAATTGGCGCATCGCTATTGAGCGGTTGGAGCATCCAATACTCAAAGAATTGCCAGGGTCAGCCGCCTCGACGCCTTATCTGAGTGCTGTTGCCGATCAAGTGACCTTTCAAGCCGGGAACCTGGACTTTGACGCAGTGGCAGTGGCGATTCATGGAGGTGGTGCACAGCCTTTTGAGGCGAGGGGGCGCTTGATGATGCAATGGGTTGACGATGGTCGGGAAGTCGAGGCAAGGCTTATGGCTCAAGATCAAAGCCTTGATCTTGGCTTGATCGAAGAATGGATCAGCAATCAGCGATCTTTTGTCACTCAGGCGAGTGCAATGACAGGCAACACGGCCATTAAGCTCGACTTCGTAGTATCTGATGCCGTCAGCAATGAATCTGACGGTGGAGTCTGGAACGCAGAATTAGCGGCACGATTAAATCGTCGGGGTCTTGTCGTCGAACATTTTAACGCAGAGCAAGTTTCTAATGACGGGCAGATTATCTTGACGAGCCTCAAGGAGGGTCGTGGCCAAATTTTGCCAAATGAGAGCAGTCAGTGGAATTTTCAGCTAACCGCAACCCGAGAGAACACCGCCTACTTGCTGGCTCTGCTGCCGGAAGTGGCGGTTTTGATCCCCCACGAGGAAATTGGTTTTGAATTTGCAGGCAGCGTCAGCACAGGACTCAGCGACACAAGGTCAACCACGCTGAGAGAGGGAACATTGCGGTTTCGTGATGGTGTTGAATTTGATCTCCATTGGTCAGGCAGTGATGGTGCCAAGATGGTGACACTCAAAACCTCATCCCTGAATTTCGATTGGCTGCCCGATGTCACCTCAGTGCTCGCTCCGACCAATGAGCCGAACACAGATGATCGTGGGCAGTTTTTGACCCTTTTGAGACGGCTTGCTGCTCAGTCGCTTCAACGTGGCTATCTGCTTGGTGCTGACCAGCTAATATTTACAGTAGAAGATGCAAAACTAGGCACCACGCATTTGGGAGAAATTCTGATCACGACCGAAAAGCAGACTAGCGTCGCGCTCACTGTTTCGAAAAGTCCAAGTGCCAGCCCGATCTTAGACACAGCAACAAATTCACCCTTAAAAATTGTCTATTTGGCGAATCCCAGTCTGACCGTTGGTGAGGCTGATTATCAGCTGGTTTTACGATCAGATCGTGAAACAGTCGATTGGAGCAAAACGCCAATCACGTTAAGATCGTTGCTTGCCCCCTTGGATCATCTTTCCAGGCTCTTTAGCACCACCGAGACAAGTGGTGCAGGCTCAGCGCAACGGTTAGAGCGTGGAATCACCGATTTCACATTAACAAAGCGGGGGGAAGGCGACGATGGTCGGCTTGGTCAGTTGCAAGGGGCTGTCGGTCTTGATGGGGTCAATTTGACAGCCTCCAGATTTGCGGCATTATCAATCTTCCCAGATCTTCGCCACTTATCCATCGATGCCAATGTTGATCGTTTGGATCAAAACCAGTTGGACTTTACGGCTCATGGTATGGGTTGGCAGGCAGGTGGAGAAATCAACCTTAACAATTCAAACATCAATCTTTCGGCCGATCGTCTCGAACTGCGTCAGCTTGTTCGTGTTCTGACCAGCGCTGAATTTGGTCAAGCCATTCCACTGCAAGGACGCGTTGATTTGGCAATTGCCGTTGAACACTTATATGCCGACAACCAGGCACTGATCGCCAAAGATGTCGAGTTGATCGGCTATGTTGATGGTTTAAACCTCCAGATTGAGCAAGTGTTGCTCACGTTACCAAGCGGAGAAAAATTCAGTGCTCGTGGTGGGCTCGATTTTGCCAATGCTGTTACCGGTGCGATCGACTTTGAGTGGTTTCCGACAGACCGCGATTTGAATTTTGGTCCTTTTGGCATATCCTTTGGCTCACAACCAATTGGCGGTCGCCTCGGGGTTCGCGGTTTGACTGCTGACAGCGCATTGGACGAAGTTGATCTGTCTTTGAATTTTCAAAACCATGAGGTTTGGGTTGAATCGCGTGAGGTTGCCGCTTTGCCGAGGTGGCATGATTTGCTTACAAGCGATGATGGTCGCCAGTTTGCTCAACTGATTGAAAAACAGCTTTTCGAGCGAGCCTATCAGTTAACAGGCTCTTTAGAGTTCAGGTCCGGGGTGTGGCGAACCCCAATTTCCGGTCTGCACTTGTTTGATCCCGGTGCGGAACGAGCCTTAGCCAAACTGAGTGGCTCTTATGATCAATCGACACAAACGCTTAATGGCTCTGTAGACGTTGATGCGACTGACTCGTTGGCCATTTTGTATACAAGTGGCTCGATGGCTGAGCCTGACTTGGGGCTTAGAGGAGCTTATTTTTGGCGCTAAAACCGTCGCTTGCAACCCGCCTTAACACATACAGCCGCAAAGCGCTGGCCAGCGGGTGTACACCGCGTTCGGCATCCAATTTTGCGACTAAGCCAGCAAATGACAGACCATCTTGTTCGGCAAATGAGTCTAAGTGCGCCCAGAATTCGGGTTCAAGCGCGACGCTGGTCCGGTGTCCCGATAATGACACGCTCCGCTTGGTGAGATGATATGACGACATAAAGCGCGAAAGACATAATTAGTGTTTGATTATTTTTACATGCTTGATTGGTCCGCGTCGAGCAAGCCTAAGCTTGGAAAAGACAGTATTTGGCGCGCTGGCATAACGCTGGCAGACGGGAGTATTGAAGCGCCTGTCAACCTGGCGACACGGGCCCAAGCTTGGTCCTGGTTTGAAACTCTGGTTGAAAGTTGTGAGCGGCGCAATCAACGTGCCGTTGTTGGGTTTGATTTTGCGTTTGCCTATCCGCTTGGGACGGCAGCGGCTTTGGGGGCCAGGGTTGGTGATACGCCGTGGGTTTACACCTGGCAAACGATCGCCGGTTTAATCAGGGATGCTGATGATAATGCCAACAATCGGTTTGAAGTCGGTGCTGAGTTGAATGCGCGGATCATGGCCAACCTCGGCACAACGTCTGGACCGTTTTGGGGGGTTTTAGGCGCGCAAAAGTATCCAACAATTGGACCAAACAAGCCCAAAGATTTTACTGCCTTGCCTGAATGGCGAACGGTGGAACGGCTCATAAAGGGGTGCCAACCCGGGTGGAAGCTAGCTTACGCGGGCAGTGTTGGTGGCCAGGCGCTGGTGGGCATCGCTGGCCTTCAGGGATTGCGAAATCAAGGTCTCAACTTCGCGGTTTGGCCTTTTGAAGAAACGACAAGCGCACCTGTCATTGTTGCTGAAACCTATCCGAGCCATTGGTCATTGAAGGTCAACCGCTATCCCGTGAAAGATGCAAATCAGGTTGAGCAGGTGGTCCGGGAAACGAACCACCAGCTGCTTTTGGATTGGTTAGATGATGAGCAAATCCCAGAGAAATCACTTCGTGAGGAAGGTTGGGTGCTCGGCGTCAAAGCAAGCCAGGATTAAAGCTGGACCAAGGCCTGCTGACTACGCGGTCAAACGAAAAAGGCGATGCATGTTTTTTGCATCGCCTGAGTACCAAAAAGTCACGCTATGGTGATTATTTCTTTTTCTTTGCCGCTTTGGCCGCCGCAGCGCGTTTGCCCGCTGCGATGCTTGCTGCCATCCGATCGCCCAGGCTGCCTTGATCTGCGGGCGCAATCACAAAATAGGGCATCAGGCGCGGTGTATCTCCGCCAAAGCTGTTGGTAAGCTGCTTGTCGCCAAGACCCTCAAACACACTTGCGACTTCTGCATCTGAGCGCATCTGAAGCTCGGCATCTTTGGTAACTTTAGCGACTTCCGCATCATCAACCCGAATGCTGAACCCGCCAAACATCGCCTTTGTTGTAACCTCACCCATGCCAGCGCCGTTTAACTGGGCAACAATTGTGTCGGCAACTGCTTGTTTATCACTCATCGTTAATCTTCCTTCTTTTTGTGTCTGAACGCGTCTAGGGTCACGACGTTTTGTTTGTTCCCATCGGAGGTCTCATCGTCCGTTGAATGTGTCGTTGACCCAGCCTCGTGATCGGAGGTAGCGGATGACGCTTGGTCCGCTGTAACAGGTTTCGATTTTTGTTGCTTCTCTGTGTCTTTTGATGGCCCAGTGCTGATATGCATGACATTGCCATCAGTATTTACTAAGCGCGGGCCGGTTGACGGACCCTCTGGCTTTGTTGCGTCAATCTCTACTTCAAAGTCTAAGGCAAAGTGCACAGACGGATCGGCAAACTGTGAAATCGCTGCGTATGGAATCACCAACATCTCTGGTATGCCACCGAATTGAAGGGTGATTGAGAAATTGT
>CAXBRM010000070.1:0-9125 GCA_963978305.1 uncultured Rhodospirillales bacterium
GGATCTATGGAGACTTGTCTAAGGCGCAATAAAAAACCACCCGAGCTCAGGGGAGCCGGGTGGCCGAAGATTTGGACGTAAATGGGGAGTACCTGTGGCGGCTCGCTTACGTCAAAATTTTAGTTCGCGCGGGGGTGTGCCGCACGATATGCACGCAAAAGCTGCTCGGTATCAACGTCTGTGTACCGCTGGGTCGTGCTTAACGCACTGTGGCCCAGTAGTTCTTGGATTGCCCGCAAATCAGCGCCATTGCCAAGAAGATGCGTCGCATAGCTATGGCGTAAAGCGTGAGGGGTTGTACTGTCTGGCAGACCCAGGCGGTAGCGGAGTTCTTGCAGGCGCTTTTGCACCATGCGGGGGCTTAAACGACCACCTCGAGCACCACGGAACATCGGCGTCTGATCGTTTTCCTGGAAGGGCAGGGCGTTTCGATAGTCACGGATCGCCTCTGCGACCGATTGCAGCATCGGTACCTGGCGGGTTTTGTCGCCTTTGCCTCGGATGACAAGAACACCTGCTTCGATGGCCCGATCAACTTCGCTAGGGATGAGGTCTAGGGCCTCGCTGATTCGTAAGCCACATCCATACAAGAGCATAAGGATTGCTTTATCCCGAAGATCGACCCAACGCTCCTCGCGAATGCGGCCAGTGCTATCACGGCCCAAGCTGTCAAAGGCTTTGAAAAGATCTGTGATTTCAGCAATTGACAAAGCTTTGGGGACAACGGTCGGTTGCTTTGGGTTGCGGACTGACACAATAGCGTTGTTTTCAAAATATTGTTTACGTTGAGCCCACTTAAAGAATGACCGCACCACTGAGAGCGCTCGTGCAATTGAAGAAGGACTTTTTCCCTGTTCTTTTTCATGTGCGAGCCAAGAGCGAATATCTTGTGATGAAAGGTCGGAAAGGTCGCTGATGAGGACAGTTCCGCCAACATGCTCGGCTAAAAATACAAAGAATGATCGAATGTCGCGCTGATAGGCGTCGAGTGTATGGCGGGAAGCACGCTTCTCGTCTTCAAGCCAAGATACCCATTCCCACACGATTGATTTTGTTTTGCTTTCCGCTACCTGAAGGGCATCGGCGAGCCGTCGTTTTTCCGGCGTGCTCATAGTCTGTCGTACTCCCGTGACAATGACAACTGGAGCGAGGTTGCGAGCGCAGAAACGATCTCAATTTCCGATGGCGATGACGAAAATTCGTCGGTGGCGGACGCCAATAGCAGGAAACCGGGCCGGTTCTTGTGCCCAATGCTCATCCTCGAAATTGCGAAGGACTTGCACTCGCATGAGACAGCCACAGCTTCTGCACTAGCCATGGTGCCCATGATAAGGCTGCGGTCCGAGAAAAGTCGGAACACAGATCCTGGCGTTAACCGTCTGAAATGAGGATGATTAACGTGAGGAATTTCGTACTGAGTGACTTCAAGTGCTAAGGAAGCCTGAATCAAC
This sequence comes from uncultured Rhodospirillales bacterium, assembly GCA_963978305.1. Taxonomy (GTDB): domain Bacteria; phylum Pseudomonadota; class Alphaproteobacteria; order UBA7985; family UBA7985; genus CAXBRM01. Next base: position 1,452 of record CAXBRM010000070.1, read on the forward strand.
TCAAATGACTTTGGAATTTGGGTCAGTGCCCAAGCGATAACAGCATCAAGGTTATTCTCTAAAAGCAAGCCGCGTTGAACCTCAAACAAGGCTTGTAGTTGACGCGTTGAATTACTCCCATTGCGGATGAGTTCCCGTTGGCGCCGTTTTAAGGCAGCCATATCTTTTTCAAGGGACTTTAACCGCGCGTTCGACAGACTCACCACGTTACCACCGAGCGCGGCAGTCGCGCCTCGGGCACTTTTTGAGCCCTTTAAGGGGCTGAGGTCTGTAGGAGTCTGGTCCATAGAGTAAAAACGTCAATTTGTCAGTTGGTTATGTGAATTTCCGGAGTGGATCGTCACCTTGGTTGGCTTTTCGTTAAATGGATTGCTATAGGATTGACTGGCCAGTTGCTTTCCAGTCCGCAACGAAGGCATCCAAACCTTTTTGGGTTAAGGGGTGATCATACATTTGCTTCAAAAGCTTGGGCGGGAAGGTCGCTACGTCAGCGCCGAAGATCGCTGCGCGCTGAATATGCTGGACGCTGCGGACGCTCGCCACCAAGATTTCTGTGTCGTATTCGGGGTAGTTGTCATACACGTTGACGATGTTTTCAATCAGCTCCATGCCGTCGAAATTCATGTCGTCAAGGCGCCCCACGAAGGGTGAGATATAACTGGCCCCAGCTTTAGCAGCCAACAGGGCCTGGTTCGGCGAAAAACACAGGGTGACATTGACCATGATATTGTCGTCGCTTAGCGCCTTGCAAACACGCAAGCCGTCAACAGTGAGAGGGACTTTAACAGCAATATTTTCTGCGATTGCTGCTAATTTACGGCCTTCTGCGAGCATTGTGTCGTAGTCAGTGCTAGCACATTCAGCGCTGACCGGACCACTGACCAGCTTTGTAATCTCTGTAATTACGTCGATGAAGTTCCGGCCGGATTTGGCGATTAGGCTGGGGTTGGTTGTGACACCATCGACCATACCTGTATCAAGCAAAGCCTCAATTTCATTTACTTCAGCAGTATCTAAAAAAAACCGCATCTTCATCTCTCAAAAATGTATACCGTGCCACCAGAGCCAATCACTCTGCTGAAAGGTTGCGCCATAAAATTGCCATAATTTGGCGACGCACAAGAATATGACGGCAGTCTTAACGCTCGCCTGAAGCGGCGCCAAGCGACACTTATTGCGACTTACGCATATTGTTTGACCTTTGCCTCATGTGTGGCAACGGAAACACCAACGGCATGCTAAGGGTGACATTTGGGTCTCACTCGAACGAGAACGGGTTTGCAACCAATTGAGGTTATGCGGCAATGAGCGATGGGATGTCGCTGTACGCCAAAGCAAGCAGAATTGTGCGACGCTCAAAGTATGATAAAGGCGAACAGGCTCAGGAGCAGTAAGTAGCAATCGAGCTTCAGGTCATGGGTCCGGCGTTCAATTGAGCGGACCGCGGTGAAATTTTCATGAACAGCAAGGGTTCATACCGCTCATAAGCATTCGCTCATGGGCGAAATTGAAATTCTGGTAACGTGGCTAAACTGTTCTTCAGGGCATTTCCCCATTCCTTTGAAATGATTTTGAAATAGGCATCATTCGGGGAAATTTGCGTCGTTCGTGGCGGAGCGAAACTGTCAGCTTCATAGACGTGCAGGTCGAGGGGCAAGCCAACAGACAGATTGGCCTTAATGGTTGAATCGAACGAGACCATTAGCAGCTTCACCGCGGCTTCGAATGTCATCTCTGGATCGAATGCCCGAACAAGGATGGGACGTCCATATTTTGTCTCGCCAATTTGAAAGAAGGGTTTCTCAGCTGAAACTTCAATAAAATTGCCTTCAGGATAGATAAGGTACAGTTTCATTGGACCGCCGCGGATCTGTCCGCCGAGGATGAATGTTGCTGAGAATGTTCCTTCTGCTGATTGCTGGCCGTTCGCCGTGACGTCAATGACGTCTGCCAGCGTCCGGCTTATTGTACGGGCCACCTGAAACATCGTGGGCACCTTGAGGATGGAGGCGCTAGTATTATCTTCCGCTTCTACCTGTTCAGACAGCATATTGACGACAGCCTGACTGGTGGCCAAATTGCCAGCCGTGGCTAAAAAAATCTGCCGTTCACCGGGCAAGCCCCAGGTAAAGGTTTTTGGGTAATGCGAAATGTTGTCGAGCCCACCGTTTGTTAGGGTGTCCGACATAAAGATTAGGCCGCGTGACAACTTGAGTGCTACACAATAGGACATTTGTTGAAGTCCTTGATCATTGTTGGTCAAAAATGATTTCAGTGGAAATGCGTTCGTCTCCATTTCCATATCTCACACCAGAAACCGGTATGACATCGCTGTAATCAAACCCTATTGCAAGTTTTACGTATCTATCGTCTGGCGAAATGACGTTGGAAATATCAAATCCCACCCAGCCCAGCCCGGACAAGTATACTTCCGCCCAGGCGTGGCTGGCCTCCTGCACATGTTCTTCATTCACCATGAGATAGCCGCTGACATACCTTGCACTATAGCCAAGAACACGAGCCACAGACGTAAAGGCGTGGACATGATCCTGGCAAACTCCAACGCCCAGCTCCATCGCCTTTTCTGCGGTGGTCTCGACATTTGTCCGTCCCTTTACATAACGAATGTTCTCCCGCACAAGTGCGGAGAGCTTGTGCATCAGCTCAACGTCGCCACAATCGTTTCTCCGCCTGAACGATACTATCTCTCGTGCCAGCCGTCGCAGCCGTGCTCCAGCTTTCGACAAGGGTGTTTCGTTCCGAAAAAGGCCGAGAGGTAGAGATCGATCGTGTTCGCCGACAACACCGCAGGCATCCTCAACTTCTACCGAACCCCAACAGGATATTTGCATTATGTTGGATTGTGCGTCGTGCCGACATAAATGGATCCGGTTGCCATGAAAGTCGTCGGTTACTAACTCGACGGTTCCGCCAATCAACTCAATTTCCCAGTTTAAAACACGTTGGTTGGCACTGGTGAGCGGCATTAAATGTAACCGTTGTACTGCCGATTGCGGTGTCGTTTCAAAGTTGAAAACGGTTTGGTGTCGGATGGTATGAAGCATGGTTAAATTAAGTTGAAATCGTCGTGCAATGTCTCGCTCAGGCTATTGTTCAGCATAATTTGCTGACCAATAAAATCCCGTAAGTCCTGTCGATGCGATTCATTCTGTTTACCCTCAATGAGACCTTGGCACATTTTATTGGAAAGCCGACCAGAAGGATATTGTCGCGCGTATGCAGCCTCCAGGTCAGACAAATTTGACTGGATTTCTTTGTAGCAGAAACAAAGCGAACGCGGCATCCTCTCATCAAAAATTAGAAAATCAGCGACGCCGATGGGATTAAGCCTGCCCTTGCCAAGCCAGTTGTAGGATCGCCAGGCAGCCAACGAACGCAACAAAACTTCCCACTGGCTCTGATCGACGCCGCCGCCAATGACAGCTGCAGTTGGTAAAAGACGATGATATTTTAAATTAATCAGCCTCGCGGTGTTATCTGCGCGTTCAATGTATGTGCCGAGGCGCAAAAAATTGAAAATGTCATTGTGAAGCATGGTGCCATATAACGCCCCGCGAAAGACTGAGCTGCCTTTGACAATATTTTCGAGAATAATGGGTAGATCACGGATATTGACTTGGCGGCGTAACGCGGCGTCACATGCCATCCAACTTTCATTCAGGGATTGCCAGACTTCTTGAGTCAACGCGGTCCGCACTGAGCGACCGTTCTGCCTTGCTTTGGTCATCAAAGAAATGACGCTGTTGGCATTATCTTTGTCTCGAAGTACATAATTAATGACGTGGTCGATTGAATAGGAAGTATTGATCTCGCTGAAGGCGCCTTGCAAATTTGCAGTGTTTGCGATTGAAAGCCATTCTTCCATGCCTTCATCTTTGCGTGTAAGCGCATAGTGGAGGACGGCCTGTATGCGACGCGCGTTATTCTCGCTTCTTTCAAGATAACGTGCCATCCAAAACAGGTTTCCGCCGTGCCTGCCGAGCATTTAAGCCCCCAATACCCAAGTGTCTTTGGTGCCACCACCTTGACTCGAATTGACAACAAGTGACCCTTTTTTCAGCGCAACCCGAGTCAGCCCACCGGCTGTTACCGTGATTCCCTTTGGTGACATCAAGACGAAGGGGCGGAGGTCAACATGGCGCGGTGCCAGACCACTTTTGGTCAGAATAGGCACTGTCGACAATGCCAATGTCGGTTGTGCGACATAATTGGCTGGATCCGCTTTCAACTTGGCTCGGAATGCCGTCAGCTCTCTTTTGCTGGCCGCTGGGCCAACCAACATGCCATAGCCGCCCGAGCCATGCACTTCCTTGACCACCAGTTCTGCTAAGTTGTCCAGCACATAAGCGAGGTTCTCGGCATCGCTACAGCGCCAGGTAGGAATATTTTTCAGTAATGCTTTCTCGCCCAAGTAAAACTCAATGATATCAGGAATATAGGAATAGATCGCTTTATCATCCGCGATACCGGTTCCCGGTGCATTGGCCAACATGACACTGCCACTGCGGTACGCATCAAACAAGCCCGGCGAGCCCAAAAGACTATCTGGCTTAAACGACAATGGATCGAGAAATTCATCATCCACCCGCCTGTAGACGACGTCTACAGGTTCGGTTCCAGCTGTCGTCCGAATGATCACACGACCGTCGCGAATTTCGAGGTCTGATCCTTGCACAAGCTCAGCACCCATTTCATCGGCCAGAAATGAATGTTCGTAATAGGCCGAATTGTGGATACCCGGCGTTAGGACAACAATATTCGGATCGTCAGACAGGGATTCGGCACTTTCAACCAGCGTATTGAATAGCTGTTTGGGATAGTTACCAACAGGCTTAATGCTATGGCTCGCAAATAGTTCTGGAAACATGTGCAGCATGGTCGATCGATTTTCGATCATATAGGAAACACCTGACGGTACGCGTGCATTGTCTTCGAGCACAAAGAACTCGTCGACACCGGTACGGACAACATCTACCCCGATAATATGTGTGTAAATGTTGCCCGGAGGTGTAAAGCCGCACATTTGTGGCAGGAAGGCGCGGTTTTTGTTAATCAAATCAGATGGTACAACACCAGCTTTCACGATTTCTTGGCGATGATAGACGTCGCTTAGGAAGGCATTGATCGCGGCAACACGCTGAACAATTCCTTTTTCCAGTCGTTGCCATTCTTCTGCCGCCAATATGCGTGGCACCAGGTCAAATGGGATTAGTCTTTCTTCTGCGTCCTTGTCCCCGTAGACATTGAATGTGATGCCGACGCGGCGAAATAATTCCTCTGCCAAAGCCGATTGTTTTGAGAGTTTTTTTAGATCTTGCTGCTCCAGCCAAGCCATAAGCTTGCGGTAAGGAACTCGGCTTTTTCCGTCTAACCCACTGAGCATTTCATCAAACATGATCTTCCAATCCATTTGGCAGGAGATGCGTTCTGTGACAATTAAATATTAGAATAAGTCAGCGTCAAAGCTCTATTTGGGAGGCTGACTAAAAATTAGGCGACTATTTTGGGCGTACAGACGACTTAAAGCAGATCAAGCCATCAAAGTTTGGTTTCCACAAGCCCCGTTATGAAAAGGCTAAGGGACGCGTCGCATGATGAAAAGCGTTACCGTGATTTTGAAAACGCTGACTAAAGTTTGAGTGTTTTGCTGCTCAAGTTTTGGACGAGCTGCCTGACCCGCTGCATGTGCTTGTCAAAAAGTTGTTTGTCCATATCCGGCAAAACAGAATAAAACCGTAGGTACTGTGTTTTCATGCCGCCGGCATTGAATATAGCCTTTTTGAGCCGCCGATAGGGAATGTTGTCAAAAAAACTGAAATTGAAATACGCAAACATTGGCCCTCCGTAAGTAATGGAGACAATCCCTAACTTTCCCTTCATGGCGCCGGGGATCGGATAGCCATAATTCTTAAAATATTTGTTGCCGGGGACAAGGCAGCGATAGCTGAAAAACCACTTTGGATGTAAGACCCAATCGATCCAATTTTCTAATATCGCGTTCATTCTGAGGTTGTGGCAAGATCCGACAAGAAACATAGCATCACTTTGCTCAAGCCGTTGTCGGTAATCGGTAACCAATTTGGGCGGGGGATCAAAATCGGACCTGTAGAAGGGAAGTTGTTCTTTTTCTTCAAATAAATCGATCAAATCGATGTCATGGCCCTGCATTCGGGCTTCATCAATAAACGTATCGCAGATCGCTGAATTGAAAGAGTTCTTATTGTCATGGTGACCAAATACGATGCAGATCTTCACGCTAAGGCCTTAAATTTATTACCCATTTATATTTAAGTTCGGAAAAAATGGTCACAACAAGTTGAATGCTCAATAGTCTTTTGCTCAAATTGCAAATAACAGGATAAAAACGGTTTTGAGAAAGTCGTGCGTTGGGGTTTTACACTCTCCAAATGTGGACTAGACCTTATCGAGAGGCAATTTTGCTTTTTGAGATCAGAATGTTGGATGGAGATTTTGCGCTAAAAATTGCGTCATAATTGGTTTTCACGAATATGTACTAACAATGCTTGATCGCGGCCGTGGTTTTGGGTTTGCATGAGAGTGTTTATGGCGAAGAATGCTTATGCGGTTGTTTGATGCCGCAGGATGTTTTCCAAAAAAGAGGGGTGGTCCAGACGCATTAGGATCGACGGACCACTGAGAGCGGCGTCTGGGGTGCGGTGTAGCAACCCTTTGGGACCACCACGAAACACAGCGACATCCCACTGATTTAAAAATTGTAATGCTGATTCATCTTTAACAATCTTCTCATTGGGTTCACCGGCTGCGAATGCATTGCGATCCGCGGCTTCATCTGGCAGCCATTCTGTCCCTTGGCCTGCGTAGGTCACCAGCATGCGCCTTGGCACATTATCGACGTGATAGCGGCGGCAGCCACGCTGTGAGCCAAGCCAAAAACTAAGGGCATCAGTATTTTCGATATCGCAAAATGTCTCGCAAACATTTGTCATATCGCTGAGCCAGTGCTCGTAGAAAGGGTCACTGCTGACCTCGCCAGCAATTTCTCCCTCTAAAATGTCTCTGATATCTGTCAACGCAGTTGTTCGGGAGATTTTTCCCGTGATCGCAAAAGGCGTTGCCATTAATTTTTTGAAAAAAGCATCACACTCTTCTGGCACACTTCTTTGCACGATAGCGAGTTGCTCTGATCTGTGGCTGAATTCTTTGAGGCTCGTGAGGTTCGCGGCTTGAAAAATATCGATGACGTTTGCCAAACTTTTCCTCTCGAAACTTCTGTACATTGAATGACTAATTGTTATGTTATAACATTATACAAATCAAGAAGGCGATTGCTGCGTGATGTCTGTTTTAACAAAAAAACTCCCCGTGACAGTTTTATCTGGATTTTTAGGTGCCGGAAAAACAACCTTGTTGAACCATATCCTCAACAACCGTGAAGGCCGGAGAGTCGCGGTCATTGTCAATGACATGAGTGAAGTTAATATTGACGCTGAGTTAGTTAAAAATGAAAATACTCTCTCCAGAACTGAAGAAAAACTGGTTGAAATGAGCAATGGTTGTATTTGTGTGACACTTAGGGAAGATTTATTGATAGAAGTAACAAAGTTAGCAAAATCACAAAGCTTCGACTACCTTCTTATAGAATCTACTGGTATTTCAGAACCATTACCTGTT
>CAXBRM010000071.1:0-9090 GCA_963978305.1 uncultured Rhodospirillales bacterium
GTTTCCGCCTGGCGTTGCCACCTTTTATGAGGCCAGCGTGCAGTCCATGATTCTTGGTAAATAGGCGGGCCACTATATCGGCGTCGCCATAGGGCGTTGCATTGACCAGGATTCCTTGGTCGGCAATTTCCATCCAGCTCCCACCTATTTTACGCGTTATTGTTTGATGTTTCCTATCGCTGTTCAGCTGAAAAATCTACCAACCAGTGATGTTGCCTTGCGCAGGGCGTGTCTGAGCTAGACCCTATTTTACACGAAACATTGTGGTGATATCTTCTAAAACGTGACATGGATCTTATTCAGGGGCGAAATCATGGCCAAAAACTTTGTGAAGGACGTGGATTGTTTATCGCTTCATCCCAATCCCACCAAGCCAGGTTTTGTGGCGCCGTCTGAGGCGGTTGATGCTCACTGTCATGTCTTTGGGCCTAGCAATCAATTCCCTTACCATGAAGCCAGGAAATATACCCAGTGTGATGCTGGCAAGTATTATTTATCTGCATTGAGGGACCATCCTGATTTTGTTAGTGTAAAAAGCATTGTTGGCTGTTAGCCAGTTTTGGGTCACAGTGTTTTGCCCAGAGCGCTTAACGAAATCCGGTCCACTGTACGCGGGCTTTTCACGGAATTTATTTTCAAGGACTTGCCGGGATCATGACTGGGATGGGTCGAAACTTTGGCTACGAGGGTATCCAGCATTTTCACGAAGCCATACCATCAGCATGCCAAAAGGCGCGATGATGTGACAGTGGTGGCCGATAACGGGTTTTAGAATTGAGGTCGGCGCTACGTGTCCACGAATTTTATACCATATGATCCTGATGCTGAATTACAATTGTTCCTGGTGTGCCACCCTGGACTCGAGCAATGGCTTGGCCAGGAATTGGAGGAACGAGGCTATCGGGGTTTCGATATCGAAAAAGGCGGGATTGCGCTCACAGGTTGCTGGGCAGACGTAGCCGATCTGAACGTGCATATCCGAGGCGCGACCAAGGTGTTGGTGCGGGTCGCGGCGTTTTCAGCCGTTCACTTTGCCCAACTGGATAAGCGGCTGCGCCAAATACCCTGGCGGGAATGGCTCCCAACTGAGGGAAGTGTAACGATTGATGCGACAGCAAAACGAAGCCGTTTGTATCACTCCAAAGCAATATCAGAGCGAGCCGAAAAAGCGATTTATGACCAGATATCGTTTTGCCAAAAGATGACGTTTGTTGTTTTGCTTCGCTTGGTGAAAGATTGGTGCGTCGTAAGTTTAGACACCTCTGGTGATCCGCTTTACAAGCGAGGCGGCTCAAAAAGCGTTGGCAGAGCCCCGATGCGGGAGACGATGGCAGCGTTATTTTTGCGGGCTGCAAAATTCTCAGTCAATCAGCCCGTATACGATCCTATGTGCGGTTCTGGTACATTCGTTCACGAAGCAGCTGGACGTGCGCTTGGTAAAGTTGCTGGGGCGGATCGGTCGTTTGCGTTTCAAAATTTTCCCGGTTTCTTGAATGGAAACACGCTCACCGAGCGTCGCGTCGTAAATTGTGCCGCTGGTCCGTGCTGTTTCGGTGCCGACCGAGATGCTGGCGCCATTCGTCGGGCGAAAGCAAACAGTATGTCGCAAGGTCTTGAGGGAATTTGTCATTTTGAGTGTCAGGCGATCAGTGACGCTCGTCCACCAAGCGAGGTGCCAGGGCTAGTGATCAGCAATCCGCCTTATGGTGGTAGAATTGGGGAGAGAGCAAAACTTCAAGACCTATACGCCGCTTTTGGCTCCGTCATGCGGCGACACTTTTTTGGGTGGCGTGTTGCTCTCATCACCAGCGATGTTGGTTTGGCGAATGCAACAAGGTTGCCCTTTTTGCCTGCTGGACCAGTCGTATCCCATGGAGGCATACAGATAAGGCTGTGGCAAACAGCGAACGGGCTAGAAAACAATGATAGCTTAGAGAAATCAGTATAGTTAAGCGTCTTCTAAATCCGTACGACGCAAGTTTTTGTTGGTATGAAGGACAGGTTCATTGCCAGACTTTGCTAAGCCATAAGTGCACAGTTCCGCCAGACGCAAATTTGAGCCGACGTGAGTACCGCTATCCGTTCCCTCACCATAGGCCGCCTCACCAAGTAACGCGGCAAGCAGTTGGTCGCCATCAAAGGGGATGATTTGTATTTTGTGTTGGATAATGAACTCTAAAAATTGATCGACACCCGCTCGTCCGTGCTGACGCCGAATCAAGGCAGCAGTCTCAAGCACTGACACGCTACTAACTTTAAGATCATTAGATTTCGTCAGTGCCTCCGCGATTCGGGTTGCTGAAGAACCGCCGGCAAAGAGTTCAATGAACGCTGATGTGTCAATAATCATTCGACGGAACCAATCCTTAACAACGTGCCGGGCGGAATATGCAAGAAACGGTTGAGAGCAACGCGTTCTGGATTGTCTCTATTCCTTGTCATCGGCGAAAGAGGAGCAACCTTGGATGACTTTGTGGGCAGTCCAGAAACGGCCATCCTACTATTTTTGGGTCTTTTCGCGCTGGCGACGTCGGGTCTTTGATGGGACTCGCCGGGCGACTGCAGCAAATTATTCAACTCGTTGAATATGTCAGGGTTCGCCATGGGTGCCATCCTTTGCAACTCTACAAGGAATTGTCGCCGCATAATATAACGGCATAAATTGAATTTCAATTAAGGATTTCATGCTGTTTGTTGGTCATTTGTGCAACAAGCAGTGATACTTGCGTTGAGCAGAAATAAGGCATGTTAACAAGGGTCTGTGCAAAGACCATGAATTAAGCCATAATAAAATCCGAATGTGTTCATGTTCATATTCGCGAGCTTTCTAATCAGGATTTCCGTAGGAAATTTAGGGGGTATAATGGCGCCACTCGACGAGGTTAATCAATATTCAAGTGACGACTCACAGGGGACTTTAACCGCAATCACTGGGACAAACGCAGGGTTTATTGCTCATCTATACGAGCGCTATTTGTCTGATCCCGAAGGCATTGGTGAGGATTGGCAGATTTTTTTTCAGGCTCTCGGAGAAGACTCGCACATTCGTCCATCAGATTTTGTGGGACCGTCTTGGGCAAAACCAGCATTGGGTACCACTGGGATCTCGTCGATTGATTCCGAGCAATCGGCTCTGGATTCAAGTCCGAAGTCGGTTGGTCGGACTCCGAAAGCAGGATTTGACGTAGCTGAACTCCAGCAGGTGGCTGCTGATAGTGTGAATGCAGTGCAGATGATCAGAGCCTATCGGGCTCTGGGGCATCTTCATGCAGATTTAGACCCGCTGAAATTGGTTGAAAATCCGTCATTTGGAGAACTCGACCCATCGGAATATGGTTTTATGTCAGCCGACATGGATCGCGAAGTCTTTATCAATGGTAACTTGGGGTTAGGAGCGACTGCAAAAGTACGGGATATTGTTGCGCGATTACGAGCAACTTATTGCGGTAAGATCGGCGTAGAGTTCATGCACATCATGGATCCGGTTCAGAAAGCCTGGCTGCAGCGTCGGATAGAAGGCATTGAAAATCGGACAGATTTTACAAATCTGGGGCGGCGTACAATATTAGAACGACTGACCGAAGCGGAAGGGTTTGAGAAATTCTTGGATGCTAAATTCAAAGGCACAAAACGATTTGGTCTTGATGGTGGCGAAAGCACGATCCCAGCGCTGGAGCAAATCATTAAACGCGGTAGTCAACTTGGCATAGAGGAAGTCGTTGTCGGGATGCCGCATCGGGGCCGGTTGAATATCCTGGCGAATTTCATGGGCAAGCCATTCCATCAAATCTTTGCCGAATTTCAAGGTGTCATGAGTGCACCTGCCGATGTTGAGACCTCGGGTGATGTCAAATATCATCTGGGCACCAGCACAGACCGCGTATTCGATGGAAAAAATGTACATTTGTCGCTCAATCCCAACCCGAGCCATTTGGAAGCGGTCAATACGGTCGTTTTAGGAAAGGTTCGGGCGAAGCAGGCTTTGATCGGGGATGGTGACGGCTCGTAAGTCATGCCGATTTTACTCAACGGTGATGCTGCTTTTGCTGGACAGGGAATTGTAGCTGAAACATTGGATATGAGTGACTTACGCGGCTACAAGGTCGGCGGCTGCATTCATTTCATCATTAACAATCAAATTGGTTTTACGACCAATCCAGTGAACGCACGCAGTGGCCCTTATTGCACCGAGGTCGCTAAAATGGTTGGCGCGCCGATATTCCATGTCAACGGCGACGATCCTGAGGCGGTCGTCCATGCCGCGCGGATTGCGATTGAATTTCGTCAAGAATTTAAACAGGACGTGATTTTCGATCTCTTTTGTTATCGTCGCTTTGGCCATAATGAAGGCGACGAGCCTGCGTTTACGCAGCCGCTCATGTATCAGAAAATCAAATCGCAACCGACCACTCGGGCATTATATGCAGATCGCTTGGTGCGCGAAGGCCTTGTGTCCGAAAGTGATGCGAAGGACTTGGTGTCATCTTTCCGGAAGAAAATGGACCAAGAGTTCGAGGTTTCGAAAAGTTTTAAGCCGAACAAGGCAGATTGGCTTGAGGGCGCGTGGCAAGGGCTTAAAAAAGGTGAGAAAACTGGGCCGCGTCGGGGCAAAACCTCGATGGCGATGCCTCACTATGAGGTTTTGTCTCAAGGACTGACAAGTGTGCCTGATGATTTTACGCCCAACCGAAAAGTGCAACGGCTGCTTGAACAACGTCATACGATGTTTGCGAGCGGCGAAGGTTTTGATTGGGGGACAGCCGAAGCAATGGCCTTTGGCAGTCTATTACTCGACGGCAGCCCAGTTCGATTTACGGGGCAGGATGTCTCGCGTGGTACATTCAGCCATCGTCATGCTGGAATCGTCGACCAGGTCACCGAGGAACGCCACTATAGCGTTAATCACCTTGTCGAAGACCAGGAGGTATTTTTAGATATTCATAATAGCCCGTTGTCTGAAATGGGCGTTTTGGGTTTCGAATACGGGTACTCGATGGCGGCACCCAAAGCCTTAACGATCTGGGAAGCACAATTTGGCGATTTTGCCAATGGTGCCCAAGTGATCATCGATCAGTTTATCACCAGCGGAGAGACTAAGTGGCTGCGGATGAGTGGACTGGTGATGCTTCTCCCCCACGGCTACGAAGGTTCAGGTCCTGAGCATAGCTCGGCCCGGCTTGAGCGCTACTTGCAGCAATGTGCTGAAGACAACATCCAAGTGGCCAATTGCACAACGCCAGCGAACTATTTTCATATTTTGCGGCGGCAGGTAAGGCGGGACTTTAGAAAACCGCTAGTCATTATGACGCCCAAGTCGTTGCTGCGTCATAAGCGTTGCGTTTCGAGCAAAGCGGATTTTATGGGTGACAGCTCGTTCCATCGGATTTTGCTGGAAGAAGCCAGCTTTGAAAGCAGGGCAGCGGCTAAGCGCGTGGTTTTCTGTTCGGGTAAAGTTTACTACGATCTTCTTGAGCGGCGTGAATCCCTCGAAGAAGATGGGGCGTTGTCACCGGGGGCTGTCCACCTGATCAGGGTGGAGCAATTGTACCCATTCCCAGAGGGTGTGCTGGCCGAGGAAATGGTCGGCTTTCAAGGTTGCGATTTGGTTTGGTGCCAGGAAGAACCGCGCAATATGGGGGCATGGACTTTTGTCGAGCCACTTTTTGAAGAAGTTTTGAAACTGGCTGGGACGCGGCAACAACGGCTGAAGTACGCTGGTCGTCCAGCCGCAGCGTCGCCTGCAACCGGTTCGGCAAAACAACATGCTGAACAACAGGCCGCGTTAGTCGACGAGGCCTTAGTTGGTTCAATTAATTGACACAAACATCCGTCAGCACAACGATTTATTTGGTAAAGGAACAGACAAATGGCCACAGAAATCAAGGTCCCAGCGTTGGGTGAAAGTGTGTCGGAGGCGACCATCGCGTCTTGGCTCAAAAATGTTGGCGATATGGTTGAGGCTGATGAAGCGCTTGTCGAACTTGAAACAGATAAAGTAACCCTTGAGGTGCCTGCGCCGACGGCCGGTGTGATTGTTTCTGTCTCAGCAGAAGAGGGTGATACGGTTCTGCCGGACGCTATTCTAGGGATGATCGATGAAACTGCCGAGGCAGGGGCAAGGGCGGCGATACCGGACGCGACGCCCACCGAACCACCGGTCTCGGGAGACATAGCGACGGCATCTAAGGCTAGTGAAGCCAACGCGAGCGCGGTTCCCCAGTCACCAGCGGTAGCGAAATTGGTGAGTGAACACGGTTTGGATGCTGAAAGTCTGTTGCCTGGGAGCGGGAAAGATGGTCGTTTGACCAAAGGCGATGTATTACACGCGCTCTCGAAACCAGCGCAGTCCACCGTGGTTACGCCTCCCGAGCCAGCAGTAAAATCGGGGCCGCGCAGCAATGGTGATCGAGAGGAACGCGTCAAAATGAGCCGGCTGCGCCTTACAATCGCCAGCCGCTTGAAGGAGGCGCAGAATACGGCAGCGATGCTCACGACGTTTAACGAAGTCGACATGAGCACAATTATCTCAATGCGCAAGAGGTATCAGGACGACTTTGTCAAGCGCAATGAGGTGAAGCTCGGTTTTATGAGCTTTTTTGTCAAGGCCTCGATCGCTGCGCTTAAAGAACTCCCAGCCATCAATGCAGAAATCGATGGCGACGATATTGTATACAAAAATTACTATAACATCGGCGTTGCCGTGGGGACACCAAATGGGCTGGTCGTTCCCGTTCTTAAAGATGCAGACACGCTGTCCATGGCCGATATTGAGAAGAAAATCGGTGAGTTTGGCAAGCAGGCAAGAGACGGAAAACTGTCGATCGCTGACATGACTGGCGGCACTTTTACAATCTCAAATGGCGGTATCTACGGATCAATGCTTTCGACGCCAATTCTTAATCGCCCACAGTCCGCAATCTTGGGGATGCATAATATTATTGAACGTCCAGTCGCGGTAGATGGTAATGTTGTGGTCAGGCCGATGATGTATTTGGCTTTAAGCTATGACCACCGAATCATTGATGGCCGTGAGGCTGTGACTGCCCTTGTGCGGATAAAGCAGGCGTTGGAGGATCCTGGCTGGTTGCTCATTGGATGATGTGGAATAACTATATTTATCCCTAAACTTGTTAGCCTAGCCATTGTTTAAATGATCGAAATTGATTTCGATTTTATCGCCAACAAACCACGCTGTCGAATATTCGACGGGCAAGTTTGTTTCTACTTGTGCGTTGAGAAACACGATTCGCAGCGCTGGAGATTGCGGGAGCATCCCCAGATGTCGCGCAACCGCCGGTGGCGGTCGGTCTGCGCGGACTTTTGACCAGCAACGTTGATATGAGCTAATGCCATTGCCCATCAGACTAGCTGTGACTGACAATGTTTGTTGAAAAGCTTGAAGAAAGTTTGGCAATAATTTAGCCGGGTAATAGCAGACACTGTAAAGGATTGGTGCGTCCTCAACCGAGGCAATATATTCTAGCAAGTGGACAGGGTCTTGCCGCGAGAGCGCCAGCTGTTCTGCGATGGTTTTATCAGCGCGAATTGTTTCAGCTCTGACAATTCGCCGGCGACCAGACTTATGTAATCCAACTAAGTTTGAAGAAAATCTCGAAGTTTTACCAACTGTATAGGGTATCTTCTTTGGCATCACCGTAGAGCCAGACCCTTTACGAATGCTGATTACTTCCAACTGAGCCAGCTCTTGTAACGCACGACGGACCGTGTGTCGATTGACGCCGAAGCGAATAGACAGTGCAGCTTCTGTCGGTAATTTATCGCCAATGCCGTATCGACCTTCATCGATATCAGCCTGAAGCGCCGTTAAGATTTGCTGCCAAACAAATTGCATTGATGTTTCACCGTTCTCGTAACGTGTTTGTCATAAACGATCCCTAGCTTTCCACATGGAATTTGTCTACATGTATATACAATTTTGTAACCAACTCACCTACTTTGGATTATGTCTACAGAAAACAATTCGAACGCCTATGAGGGAACTTTTGATCGTCGGCAGTCTTTGTCAATCCTGGCAATCGCTGATGATGATCAATTAAAGACGCTGATGGCCGCTGGTGGTTTTTTAGATACGGGGTTCGAATGGATTAGGCCACCAGAGATTGGAAGCATCATGGTACAGGGTCGAGCGGGCGGCACGGGTGATCCGTTCAATCTTGGCGAAGTCAGTGTGACGCGCTGCACCCTAAAGGTTGGTGAGCTGGTTGGTCATGGTTACGTTCAAGGCCGAGCGAAAGGAAAAGCTCAACGAGCTGCACTCTGTGATGCATTGTTGCAAAGCGATCAGAAAGCAAAATTGGATGAACAGGTGATTCAACCGTTGCTCGCTGCGCAAGCTAAAAAACGTCTGGATCGCGAGAAAAAAGCTGCCGCAACAAAAGTCGAATTTTTCACACTGGTACGAGGAGAAGGCTAATGGCTGAGGCTTACCTTGAAGGTGGTCTTCAAAACCCAGCTGTCGACGGTGCACATGCTTTTCGGGTGGTCTTAAACGCAATGGCTCAGCCAGGCACAATCCACGAGTTAGCAGTGGGGGCTGGGCCTGGGCCACTGTCGAGAGCAGCAGCGTCAATCATGCTGGTACTCTGTGATAACACAACGCCAATCCATTTAGTGGGCAGCCATAAGAACCCAGCTATTGAGGCTTGGCTGCGTTTTCATTGCGGGGCTGTGCTAACAGACCAGGCCAGCGAGGCAGACTTTATCGTGGGTTCCTGGCCCGCACTGCAACCTTTGGACCGATTTAAAATCGGCTCAGAGTTATATCCTGATCGCTCCGCCAGTTTGATCGTAGAGATGCCGACAGTTAGCAACACCGGGGCAATACTTAGTGGGCCAGGGATTGAAACGACACAAACGTTTTCGCTTCCTGAGATTTCAGTTTTTAAAAGAAACCATGCCCTCTATCCGCTCGGTATCGATTTTTATTTCACTGCAGGCTCCGATCTTGCTGCGCTACCGAGATCTACAAACGTTGAGGAAAACTAATGTACGTGGCTGTTAAAGGTGCCAGAGCGCGCTGCTGGTGGGAAGCGCACCCGCAGCCACGAAACGGCCACCGCCGCGAAGAGC
>CAXBRM010000072.1:0-8982 GCA_963978305.1 uncultured Rhodospirillales bacterium
CTGGTTATTGGAAAACGTCGATGGGGCGCTGGAGAGGGCCAACCGTGGCGCGCTGGCCTTTGGCACAATTGACAGTTTTTTGCTTTGGCGCCTTACAGGTGGTGCTGTTCATGCCACCGATGCGAGCAATGCGGCGAGAACGATGCTTTACAACATCCACCTCGGTCAATGGGATCAAGAGCTGCTTGAGCTTTATGACATTCCGGCCAGCATGATGCCCCAGGTTAAGGATAATGCCGCCGAGTTTGGTATCGTCGACCCCGAACTGATGGGTGGTGCTTCTGTCGCCGTGCTGGGCATGGCGGGGGATCAACAAGCCGCGACCATCGGACAGGCCTGTTTTGCCCCAGGCATGCTAAAATCAACCTATGGCACGGGGTGTTTTGCGCTTTTGAATACGGGTGATATTGCTGTTGAGAGCAAAAATCGTCTGTTGACAACCATTGCTTACTCTCTGAATGGCAAGGTGACCTATGCGTTGGAAGGCTCAATTTTTATTGCTGGCGCTGCGGTACAATGGCTTCGCGATGGATTGAAAATCTTAAGTGCGGCACCAGCCGTTAACGCGATGGCGGAAGCCAGCGATCCAAACCAGCCGATTGTTATGGTGCCGGCGTTTGTCGGCCTTGGTGCCCCCTATTGGGACAGTGATGCGCGCGGGGCGATTTATGGTTTGGGCCGCGACACAGGACCGAACGATTTCGCTCGTGCAGCTTTGGAGGCGGTAGCTTTTCAAACCCGAGATTTGATCCAAGCAATGCGCGGTGACTGGCCAGGCTTGGATACGGTTAATCTGCGCGTTGATGGCGGTATGGCTGCTAGCAATTGGACAATGCAGCGCCTGGCGGATATTTGCCAGTGTTCAGTCCAGCGCCCGATGTCGCTGGAGACAACGGCTCTGGGTGCAGCCTATTTGGCTGGCTTGCAGTCTGGCATTATGC
The DNA here is from genome assembly GCA_963978305.1 of uncultured Rhodospirillales bacterium. Lineage (GTDB taxonomy): Bacteria > Pseudomonadota > Alphaproteobacteria > UBA7985 > UBA7985 > CAXBRM01. Next base: position 942 of record CAXBRM010000072.1, read on the forward strand.
CGTCACCAAATGAACGGATGGGGCAATGGCAGGCGGCGGCAACCTTTGAGGTTGAAGCCGATCGTCATACAGCCGATGCTGACTACGCGCGGTGGCTGGAGGCTGTTGACCGAACATTAACGCGTGATGATGCGCGGTAGAGCCATTACGGTTTTCTTTGGATGAGAGTACTCAGGCAATTTTGGGATTTTCTGGTTGGATTGGCATCTGCCTTGGCTTTGGGCCTCTTGCTAAGTTCCTGCCAGGCTGTCGATTTAGATGATGGACTTTTATCCCACGAGCTCGGTGTTTTCCAACCTGGATCGAACAACAGTCGCGAATATGCTCGCACAACAATTAAGCTTCGCCAGCAACAAATTGATCCTGTTGAGATCGCGCCGATGGCTGCAGAATTGGAAGCACTGGGCTTTGATCGTCCAACCTTTTACACCTTGACGCCTGAGTATTCCGCAGGCGAGGGGTCGTTCGATTTGTTTGTGCCTGCCATGACTTTTATCGTCTTTCGCGAGGGCGGATGGGAGCCGAATGCGGTGATGCAGACAGTGAAAGATCTGCCGGTTCGCTATGCTGACTGCGAGATTGGCATCAGCGACATTTTGGTCATTGAAACAAGTTTGACGCCAGCGGGACAGGCAGCGGCTCAAGGACTGAACTTCGACGTTTTGCAGGTCGATAACTACAACCGGATCACACCACTTATGCGCCGGCTACCGACGCAGCGAAGACCGCTGTTTTTCTTTGTTGGTAGCATTTTTTCAGAGCAATATCAGGAAAGTGTCGGTGGCTTCGCTGCCCATGTCATCACAGAATTTGATGGTGCGCTGGCACCGCAAAGTGTTCCCCAAAGCCCGATCGCATTTACCGGAGCAGTTGCCCGCCGGCCAATGAGCAGCCAGGCCAATTATCAATATGATCAAACCATCAGCCATGAAGTTGGCCATCTTTTGGGTCTGCCTCATGTTCGTGGACAAGCTGACCAGAATATTATGGGGCCAATCACCTGTCGCGACTGCGGTTTTACACCCGGCCAATGTGCTGTGATGCGGCGAGGCAGCTTGTTAACGTCCTCACCTTAAGCGATCAGTCTGCGCAATTTTCTGCTCACTTAATGCTGATGCGGTCGCGCAAGTGGAGCCAGAATGACAGCTTGGCAGTACGACTGATACGACTATTACAACCAGCACGACCAGTCAGAAGGTCAAAATAACAGAGCCTGTTGTTTCTCTGGCTTCTAAAGCGCGATGGGCGTCGGCGACGCTGGTCATGGGCAGAACCTCAGCGATAATCGGTTTAACTTGACCAGCGAGGACCACATCAAACAAATCGCTGGCTGTGCTTAACAAGTCATGACGCTTTGCGATGTGATGAAACAAAGTCGGCCGCTGGACGTACAGCGAGCCTTTGGCGGCCAAAGTGCCTAAGCTGACATCCGTTACCGGACCACTCGCATTGCCGAACGATATCAAGCTGCCAAAGGGTGCTAAACAATCGAGGCTTGCGTCGAAAGTCGCTTTGCCAACGCTATCGTAAACGACCGAGAAGCCTGCTCCGTTGGTCAAATCACGTGCCTGAGCAACCCAGGCGTCATCACGGTAGTTGAGGCAAGCCGTCGCGCCCATGTCGATGGCGCGTTGGCATTTTGCTTCGTTGCCTGCCGTGCCAACCAGCCGAACGCCCAATGCTTTCGCCCACTGGCAAGCAATCAGACCGACCCCGCCTGCGGCAGCATGAAACAGTGCCAGTTGACCCGGCTGAATTGGAAAGCTGCGTTTGAACAAGTAGTGCACGGTCATCCCTTTAAGGATCAACGCCGCGGCTGTTTGATTAGAAATGCCCTCAGGAAGCTGCACCAGGCGATCGGCGTCGATCAACCGCTGTTCGGCGTAGGCGCCGCCAGCGGCAACATAGGCCACGCGATCGCCAACTTTAACGGTGTCAACGTCGGGCCCGATGGCGATAACGTCGCCAGCTGCTTCGCAGCCGGGCACGAAGGGTGTGCTTGATTGTGGATACAGCCCTGAGCGGAAATAAACATCGATAAAATTGAGCCCGACATGCGTTGTCTGGATTTTGACTTGCCCCGGTCCAGGCGCATCAACTTCCCGCCTTTCTATAGTCAAAGCATCGGGACCACCAATTTCGTGGACATTCACAACCATGCTTGCTGACATTCGCTGTTCCTCAAATTTTGCCAGTTTGGCAATTTATTCCAATGCAAAACACGGCAAATGCCTGAAAATTATGCCCAAGTCGACAGGCTTTATCGAAATTTTGGAAACAACCAACAAGAAAAAATTGATTGTCTGGATTTCTAACAGCGACTTGGCTTGATTTTGCCCTGCAGATTGTGCACGCATAACGGAATGCGTGAGGAATAGCCATGGCTAAAGATCAGTCGCCCGAAGCAACGACCCAAAAAACGGTGTCGGCCCAAAATTTGCGATCGTCACGCCGGGGAATAAATTTCCTGGTCCTGGTTGGCGGTGTTTTATTGTTCTGCTTCTTTGTTGCGATCGCCTATTTCGGTCGGCCAATGATCATTCCTCTGATCATTGCCGTCGTGCTTTGGTACCTGATCAATTTGCTGGCCACTGGCCTGCAAAGCATTCGGTTTGCTGCCGGTGTTCTGCCCAGATGGCTTGCGCTTGTCTTGTCCTTTGCGGCGATTTTTGTTGGGCTTTGGTTGATCTATGCCATTGTTGCCAGCAATGCCGCCGCGGCGATGGCAATGCTATTGCCGCAATCAGCGGATGATGGGGCGACAATATCACAGCCCAATCTGGCGAGGCTGGTGCCAAGCGAGTTATTAGAGACGGTGCGTGATCTTGTGAACGCCTTGCCCGAATGGATGGGTATTACTGTCCCGACCAATGCCGAATTCACTGCGTCGCTCAGCGCAATTTTCGACAATTTGCGGCAGTCGATTGGTGTATTTTGGAGCCCGACACGCCAGGCTTTGGGGCAACTGACTGCGACGGCCACGACCTTCGCGTTGGTGCTTCTTTACATGGTGTTCATTTTTATGGAGCAGGGCACCTTCGAAAAGAAGGTTCGGGCTTTGACGGCAACAGAGCAAAATCACGCCAACTGGCGCCGAGCAGTTGGTGAAGTGAAACAAAAAGTTCAGACCTATGTCGTCATTAAGTCAGTGATGAGTTTGCTCACTGCTGTGATCAGCCTGGCTGTTTACTGGGTCTTTGGTGTGCAGTTTGCTCTGTTTTGGGCGCTGATGGTCTTTGTGTTGAATTTTATTCCTGTCATCGGCTCGATCATTGCGTGGTTTCTCCCGATGGTTGTTGTTGTGTTTTTTAGTGAATATACGTTGGTACAAATGCTCGGCATCGGCTTTTTGTTGCTGAGTGCACAGCAGTTGGTTGGCAGTATCATTGAACCAAGAGTGGCAGGTGAGGCTTTGAGCCTTAGTCCTTTGGTGATCCAGATCAGTCTGGCGTTTTGGGGGGCTCTTTTGGGTTTGCTTGGGCTCTTTCTGGCGGTTCCGCTAACGGTTATGCTGACCTCAATCCTGAGTCATTTCCAAGGTACCCGTTGGATTGCAATTTTGCTGTCACGCAATGGACAATTAAACGCTCAGTGATGAAGCGCGGCGTTATGTCCATGCTAATCCACAATAGCCGCCTTGCAGAAGCGCTATTGAAGTTGATAGAATTTGGGTCTACTTGAGCGACGCTTTCTCGTGAGCGAATCCTCGGTGTACGGCATTTTTATGGCGAAAACCTTGTGATGCTGTGGTCACGCTGGGCCCAAACCATGCTTGATCCATCCGAGCGCTTGGAGAGTAACTGGCCGACGCGCGGTGCCCAAACCCAGCGCTGACGGACAGGGTGCGTGATGTGACCAGGGCAGCGCGTTTGTTCAAGTCACGGAACGGTTTCGTCAACAGCCATTTGGGCAAAGATGCAAAATCTAAGATACGTTGAATTACGACACCGAGGGCTAATTTATGTCTCGGGTGAGGATGCGAAGACTTTTTTGCAGTCCCTCATATCCAATGACATGGACCAAGTGGACCATGACACGGGTATTTACGCTAGCTTTTTGACCCCACAGGGCAAGTATTTGCACGACTTGTTTATCTGTGAGGGCGGCCCGGGCATTGCCTTTCAGGAGCACAGTCAGGGATCAGGCTCGGGGCAGCACTATTTGATCGACGCAGACCGGGCGGCTGATTTGGCCAAAAGATTGGTCATGTACAAATTGCGCGCCAAGATTGAGTTCACGGTTCTGACAGATTGGCGTGTCTTGGCATTGTTTGGTGCCGATCTGTATCAAGCGCCTGGCATGCGCGCCGTTGCTGGTGACTGCCGTGAGATTGGTCCTGCGGGCGCTGGTGGCCGTCGTTTGGCCGATCCTCGCTGTCTTCATGTGGGCCTGCGCTGTTATCTGCCCGCCACGTGCGTCGACGAAACGGTGAAGGCGCTCGGCGCTGAGTCTGGTGCCCTTGCTGATTTCGATCAATCGCGGATTTGTCAGGGCTTGCCCGATGGCTGCCGTGATATTGATCCGGAAAAAAGCACCCTGTTGGAGTACGGTTTCGACCGTATCGGCGGCATATCATGGACCAAAGGCTGTTACGTGGGTCAAGAAGTGACCGCCAGAATGAAGTACCGCAATCTTGGCAAAAAACAGCTATATGTGGTCGATTTGGAAGGAACAGCCCCGGCAAAGGGCACCCCGATTACGCTCGCTGGCGTTCAGGTCGGCGATATAAGAACCAGCGTCCCTGGTGTGGGACTTGCGATGCTGCGTCTTGATGCGATTGAGCAATACCAACTCAAAGGTGGTGACTTTGCGGCGGGCGCAACCCAAGTCATCCCGCGGGTTGACGCAGCAGGTGATATGTCTTTGTCGTCAGCGGGTTAACCAACCAAAGCGCCCAGCTCTTGATAGACTTGCCGGTATAACGGGCGCTTGAAGGGGACGATCAAATCGAGTGTATCGGCAAAGTCCACCCACTGCCATTCGGCGAATTCAGGCTCGGGCGTGTTGATGTTAATCGCTTGATCACCATGTTCAGGATCTAGCTCGATTGCGAACCATTTTTGTGTTTGCCCATCATATTTGTTTTTGAACAGGCGCGCTTTGACACCGTCGGGAAAATCGTAGGTAAGCCATTCGCGGGTTTCGCCAACGATTTTGACAGCATGCGGTGCGACACCTGTTTCTTCCTCAAGCTCTCGCAAGGCCGCTTGCGCTGGGTCTTCACCATCATCGATACCGCCCTGGGGCATTTGCCAAGGATAGGGCACAGGGTTAAACCGTCGGCCAACGAACACGGAACTCGGTGCGTTGGGTCGCCTTAAAAACAAGACCAGACCCGCATTCGGGCGATATCGTTTCGACATATTATTCTTCTGCTTCGGCGTCTGGATCGTCTGTTGCTGCATCAGCATCTGGGCGGGCATCCATGATCGAAAGATCGGCAACTGGGTCATAGTCTTCGCCGGCAAGATCTTTCAGGTAAGCAACCGCAGCTCGCAACTGGATATCAATAAGGTTGTCGTCGGTGCTGGCTTTGCGCGCAAACTCTGCGGCGACCAAGGTCGGAATATGGCTGAGGTGTTGATTCTGTTTGCTTTCGTCATTCGCGTCCGCGACGGTGATTTCGTTTTCGTAATAGTCTTCCCGAATCACGTTGCCAGCAAGATCTCGTGCCTCATATTCATCAAAGGCGATCTCAATGTCAGGCTGGATGCCAACGGCTTGAATGCTTCTGCCGCTGGGGGTGAAATAGAGCGCCGTTGTCAACCGCATTCCGGTATTTTCAGCTAAAGGAATCAAGGACTGTACCGATCCTTTACCAAAACTGCGTGTTCCTATAAGGATTGCTCGGCTGTGGTCTTGTAATGCCCCAGCCACGATTTCAGAGGCGCTTGCCGATCCCGCGTTGATCTGAACCACAATCGGTAAGTCATCAACCAATTTGCCCGGCTTCGCAAAAACGCTGCGATTGTCCGTGCCGGTCTTACCGCGGGTCGACACAATTTCGCCGCGATCCAAAAAGGCATCAGCCACCCCGACTGCCGCGCTCAAAACACCCCCTGGATTGCCCCTTAAATCCAAAACGTAACCGATAAGTGGCGCATCAGCTTCCTGGTGCAGTTGGCTCAATTCCCGTTCAAGGTTTTCCAGAGTTGTTTCGGTGAAGTTGAACAGATCAATGTATCCAATATTTTCATTCAGGAAAAAGCTTCGCACACTTTGTTCGGGAATGATGCCGCGCTTGACAGTCACGTCAAACACCTCATCGGACCGTCGCCGAAGGACGGTAAGCGTCACGTCGGTTCCAATTGGGCCACTCATCAAACTGACAGCTTCTTCAAGTGTTTTGCCGCGCACCGGCTCGCCGTTGATGTTCGTGATTAAGTCTTGGGGTTTCAGGCCAGCTTCATATCCAGGCGTGCCGTCAATCGGCGCGATGATAAGCACGACACCGTCTTCCATGGTTATTTGGATGCCAATACCACCAAACGTCCCCTCGAGCTCGTCGGTAAAGTCTTCAAACGCATCGACTGTGAAAAAGCCGCTGTGGGGATCAAGACTTTGCAGCATGCCCTGAATTGCGGCCTCGATTAGTGCTTTTTGATCGACTTCATCGACATAATTATTAGAGATTTGATCAAAGGCATTTGCGAAGAGGCTCAACTGGCGAACGGTGTCTTTGTTGTCAGCACGGACCATCGGGGCGAGCACCAAGCTCAACAGCCCGGCGCTGATCGCTGCGATGCCAGCTGAAACCAACCAGGGACGTTTTTTTAGCTCTGCCATAATGTGTCTCATCTCCGTTTTTCTTTAACCGACCTTTGCCCAGCCCAACAGGCCGGTTTCAATATTAGTTGATCCAACGCTCAGGATTGACAAGGTTGTCATCATGACGAACCTGCCAATAAAGGTTCGCACTTTGCTGCCGATCACTGGAAAGCTGTCCAATTGGGTCACCTTGTAACAGCCATTGTCCAACCATAACCTGGCTGGTCTGATGGCCCGACAAGATACTGACGACGTTTGCTGCGTGTTCAATGATCACAATGGTACCATAGCCGGGCAATCGGTTCCGAAACACAACTCTACCGTCGAATGGCGCGTAAATGGTTGCGAACGCTTGCGTCGTTTGTATGACGACACCTTGGCGAAACTGTATGCTGGCCTGTGAATCGTTGAAATTTGTGACAATTCGAGGTTGTTGAAGAGGCCAAATCAGCCCATCCTGCGGCTTAAAGGTTCTGAGCTCAGCAGGTTTTTCTGTCAAATTGCTGGCGGGCCTGGGGATCTTGTCATCGGCGGCTTGGATGGACACGACTTCTTCAAGATTGAGCCCCAAGATACGATCCACCTCCGTCAGGTAAGTTTGTTCTGCTTGTCCCTCGATTGGGTTGTGCAGCGGTACATTCGCTAAAATTTTGTAGATGGCGGTATTTAAGGTGTCGTAACGCGCCTCCGTCGCCGCCAGGTTGTTGAAAGTATTTTCCCGCTCTGCCTCGAGCGCCCGGAACGCCGATAAAGCTTCAAGAGTTTGTTGCTCCGACAGGGTTCGCTCTGGGGCGAAATTTGTTAGCACGGCGCGTGCGCGTGCGTCGTTGATGGCTGTTGAAGGCGATAAAAGCGCTGGCGGTCGATGGCCCATCGACATGCGCAAAATTGCCATAAAACTGGCAGCTGCCGTATCGCGCTCAACATGAAGACTGGCGCTCAGCTCATCGCGTTGTGTGTCGAGCAAAAACAGGCGATCCGTCAGTCGGTTAATGTCTTCTGCCAGCATGTCCAAAGCATCAATTAATCGCTTATGGTCAGCAATCATGCCCGTGTCGCTGGATTGAGCGTTGGTCAAAATGCCGAGGCTGAACAACGCAATGATTGCGCCGACCAAGACACGTTGATAGCGACGGTCAATCAAGGATCAAGCTCCTGCCCGTCATCTCGGACGGCTGTTCAATCCCAGCTAATTGTAAGATTGTTGGTGCTAAATCACATAACGCACCGTTCGCTAATTTCGCTGTTTTGGGGCCACCTGCCCAGATGACTG
>CAXBRM010000073.1:0-8929 GCA_963978305.1 uncultured Rhodospirillales bacterium
AGGTCTTACCATGTTCGTGTGTTACGAGTTCCGCCATCCGATCAATATTTGAATTCAAGAGGTCAAGAAGCTTAAACATCACCCGAGCTCGGCGCGCTGCTGGAGTCTCTGCCCAAGAAACAAACGCGTCTTTCGCGTAGGCTACGGCACTTTGTAATTCTGATGTGGTTGCAATTGGAACCTGTGAGATGACCTGCCCCGTCGCAGGATTGTACACCTTGCTGAACTGCTCAGCAGTAGACTGGATTGGCTTACCGTTCAGATAATGACGATAAATGTTACTCATTCCGAGTTCCTCTCTGGCGTTTGAAGCTTTAAACATGTGGCTGCCGGCAGCGACTTCTTTGTTACTCTCATCGAGTGTTCTCGCCCCGCCCTGTCATGTTACGACAGGATTTTCAAGATTAGCGATACGTCACTGAACTGTCATTTTGAGGGGCCAGATACGACGACTACCCCGACTTTATAGATTTATTTATGCCTTTTCCACTGCCCATTGTCGCGTTGGCTATCAGCCAAACTCTTGGTTACGCGATCCTTTTTTACACATTTATTGCGTTGGGCGAAAGCTGGAGTGAGCAACGTGGTTGGAGCATGCCACTGATCAACGGCGCTTTGACAGCAGCGTTGGCCGCTCAAGCCCTTACTGCTCCTCTGTTTGGGCGATTTATCGATCAGGGCATGGCCGGCACTCTATTACCCGTGGGTTTGGCGGCCGGGTCAATGTTGTTAGCATCAATCGCATGGGTTGGGTCGATTTGGTGGTTTTATACCGCATGGATATTGATGGGCTTTTGCTGGAGTGCGAGCCTCTACGACACATGCTTTTCTTATCTGATTCAAACCCGTGGTCGCAAAGCTCGACAGGCCATAACAGCCGTGACATTGGTTGCTGGGTTTGCGTCCACGCTTAGTTATCCTTTCAATCGCTGGATGGCTGCACAAGGAAATTGGGAACTTAGCATATTTTTGCAAGCGGGCTTCGGGCTTTTGATTATGGTCCCTTTGGCTTGGTATGGGACGAGAAAAAGGGTTCACCCAGACCTTAGTGCGCAAAACTCGAAAGCGACAGTAACAAGTCAATCACCGACCATAGCCAACACTCCGCTCTTGCTATTTACGGTTGGAATTTCGTTACTCGTTTTGGCTCACTTCGGTCTTTTGCCCAGTCTTTTTCCATTATTCAACGAGGTGGGGCTTAACAACCTCCAAGCGACCGTTTTGGCCAGTTTAATCGGGCCCATGCAAGTGGTTGGCCGCATTGCATTGATGTTTTCCCCCACAGGCATCCCAATGATACGCGCAACTTATGTTTGCGCCGCTTCGATGATTGCTGCATTTTTGGTTCTATTCAGTCTAAGCTGGTTAGCCGTGTCAGTGATTCCCATCATCTGCGCCTGTTTGGTTTTTGTGCTGCTTGATGGTGGAGCAATTGGCGTTCTGAGCATCTCGAAGCCACTAAGCCTCGCAGAAAGTTTCGGCAAGGATAACATAGGTACATTAAGTGGCGTCGTCGCTTTGCCGTCGGGCCTTGCCGTTGCCATTGGCCCATTTTTGTTATCTTACTTTGCAGAGACATTTGGATTTCCGGCGATGTTGGGCTTCGTCGTCATAATTTTAATGGCGGCCCTGCTTGCTCTTGTCGCCAGTCAACTGTTGCTGAAAGAATGAATTGCGATGCTTCACGATATCAAGGCCGTCATTTTTGATTGGGCCGGAACAATGATCGATTTCGGCTGTTTTGCCCCAACCCTAGCCTTTGTTGACGTGTTTGCCGCTTTCGACATTGAGGTTTCAGTGCACGATGCGCGCCGACCGATGGGGCTTCCGAAACGCGCGCACGTCGAGACAATGTTCGACAGTCCCGACATTAAACGAAAGTGGCAAACGCGCTACGGCCACATGCCTACACAAAAGGACATAAATCATCTCTATGAGGCATTTATTCCAATAAATGAAACGGTTGCTGCCGATCACGCCGCTCTTGTGCCAGGCGCTTTACCCATGTTGAAAAAACTTGACCAGCGAAAAATCAAAATCGGATCGACCACGGGCTATACGCGGAGCATTATGGAGAAGATTCTGCCGATTGCAGCCGCTCAGGGTTATCAACCTTTGAACTGTGTCTGTTCAAACGATCTTATCGAGGGGCGCCCTGGACCGCTCGGCATGTATCAATGTATGGTGGACCTAGGGGTGTACCCGCCACACGCAGTCGTCAAAGTGGACGATACGGCGCCCGGTATTGCGGAGGGTGTTGCAGCCGGTTGCCAGACTGTAGGTGTGGCGCTGAGCAGTAATTATGTCGGACTTACCTACCAGGAAGTCTTAAACCTGTCTCGTCACGAGGTTGACGAAATACGAACCACCACTACGGAGAAGTTACAGGCTGCAGGAGCTGATTATGTCATCGATACGATAGCAGACTTGCCTTCACTGCTTGGTTAGTGTCGGTTAGACGTTTTTGCCAAACTTTATCTGTCGCGTCCGATACCAATTAATTGTCCCCTTAACCAGTTTGTGAAACTATCGATAATAAATACCATGAAGATGATAATCAGAGCGGCGTAAGCGATATCTTCCCAATCTGTACCATTTCGCGCATTATTTAGAATTTGCAGTCCCAGACCGGCACCACAAACCGCGCCGATGGTCGTTGCGCCTCGGACATTTGCTTCAAAATAATATAGCACTTGACTGACAAAGACCGGGAGGATCTGCGGGATGAAACCGTATCGACGCACAGACACTTCACTTGCCCCGGTTGAACGTACGCCCTCAGGTTGGCGGTTATCGACGTTTTCGATTGCTTCGGCCATCAATTTCCCCAAGGTGCCGGTCTCAACAGCAGCAAAAGCGCTGATCCCTGATAACATGCCTTGACCAAAACCACCTCGGATAAATATTAGCGCCCAGAATAGATGATCAATCGCGCGAACCGTATCTAAAAAACGCTTCAACAGAAAACTGACCACGCTGTTAGACACGTTTTGTGCGGCCGGAAAAGCCAACAGCACGGCAAATATGGCAGCAATCACCACACCGCAGTAGGCCATAGCCAAAGATTGCAGGGCTTTGTCAAAAACATCTTTGTGCTTCCAGTCAGCGTTATCCAGAAAACTGTGCCACGCAAATCGCAAAGGACTGACTTCCAACGTCCGGCGCTCCAAAAGACCGTTTTCTCCCCGAATAAATTTAGTGATTGGTCTTGTTTCATTGCTACCCATAAACGACCAAAATTCATCGCCGGTCATTTCGGTTAACTCGTGCCCCTCACCGAACCAAAAATATTCCCATCCTAAACGGCGATTAATTACTGTTGCACTCGTTTTGCTCACCTTTATCAGGCTACCATTGTTGAACCGGATTTGTGCATTCAGAAGAGAGCCGTCTGCTTTAAGCCTCGGTTTATAGGTGTACTTCTGGCCAGCAATTTCACCGAATGGTCCAGTCACCACGGGTTCAACAAATGCCTGGAACACGCCGGCTTCGTCAGTACCAAACTGAGCGAGAATGTTACCATCCAGGGAAAATGTTAACCCATTGTTAATAATAACGTCGTAGCGATTATGAATCGACGCATTTATGGTGCCTGTCTCTCCGTCCAAAGCAGACCAATCTCGAAATAGGCGTGTCCGCTCAGGTTGGCGAAAATTAACCTTGAGTTCTTCGACGTAACTATAAAAATCGAGTATGGCACTATCGAAGTTTTCCTTTCTGAATTCATCAGCCGCCCGATGAAGTCCCATTGCGAAAAAGCAAAACACGAAGTAACCGGTTACAACTCCAAGAACTACCAAGGTTAAATGCCGACGATACCATGGCATGTCGAACACGTCAGGATGGGACGACATTAATGCTTCGGCTGAAACAGATTGATTGACCATTTCTATCGCTCCTAACCAGCCATCTGGGCGCCAATAATACGGGATCGGATTTTCAAACTTATCTGATCGATTATAATAATCATCACAACCAGCAAAAGGAGTAAAAAGACAACAGCAATACCGTTGTCGCGGCTTTCAGCCAACCGAAGATCTAAGCCGAACCCAGATCCGCCGACAAATCCCAAGATCGCAGAAGTTCGCACGTTTGTTTCGAGCCGAAGCGACACGTAACTCAAAATATTGGGAATGACTTGGGGCATTAACCCGAAGTAAATCCGCTGTGGAAACGAAGCCCCACTCGCCGCGAGTCCTTCCAACGGTTTCATATCGACATTCTCAACAACTTCGGCAAATAATTTCCCGGTTGCCCCTGTCGTGTGGAACGCCACGGCAGCGATAATTGGAACAAGGGATCCGTTCGCGAACGCTATTGCCAATACGAACACGATTATCAATTCTGGAAATGCGCGCGTTATATCCAAGACGCGTCTCGCAGCGAAATTTAACAACGTGTTCTGCGTAATATTACGGCTAGCGACCAGCGCAACCAGCAGGCCCAAGGAACCACCGATTATCGTTGCCACAATTGCGTAATTTAAAGTTTGGAACGCATGCCAAACGTAAACGACCCACGCGGCTTTGTGTTGATTGGCGATCATCTGGGCTATACCGGCGCACGGCAAAGCAGCGGTCGCTAAGCGGCGCTCATCACGTCGCTGTCGTAAACTCGAGTCACCTGCTGTGAACACGGTTGTCGCCGCGCCTTCAGACAAGTTTGTTCCGGTTTCAAGTTGGCTAGTTGCCTGATCCAGATCATACTGGCGTTGTGCGAAACTCTGACCCCAGGGACAGTACTGGTAACCAGTACCCTCAAAGATTGTTGATTCAGCGTCAGCATCGCCAGCACCGTAGACGGGGAAAAAGATGATCCGTCCCGGTTCATGAATAGCGTCGACAACAGTCCTAGTTAAAAATTTCAATAACTGATCGAGAACATTGCCCACGTAACGAGCCACATTCAACGGATTGTAAAAGCTACCCCAATCCCGACGTAAAACCACCTCTCTGCCGCCAAGTCCTGTTTCTTCTGCAACTCGGTTTTGTAGCCTCTGGGGATAATCTGATCTGTCAGAGTATTTATCGACAAACTCATCGGTGATGTATTGGTGATAATCGATCTCTTGCCCCGAAGTGCGCGACAGGAGAATGATTTCATGGGGCCAGGTGTCAACGAACATTTTGCCCAGACCGCCAGCAGAGCGGTTGCTTGCAAACTGAAAGCCGCTGACCAGAAGGATAACAATAATCAAGCCAGATAAAATTGTATAGGCAAGTTTTGTGCGCTCCTGCGCCTTAAGCGCCTTGGTGACACTATCAATTGTGTGGGTTTCAGTGGTCATTTTTTTCTTTTGTTGAACGGGCTTGATTGGTTCGGCACAAACAATACCGCCGTATATTTCAGTTTCTTTGTCACTGTGTTTAAATTAGGTGATGCCGTTGCCAGTGATAGGAAGCGGCATCACCAATTTTATGAATTCACGCGTGTGAACTAGCCACCAAATGCGTCGCGACGCATTTCAATGATGAACTCGTAACGGCTGTGAGTAGCTTCAACATAACCAAGAACTTCGCCAGCATATACAGACAAGCACTCTGGATCTTCGTCTGCAAAACTCAACCAGGCCGCCTGAACAGCGCTCTTCACCTCAGCCGGCAAAGCCTGACGAACGGTGATTGGACCTTCAGGGATTTCAGCCGAGCGCCATACCGGCTTCAACTCAGAAATATCAACCAGGCCATTCTCGACTGTTTTGCGCAAACCACCACGAGTATAACCATCCTCAAAAGAGCCCTGGCCAGAAATCCAGGTGCCCGATGCATCAAAGTCACCGTTAAACACGCCTACAACAGATGCTTCATGGCCACCTGAAAACCCAGTTTCAGAGAAGTAAGTGCTAGGATCAATGCCCATCATCTGGAATGAAACTGTTGGGACCAGGGTTCCAGAGGTTGAGTCTGGATCACCGAAGTAGAACGAACGGCCTTCAAGGTCTTCGAAGGAATCGATTCCGGAGTCTGTCCGAACTAAGATTTCAGAGAAGTAACCGGTTGAGCCGTCCAATTGCTGGGCTACAGCCACTGGCTCAACAGCATCCGGATCGGTTAGCGCGATCCGTGCATAACCAGATGCACCAAGCTCAGACATATCGACCGTGCCGCCCAAAAAGCCTTCCAGCACACCAGCGTAGTCTGCTGCTACGAATACGTTAACTGGGATCGACAATGCGTCTTCTATGCGAGCACCAACACATTCGGCTTTACGTGTTGCGTCGTCCACGTTTTCACCGCCGAGAACGGTGAAATTAAATTCGGTCACACCATAGTCAGCTGCATTGATGTGGTAATCTTGTGCCAAAGCAGCAGAAGCGGCTATCAAACCAACAACTACAGTGCTATATTTAACATGTGCTTTCATGATTCTTTTCCCTTAAGGATCGTTTGAAGGTATGGGCCTTTGCCAGGAAAACTCCTGGCTTTAAGGCCCGAGCCCTCAGCCCTATTGCGGTAGTGCTGAGGGTTTTTTTGATTCCGCCGCATTGCTTCAACCCATCGCTGCCAATGAGTGACCGTCACTGGACTGGTCGCCAGTGCGAACCGCAGCTGCCGCAGAAAAACTATTGGAAATATTCGTTGATGTGATCGACTCATCGAGGGCTTCGTCCATTCCGTCGACGCCGTAGATGCCTTGCGCCGCCTCCATCGTCAGATCAGCAGGCGTGCCGTCAAAGACAATTTTCCCCTTGGCCATACCAATCACCCGATCGCAGTAAGCCCGTGCTGTGTCCAGCGTATGGAGATTGCAAATCACGGTCAGACCATCGCGCTGATTGATATCCCGCAAGGTTTGCATCACGACCTTTGCATTTCGTGGGTCAAGAGAGGCGATCGGTTCATCTGCAAGGATCATTTTCGGGTCTTGCATCAGCGCCCGCGCAATCGCGACGCGTTGTTGTTGCCCCCCCGACAACTCGTCAGCGCGCTGCAATACGGTGTGGACCATATCTAGCCGCTCAAGCTTACGGATAGCCTCAATCTTTTCCGTGTTGGACCACAGCCCTAAAAGGCTACTGAGCGCATTGTGATAATTTAATCTTCCGAGCAATACATTGTTCAGAACGCTCAATCGCGGTACAAGATTGAATTGCTGAAAAATCATGGCGCACTCGCGCATCCATACGCGCCTATCGCGCCCCTTCAGCTTTAAGACATCTCGTTGACCGATGAGAATCTCACCGCTAGTTGAGGTACTAAGAAGATTGATCAGTCTTAGCAAAGTAGATTTTCCAGCCCCCGATCGCCCAATCACCCCAACCATTTGGCCGTCAGGAATTTCAAGCGAAACTTTGTCGACAGCCATCGTCGTGCCGAATTGTTTCGTAACATTATTCAGCTTAAGCATCAGGCTCACCTTGTTGTTGACCGAACGGTGTTGCGCATTATTAGCGTGATGTTACGATTTGGAGACAATTAACTTTTATCTTCGCCTCCCGACCCACCTTAATAGACGATATGTCTATCCTTAAGCCGCGTTTCACAAGAAGGTGACCATTATTTCTATAACACTAGACATTTGCGTATATATGGGTTGTTCGCCCTAGGCACCCTGACTGGGGATATATATGGAAATTTTCTCAAAAAATGCTCCGAATCCAGTTGTCATTGTTCCGTCATTTTTACCCATCTAAAATGTGTTTCCTTGGCCCATGTTCAGATAATTATAGTGAAACTGACAACTGACCCAAGCATTGCTAGTAGCGCAAAAATTAGCAATTCTAAACTTGGTGCGTATACTCAAATTGGCGCATCCGTATCACTTATCGACTGCCATTTTGGTGATTATTCCTATGTCGAGGCCTTTTCAGACCTGATGAATTGCACAGTCGGCAAGTTTGTTTCGATTGCAAAACTTGTGAGGATTAACGCGAGCAATCACCCGACGTGGCGCTCTTCACAACACCACTTCCAATATCGTTCCAGTTACTACGACTGGGGTGAAGACGAAGAAGCGTTTTTCCAGTGGCGAAAAGACCATCACTGTGAGATCGGCCACGATGTCTGGATCGGTCATGGTGCAATTGTGCTTCCTGGTCGCCACGTGGGTGTGGGTTCAGCGGTTGGCGCAGGTTCTGTCGTGACTAAGAACGTTCCTCCCTACTCCATCGTTGCGGGTAATCCAGCCAAACTCATTCGCCCCCGATTTTCTGCAATATGGATCGGAGAGGCCATGGAGGAATTAGCCTGGTGGGATTGGCCCCATGATAAGCTCGGCGCAGCCCTGCCTGATTTTCGGTCCATGCAGCCAGAGGCTTTTATTGAGAAGTGGTCGACGGATGAGTGGTAGACTATTCTTGATCGTTGGGCCCAGTGGGGTCGGCAAAGACAGTATCATCAATGAACTGAAATCCAGACTCGGCGCCCAAACTCATTTCCCACGACGGGAAATCACCAGGCCGCCTGATAAAAGCGAAGATTTTATTTCAATTACTGCAGAAGCTTTTCACGCTGAAAACTATGCAATTACATGGCAAGCCCATGGGCTTTCATACGGTATTCGCCATGCCGATTTTCTACCTCTTGGCGAAGGATATGATGTTATTTTGAATGCATCACGATCTCTCATCAGCAAATTTGAGCAACTCTTTGACCCTGTAATAGTCATCCATGTGACAGCTGATCAAGATGCGATTGCAACTCGACTGGCTGATCGAGGTAGAGAAAGCCAAGTTGAAATTAAACAACGCCTAGCACACTCACCGCAACTAGATATTGGGCGGGCGAAAGTGTTTGAGATTGATAACAGTGGGCACCTATCGGCGACTGTGGAAAAATTGCTCGCAATATTTAAAAAGACACGGTGACGTGGCCGCCAGTCGTCAAAATTTTTTCCAGTTCAGTTCTCAGCGGCTTTCAAGAACTACCTAAAGCATGTGGAAAGCCTATTGATCTCCTGTTAACGGCCAAGATGCGATACGAACGAACGG
>CAXBRM010000074.1:0-8834 GCA_963978305.1 uncultured Rhodospirillales bacterium
TTGGCTGGTCATGCGGACCATGTTAGCGTCAAGATCAACGCCGATAAGAGCATTTCTGTCTCGGACAACGGGCGGGGTCTTCCGGTTGATATCCACGAGGAAGAGGGCGTGTCCGCTGCCGAGGTTATCATGACCCAACTGCATGCGGGCGGTAAATTTGATAGCAACTCATACAAAGTTTCCGGTGGTTTGCACGGGGTTGGTGTTTCGGTTGTCAACGCGCTATCGATATGGCTAAAGGTCGACATCTGGCGCGACGGCAAGCACCACAGCATGGAATTTGGTGACGGCAATGCCAAATCGCCCTTAGCGGTTGTTGGTGACGCGGATGGGAAAAAAGGTACTCAGGTACGTTTTATGCCGTCTGAACAGACCTTTAGCCAAACTGAGTTTAGCTTTGACACCCTGCACAATCGCCTGCGTGAGTTGGCCTTTCTCAATAGTGGTGTTCGGATCGTGATCACCGACGAGCGCACCGACCCTCAACGTATTGAAGATCTAGTCTATGAGGGTGGTCTATCCGCTTTTGTCGAATTTTTAAACAGCTCGAAATCGGCACTCGTCGATCCACCGATAACGATCCGCGCAGAGAAAGATGACATTACGGTTGAGCTGGCGATGGCGTGGACGGATGCATACCATGAAAGTGTTTTGTGCTTCACCAACAATATTCCTCAGCGAGACGGTGGCACGCATTTGGCCGGTTTTCGAGGCGCTCTAACGCGTCAAGTGAATGGCTATGCGAACGAAAGTGGCATCGCAAAAAAAGAGAAAGTGACACTAACTGGTGAGGATGCGCGCGAAGGACTGACGTGTGTTCTCTCAGTTAAGGTTCCCGACCCCAAGTTTAGCTCGCAGACCAAGGACAAACTCGTTTCAAGCGAAGTGCGTCCGGTTGTTGAGAACGTTTTGAATGAAGAATTAAGTCGCTGGTTCGAGGAGCACCCAAACGAAGCCAGAAAAATTGTGAGCAAAGTGGTTGAAGCGGCAGCAGCGCGGGAAGCGGCTCGGCGCGCGCGCGAACTGACCCGGAAAAAAGGTTCTTTTGAGCTTGCTAATCTTTCGGGCAAGCTGGCTGATTGCCAAGAACGCGACCCGGCACTCTCTGAGGTCTTCCTTGTTGAGGGTGACTCGGCTGGTGGTACAGCGAAACAGGGCCGAGACCGAAAATTCCAGGCGATTCTGCCGCTACGCGGGAAAATTTTGAATGTGGAGCGGGCCCGGTTTGATAAAATGCTTAGCAGTCAGGAGATCGGTACCTTGATTGCCGCATTAGGCACTGGCATTGGCCCCGAAGAGTTCAATGCGGACAAACTGCGGTATCATAAAATTGTTATTATGACCGACGCCGATGTTGATGGCGCCCATATCCGCACGCTGCTGCTGACGTTCTTTTATCGCCAGATGCATGAATTAATTGAGCGTGGGCACTTGTATATCGCACAACCACCGCTGTTTCGCGTCAAGAAAGGCAGCAGCGAAACTTATCTCAAAGACCAAAAGGCTTTGGACAATTATCTGCTTGCAGCTGGCCTGCAAGGCGCTGTTCTTTCTTCGGTTGGTGGCGAACAGCGTATGGGTGAAGATCTTGGCAGTATGGTTCGCCAGGCGGTTTTAGTGATGCACCAGATCAGTGACATCAGTGCTCGGCAGAGAATTGGCCAGGCATTTATTGAAGCCGCCGGTGTTGCGGGCATGATTGGCCAAGAGCCCTCCATGTCAATGATCAATGATACCGTTAAAGCACTCAATGCACTGCAGGCTTTGGATCTCACAAATCAAGCGCCCGAGTGGACAGCTAAATTGCTTGAAAGCGGCGCCGCTCGATTTGAACGCAACAACCGTGGTTTGCCTGAACAAGTCGACCTGACCGTCGAAATGCTCACCAGTCGTGATATGCGGCGCTTAGCTCTTGATTGGGCGTTATTTGGCGATTTATTTGCGAGTGATGACGATGGCAAAGCTGGCTCGGTCCTGTCGCGCAACGGTGAACGCCATGTTGTTGTAGGACCGACGTCTTTGGCCCAACCCATATTGGCCGACGGGCGCCGGGGTCAAAGTGTTAGCCGCTACAAAGGTTTAGGCGAAATGAATGCTGAGCAGCTTTGGGAAACGACGCTTGATCCCAATGCGCGAACTTTGCTGCAAGTCAAGTTAGACCAAGTACAGCAAGCCGATCAGGTGTTTTCGACTTTGATGGGCGACAACGTTGAACCCCGTCGCGACTTTATCCAAGATAATGCTCTGAATGTTAGCAATTTAGACGTTTAGAGGGTTTAATTGAGCCAGGTGCAGCGATACGCGGAATTGGATTTCAAACTGTTCAGACTGAATCGCTGCGCTGACGGGCTGCGTCCTGTGAATTGGCGAGCAGGCTTTTTCGGCTGCTGTCGCTTAGTTGTTCTCGCTTTGTTGGTTGTTGTTGCCTGCAATGACACAACGGCGAAGGCTCAAACACTTCGGGAAACGGATATCCGCGAACTGGCTGGTGGGATCGTTGGCGAGCAAAGCCCGCTTTTTTTATTCTCTGGTCTTGATGTTGTCGAAACCGACTATATTCTCGCGGGGCAGTCTGCCTACATCTCCTTCAACGGCCTGACAATTCCGGACGGCCCACAGCTGAGCGATCAAATCGTTGTCTATTTGAGCGCTCGGGATGGCAACCTCATCGATATTCCGAGCTTTCAATTGCCGCGCGTATGGGGAAATGACGTTGGTGTGTCCCTGGAGATGACCGGTCCAAGCGGTGAGGGGCCAGTGTTTACAGGGGTTTGGCATCGAGGCCATGGCGGGTTCCAATCGTTTGATTTGGATCTTGGCAGTGTTTCCTATGTTGGCGAGGGCATCAAATACCAGGTTCCTCAGCTGCGATTTGAATTGAAGAGCGACGAAAGCCAGTCCAGTCTGGGTTTTTATGTTGAGCGTTGGGAGGCAGATTACAACGGGTCTTTGGATGGCAGCGAAATAGCCGGTGGATTGCGTTTTCAACTGTTGGCCCCGAGCAGTACGGTAAATCCAAGCCAACTTCTAACGTTAGCCAACCGCATCATGGCATCACTGCTTGATATTGAGCGACCGATTACAACGGGCGAGTTCCAAGGGCCGCGAGCTCTGGGCCTCGATGGGTTGCGCTTGGAAATTGCCTTGGAGAGTGCTGGTTGGCAGACGCGCTCGCCGCCAGCGACGGGATCAATTGCGGGAGCATCCTTAACGATGGCAATTGATCAGCAGGAGTCTGGTTTGGCAGCCCTTTCCTTTCAGCTGGGGCTCGATGCTTTCGATGTTGCGCTCGCTGATAATCGTGTTTCGAGCAAGGATGCTTTTGCAATCTCTTTGAGTGCGAAGGGGCTCGATGCTCATGTGCTTGCCGGTCTGATCTATGGTCTTAGTGAGCCGAGCAGGGATGGCGCTGCCACCGCTGGCACATTTTCAGACGACAATTCCCTGATTCATGAAGGCGTGAATTTATCACTCGCTGCTCAAGCACGGAACGTGGCGATGGCCGTGCCCACGATGTCTGTTGACGGCACACTGGGTGTGGTTGGTGGCGTTTTGAGCTTAGAAGACGCTGAAGGCTCGGCTGATAGCGCGAACCTGAGGCTTGTCGTCGGTGTCGAAGATGTAACCTTATCCAACTTTGTTGGGCGTGAGAGTCTTGAGCCTTTGGCAAGCGCCATCATTCTTCCACTAATGCCACAAGAGGCGCGACTTGATGTGACGATCACTGGCTTGCAGCAGAGGGTATTGAGCGAGATTGCCCAAGCTTTGCTCACGATGAATCTGACGAAGCTCCAAACTGCATTACCCCGTGATCTCACAACACTCGGCTTGGTGATTCAGAATACGGGCATCGTCTCTGATTTATTGTCGGTGAAGATGGACGGAGATTTTAGTTTTGGGCATGGCGGCCGCCTGCCTGTTCGGGGGGTTCTTGATTTACGAACGGGATCACTGTTGCCGTTGCTTGCGGCCAGTCAGCAAGCGGTCGCGACCCCTGTGCCCGAATTGGTCTCGCTGCTGTCAGCGGCGATTGTGATAACAACTGTACTACAAGGCTATGCAGTACCCACCGAGGACGGACAGTTTGGTATCAGACTGGATTTTGACGGTGGATTACCGAAAATTAATGGCCGTGAGTTGCCGAGAATCCCGGGCCTTTGACGGATTATTCGAGCAAAGCGAGGATATTACCGTTGGCCCAATGTCGCATGATTTCTCGTTGTTCGCTGTTAAGGCCGCGATAAAACGCCAGAAAGGCTTGCGCGTGAGCACCTAATGCTTGCTCGCGTGTTTCAAGTGTTTTGACGTAGAGCGCGAGTGCCTGCTCGACGTCAAAATCTTCCTGCAGCATCAGGATTTCAAGTTCTCTTTTGCTGTCAATCAACTGTTGATTGAGTTGTCGGCGGTTTTGGGCTTGGCCCTGAAGAATACGACGAAAAGCGCCAGCCTGTTCGGGTGCTAACCCTAAATCGTTTTGCAGTTGTTGAAAGTTTCTCGGCCTTGGAGGACGCCGTTGCCCTCGCGTGTTGGCAGGAGCATACTGCAAGATTTTGCCAATATCGATGTCGCCGTCTGCTGTCTTTGGGATTTGGGGTTGCCCCTGATCCGTTCTTGGCAAGGCAGCGATAATCGGCGTCAATCTTGGACAATTTTCAGCAATTTCTGTATAGCTATTCAGCGCGTTACCACAGCTCCGAATAGCGTTTTCGAGCGCTGGCATATTCGGAGGATCGCGACGTGGCCCGTGAGGGTTCTGATTGTCATCCTCTGGTTTAATAAGCGCCGCGAATTCGTTAAGCCTTGAGCGTGTCGATTGCTGCCAAAGGCTCAACCCGACGGCGGTAGCAAGGCCGATGTTAAGTCCAAGCGAAAGGACCGCAATGATGATTGTCCAGCGTGCCATAACGTTATTTTGCCTCACTCAATACTCTCGAAATTCCAAATGCTTTGGCTGCCATAGAGCGAGCTTTCTGAAAGTTGATAGTTTGCCGTGCCCTCTGTGTAACTGGCTGAAAATGGGGCGAGGGCTGCTACGGTTGAAAATCCAGCAACGCCCAAGCTGAGTGCCGCGACAGCTGTTGTCAACCAGCCTCTGAAACCCAGCGACTTGGCTGTCGCAGTGACGTGTGGAACCAATCCATAAGCACGATTTTTGAGTCTGATTAGGGTCGGGTCATCGTAATCGATATCGATATTTTTTGTATCCAGCACGCCTGTCAATTGACTGGCGATTGTGCGAACGGAGGCATCATCACTGCTAGGATCAGTGTTGGGATTGTCGAGCCGGTCAATAGCGCTGGCAAGTGCCATCGGGTCTTGTGCTTCCAGGCTTTGTAGGCTCTTTTCAAGATCCATCGCGTCTAGCGCGTCGATGGCGTCCCATAGTTCTGTCTCATCCAGCGTGGCGTTGTTTTTGGTGTCGCTCATATCACTCTCTCGTCAGCTTCGGCCGCCAGCAGGTAGCGCCGAATTTTCGTTATTGCTTTGTGTTTTGCGCTGCGAATTGTTTGGGTTGCTACCCCAAACTTTTCTGCAATGTCTTCAGGGTCGAGATCTTGGTCAAAAAGCAAGGATAGAATCTTTTGTTGCCGCTCGGATAATAGCGCTGGCGGTAAAGCGTTCAAGGTTGCTAAAATTCCCGTCTCGGCAGGTGCTTTTGCAGGGTCACCACCGCCATCGAAATTGTTAAAGGGAATAGCAATTTTTTCCGCTATGGCGTCGATATCATCAGCTTCTGGACGTTGTTTACGCAAGTAGTCGATCGCAGTTGAGCGGGCAACAACAGCGATATAAGTCGAAAGCTTTGCCTTTGTCGGATCAAATTTGCGCAGCAGTCCAAAGTCGTTCCGCGATAATTTCAAATATACCTCCTGCGATATATCTTCGTGCTCATCCGGCGAGCCGTTCCGCCCATACCTCGCAAAAATCCGACGCACGGTGGTTAAGATAACCGGCGCGCTTATCTCCACGAATTGGCGCCAGTCGGCCATCTGGCCCGCCAGCAAATTTTCTAGGTCGATCTGGTCCATTTGTGGATCAGCCAATTGGTTGTCTTTTCATGGGCCAAACTGTACCATAAGCCGGTCAATAGCTGGTAGCTATGGTGGCAAGGTTTGCTGCCCTTTGCCTATCATACGCAACAACCAGCGACTTTATCCCCTATGCTCAATAGAATTATTTCGTCACGGACAGTGTCGTAGCAAGACAGCTGTTTTGTGAATTGGCCAGCTGATGTCACGGAGCATCCTGTGTGTAAACCAAAACCGCAAACCCCCATCCGACAATCCTTCCTGCAAAGCATCTTCACAGCCAATCAGTTTTGGCCAGGTTGCTGGCAACCACCGGTCACATTCTACGTCATAATAGCTTTTGGTGCCCGCCGATGGTTTGTTTGGGGCAAATACCAGAGAAGCGTCGACTTTTTGAAACGCCAGATTGTGATAAAACGCAAATCCAGTCCGATTGTTTGCTGCGACGCTGACAATTGCAGACCTCGCTTTGGTTTGCTCAATCAAGGCCATCAAGGAGAATCGCGCACGACCGCGTCGACGGTGCTTGGGCTCAATGTAAAGGTCCAAAATCTCAAGCACATGATCAGCATGTTGAACCCAAGCGATCAGACCGACTCCTTCTAAATTTGTCAGTTGATACCCTGGATTTTGCGCTGATACGGCGCATTGCAGTGCTCTGGCATCAATGGAGATTTTTACCCCTTCCTCTAGCGCGAATGCTTGGTACTGGTCGGCAAGCCGTTTCCAGCTTGATTGGGGTTCATCGCCGATCAGGGTTGTTATCTTCATTATACGAGCGCCACGGCAAAAAAGTCTGGCCCGTGCCGTTTCAGATAATTGCGGGCGGTCTTGGGTGAGATTGCAGGGGTCAGTTTTTGGCACAGGGACCAAAATTCTTCGCTATGATTGGGATGAGCAAGATGGGCAACCTCATGGGCACAGACATATTCCCTGATCCATTCGGGTGCCATCATCAGTCGCTTACTGAGTGAAATCACCCGTCGCGAACTGCAACTTCCCCACCGTGATCGCGTATCGGTGATTCGGATTTTTTCAACGGACCAGTCGCCAGCGTCTACCGACTTCAGGGTCGTGACCAATCTTGCCACGCGTGGCGCCATGTCCATCCTTGCTTCGGAGGTAATGAAGCGACTAATCGCCTGAACCAGGTCGCGCGATTCCGGCACGCACAGTGCGTTGCCGCTGATCTCGATTGGGCCATGGTTCTTGGTGGTGATCATCAGCGTTTTGCCGTCCCACGGCAATAAAGCGCCGACAAAGAGTGCTTGCGCCGGTCTGTCCAGTTGCGCGCTGAGCCACGCAGCGTTTTGCTTGATGAAGTTCCGAGCATTGGTGATGTCTGCATTTTGGGGCAGGGTCAAACGAGGCTCTCTCGATTTTGGATCTAGCCGCAAAATTAGGCGTTTTGCCTTTGCGTTTTGAACAAAATGGATTGTGGTACGGCGACCATTTGGGAGCAGAAATGCTTCCTGCCACGTCGATCGAGGCTTAGAAAACCGCATTAGCGGGCGGGTCCCAAGTTGATGCCTGCCACACGCCAGCGTTGTTGTGGCTGACCTCTATCAATAAAGTGAACGCTGTCAATGCGGGTCAGTGACATGTTGTCGACCACAAAGCCAAAGGCCCGTTCCGGCTCAAGCGCTAAGCAGTGTGCGATGACGGCGCGGATGGTACCAGCGTGACAAAAGACAATTTCATCTCGGCTGGTCTGGTTGCTTTCAGCTGCGGTTAGGCCTTGGACCACTCTATGAAGCAAATCATGCCAACCCTCACCAATTCTTTCGCCATCGGGGCTGTTGGGCGGGCGGTAA
The DNA here is from genome assembly GCA_963978305.1 of uncultured Rhodospirillales bacterium. Taxonomy (GTDB): domain Bacteria; phylum Pseudomonadota; class Alphaproteobacteria; order UBA7985; family UBA7985; genus CAXBRM01. Next base: position 7,844 of record CAXBRM010000074.1, read on the forward strand.
TGATAGGGATCATCCAATAAGTCTCGAACGGGTCCATCGGGGCCATATATTTGGGCTTTAGGGCGTCCCTCCCAGGCGCCTAACGATTGTTCGTTCCAAACGGGGTCAGCGTTGACGCTGGCTGTTGGCCAGACGGCCTTGAGTGTTTGCTGACTTCGCACCAAAGCGCTCGTGCGAATATTTGCAGCAGTTGGGAGTATCTGTCTCAAAAAGGTGATGCGAGACTCCATCCCCTCAAAGCCTGCATCCAAATCCATTGAGCCATAGGCGACATCGTTTGGATTGATAACTGGAGCGTGGCGCACCAACCACCAGCGGATGCTGTAGGATTTATCCGACGTCACGCGATTGTTCCTTGTGACACCATACCAACAAGAGCAAGATAGCCGGCCAGTTCTCCGATTTTTTGGGCGGCACCAAATACATCACCTGTTGCACCACCGATCAGCCGCCAGGCTAGCAAGTAAAGAAACAGCTGCCCGATGACGACAACCATTAGAGCCAGCCAATACCCCGTTATCGCCGTTGAGAGGCCGCAGAAAATCATGGCGAACGCCACGGTTAACCACGAGATCCCTTTTGCTTGCCGAGCAATCCCATTTGTACTGCCGCTTGGTATCAACCGAAGGGCCAATGGCAATAACCCGCGCGATACGATCGCGGTCCATATCAGCACTGGCATAAGAATTTTCGCCCCTGCTAATGCTTCCAAGCACATGAAAGCCGCCAAAAACCAGAGGATCAACGCGCAAACCCCAAAGCTACCGATGCGGCTGTCTTTCATAATGTCGAGCCGTTTTGCCTTGTTGGCTCCACCGCAAGCATCCGCCAGGTCAGCGAGGCCGTCTTCATGCAGTCCTCCCGTGATCAATGTGGCCACGCTTAGGGCGAGCACTGCCGACAGTGCCGGCAGGTTCAGCACGCTCCCTGTCCAGGCTCCCGCCAAAGCGACTAAACCCACGATAAGACCAGCAATCGGTGCTGCCCAAAA
>CAXBRM010000075.1:0-8815 GCA_963978305.1 uncultured Rhodospirillales bacterium
GTGCGGGTGACGGGATCGAAGCTGAAGGACTTCGGGTTGTTTTTGAAGGGCTAGGTCGTCGTGTTGATGTGTTGGATGCGTTGCACGAACAGCAAGAAGCCGAGATTATCGGCCGGGCTGGTTTGGCGGGTCATATCACCGTTGCGACACACCTTGCTGGTCGGGGGACAGATATAAAAATCGATGAAAAAGTACGAGACAATGGTGGCTTGCACGTCATAATTGCGAGTGTCATGGCTTCATCGCGCTTAGAACGCCAGCTATTTGGTCGATCAGGGCGCCAGGGAGATCCGGGAAGTTACCAGCGGCTCTTGTCACTTGAAGATCGCGGGCTGAGAGAAGGGGCATTTTCGGTGTTTAGGTATTTCTGGACTCTAATGTTAAGCTTACGCGTCATGCCCGGTTTTGCGCTTGCTCAAATCCAAGCAGAGCGCGATAGAAATGCCAGAGGCATGCGTTTCCGCGCGTTGTTTAGAGAGCAAGAATTGGTTCAGCATTTAGGTTATCATTGAGAGTTTATTATGAAAAAATGGATCCTTTGGTTATCACTTTGTTTCTGTTGTTTGACGCCTGCTATTGCCGCGGCGGAAAACTTGTCGCCAATTAGTTGTCTTTTAACCCCAGCTCAGGTCAGTGCGATTGGCGCCGAACGGACGGGTATCGTAAGAGAGGTCAGAGTTGAAAGAGCAGACTGGGTTGACAGCAACGAGCTCTTGGTTCAGCTGAACGACGGGGTTGCACAAACAGACTTGCGTGTCGCTTCGATCACCGCTGAAGGCCTGCGGGATCGAGTGACGCGCAGCGAAGCTTTAGAAGCAAACAACCTCATCAGCGTTGACGAGATCGATGCATTGAGGATCGAACTGGCGTTGGCAGAAGCGGAAATATCTCGTGCCGAAGGCGAAATTTCACGGGCAAAAATCCTATCGCCATTTAACGGTTATGTCGCGTCGGTGAATGTGTCTGTCGGCGAAATGATAACCTCGGATCCACTTATTGAGTTGTTGGATTTGTCGTCATTAAAGGCGGAAATGGTCTTTCTCGATAGTGCATATGGCCAGCTTCTTGCGGGCGACGAATTAGAAATCTATGTCGAGCTGGTCGATGTGACTGTGACCAGTACCGTGAAGTCGGTGGATGCCTTCATTGATGCTTCGAGCAATACCTTTACGGTCATTGCAGATGTGCCAAACGCCGCTTTAGCCATACCAGCAGGGGCAAGTTGCTCAGTGGCAGGCTAATTTGAAATCATTGCTGCAACTGTTTGCTCCGAGGCTTCAAAGTAAATAGAATTGAAATGGCCTTTGTTGCTGTCGTGGCCCGCGGCAAGGTGAAGGAGTGGAAAATCACTTGCATGGTTGACGACTTCCTGTATGTCCTTGGTATTTTTGCCGGAGCGCAGCCAGTTTTCAATGAGTATATCGGGTACGTTGGCCTTCCGGACTGTTGCGAGCCACGAAGTCCTCAAGCTGCTCTCTGTTTCTGTGTATATTATCTGTTCAGGCGTCAGACGGCGTGCCAGCTCGTGCATACGCTCTTTTGAAAAGCCCAAATCATCAGATAATTTCTGGATTTTGGGTAGGTAGTGTTCTGCGGGTGCCATGGGCATGCTCACATACTTGTCCAATCTAATTGAGAGATCACTGAGCTTCTTCCAGCCAAAGTAAATTGGAAAGGGCGACAAGATGTTTTGGTTGATTCGGCGTACTTGGGCATCCCAAAACTGCGTGTAGAGCCTCAAGCTATCTAAGCTGGCAGTAGAACTTATGCCGAGTGCGTCGGCGTCGTTTACAGCTGCCCGCCATTCAATTAGCCAATCTGCTTGAAAACCGTAACTAATGGCGATATTTTCTAATTCCTGGGCTCGCTTAGGACTATCAAAATATAGCAGGAAGCGCTCTTCCTTGCCTTTCGCAGAAAACGACCAGGATTTGTCAAATCCATCGGCAATGCTACAGAGGTCTAACATTGCTTGTCTCAGTTTTGCTTTGTTCGAGATCTGCATTTTTTTCCGAGGCTTGAGGGTGCGCAATCACGCTTGACTGTACTAAGTAACCTGCACTTGGTCTATGAGTGAGTAGAATATTGCATTTTACAAAGTACAGCATACTGCTTGTTTCTATGATTTTGCCAGCTGCTCAGCTGGTATATGCGCAAAGTTACGGTGGCGATAGCGCCAACAGTTTCGTTGAAGATGAGAATCTTAGTCTGGACATCATCGGGAGTTTGGCAGCCACTGCCAATTACTCTTCTTCTCAGGGTCCTTTACTTGGCCTGATTTACCGTAACAACCGGTTGGCCGGAGATAGTCACTCGATAAAACTCGAATTAGAAGCAGGAATTCAAACCCAAGCCGCGTCCTTGAGCTATATGAACGATCAATGGGATGAACACAGCTACGCGGCTGGATTGGAAATCGACTACGCTGGGGAAAAGAAGCAGAATCATCTGGATTTGTCGTTCCGATCCCTGGCTGTGGAGCCCTGGATTTCGGTACCCCTAACCGAGTCGGTTGGATTGAGAACCTATACGAATTTGTCGTTGGATCAGATCTCTCAACCGCTATCAAATGCCTCAGATATTTACAGTCAGGATTTGGGTGACCGAGTGCGATGGGCAGTTGGCGGAGAGATCGCATATCGACATTCTTTGTCTCGGGTCGCAGTTATGCAAGAAATCGGTTTCACGAGTAAGGCGAGCGCTTATTCAAAGACGCAAGCCCAGATTGCTATTGGTAGTGCCGATAGGTCCGACGCCTTTGAATTCGCGAGCAGTCTGTCAGGCGGGGCACTTGTCATGCTGGAAGGGACTTCGACAATTGGCGATCGATATCTGCTGGGACCCGGCGCGATACGCGGTTTTGAATATGCAGGTTTTGGCCCCAAATACACCCGCGCTGACACCACAGCAAGCCGTGCACTTGGCGGCAATCGGTTCGTTAGCTTTCAGACGGATTTAATATTTAAATTGCCATTCCGCGAGATTATTCCAATCGATCCGGGCCTTTATTTTGACGCTGGTTCGCTCTGGGCCTTAGATATTGATCCGTCAGACAATGCGGCGGAGGGTCGCTACGATGATAGTTTTAAGATACGCTCATCAACTGGCTTGACTTTACAACACACTGGTGAATTTCGTCAGGTCCAGGTACTGTTTGGCTTTCCATTGAGCCAAAGCCCGGATGACGACATTTCAATCGTACAACTGAACATCCGTACGTTGTTTTGAGGGGGTGCTATGATGCTGTCATTGGCCGGCGGCATCATGTCATAGATCAATCACCCAGCACCAGCTGCCTCACATCGTCGTCAGCAACATCCAGAAACCGCTCGAAATTGTCTTTGAACTGTTGCCATAGCACGTTAGCCGTCCGATCGTAGGCGTCTTTGTCTGCCCATGAGGCTCTGGGGTCCATGAGGGAGGCGTCAACACCGGCACAATCTGTGACGGCCGTGAAGCCAAATATATCTGCCTTTCTGGTTGGCGCGTGATCCAAGGTACCATTGAGCGTGCTGGCAAGCAGTTGACGCGTTGCTTTCAATGGAAAGCGCTTGCCAACACCAGGTTTGCCGCCTGTCCAACCAGTATTGAGCAACCAACACTGAACATTTTCTGTTTCGACTTTCTTACGCAACAATTTAGCGTATTCCATCGGGTGGCGTGGCATGAAGGGAGCGCCGAAACAAGCTGAGAACGTCGCTTGTGGCTCGCTACCCAACCCTTTCTCAGTACCAGCGACTTTGGCTGTGTAGCCACTCAAGAAATGGAACACGGCTTCAGCAGGGGTCAATTTGCACAACGGTGGCAGCACGCCGTAGGCATCGGCGGTGAGGAAAATAATGTTCTTTGGCTTTGGGCCAATGCCTTCCAGCAAAGCGTTATCCATGTACTCAACAGGATAGCTTGATCGTGTATTTTCCGTAATGCTGGTGTTTTCAAAGGCCGGCGTGCGCGTTGTCTCGTCTAAGATAACGTTTTCAAGCACTGCCCCAAACCGATTACTCGCTTGCCAAATACCCGGTTCGCCGTCGGGATCCAAGTTGACGACTTTGGCGTAGCAGCCGCCTTCAAAATTGAATACATTCTCATGACCCCAGCCATGCTCGTCATCGCCGATCAGTGGGCGATTTGGGTCTGCGGACAAGGTAGTTTTGCCGGTACCTGATAACCCGAAAAACAGCGCTGTCGAACCGTCCTGGCCAACATTCGCTGAACAATGCATCGGCATGATGTTATGAGCTGGAAGCATAAAGTTCATAACGCCGAAGATGCTCTTTTTGATCTCGCCAGGGTATTCCGTACCGGCAATACAAACCATGCGGTGCGAAAAATCGAGCATGATGCATGTCGTTGATCTTACACCAAGAGCATCATAGTCTGCTTTAATACCAGGACGTTGGATCACCAGCCAGTCAGGGACGAAGTCTTTCCTTTCCTCGGCAGTTGGAACAATGAACACATTTTGCGCGAATAAGTTGTGCCAGGCTTGCTCACTGATAACCCGGACTTTTAGCCGTGTTTTGTCGTCAGCACCGACAAATAGGTCTTGCACGAAAAGCTCATCGTTGACAGGCGCGTCGATCAAACTTGTTGAAAAGGCTTTGAAAATATCGCTGTCAATTGGCTGATTAAAGCCGCCCCAATCAACGGCGCTGTCTGTTAACGAATCTCGAACAATGTAGCGATCTTTCGGCGATCGGCCCGTGTGCTCGCCTGTCATTGCGACGATGGCACCCGAATCGGTAAATTGAGCCTCCCCGCGCCGCACTGCATGTTCAATTAGCGCAGCAGCAGAAATGTTGTGATGCACTGCTGATGCGGCTTGGAGGAGGCGTTCGGTATCTGAATGAAAAGTCATTGGGAGCCCAAATAATCCAGTGAATGATCAACGAGCGCGCCCGGAAGCACGGAACGTTCGACGAAACGAATATGAACATGATACGATAAAGCAAATAAATCGACCGTCCATTGTGCATGGTCGATATGACACCAATGGACATTTTTGTATTCCTGAAGCGGCGTTAGGAAGTGACATCTTCACTTTGGCATCAGAGTGGTTCGAGCCTTAAGCATATGGCTCGTAATGCATTTTCCAAAAAGGATCCCCTAATCACTGAGTTTTGGGTTAACTGACCTGAGGACACTGCCTATTGCAGACATATGACGCACGGTTTATCTGACACTCCGTGATAAAATTGGTAAAGCTGGCTAAGCGTTGGAGCTTGAGCCGATTGTCTTCATCATCAGGAGAATATGCATGCTTATCGGAACCCCAAAAGAGATTGTCGAAGGTGAGAACCGGGTCGCTATGACTCCTGCGTCAGCGGGTGATCTGCAAAAGCTTGGTCACACCTGTGCAATCGAGCAAGGTGCTGGCCTTAAGGCCGGATTTTCCGATCAAGCCTACCGTGATGCTGGCGTAGAGATCATCGAAACAGCAGAGGCTTTGTGGGCAAACAGCGATTTCATCACAAAAGTTCGCCAGCCAAGCCAAGAAGAGCTTGAGCACCTCACCGCGGCAAAAACACTTATTTCGTTTTTTGATCCCCACGGCAATGAGGATGGCCTGGCATTAGCAAAAGCTAAGGGCGCAAGCGTGATCGCAATGGAAATGGTGCCTCGAATTTCTCGCGCTCAGAAAATGGATGCACTCTCTTCGATGGCGAATATCGCGGGCTACCGGGCCGTAATCGAAGCGAGCAACAATTTTGGGCGATTTTTCACGGGGCAGGTAACAGCAGCAGGCAAGGTACCACCAGCAAAAGTCCTTGTCGTTGGGGCTGGCGTTGCTGGTCTGGCAGCGATTGGAACCTCGACATCATTAGGCGCTGTCACCTATGCGTTTGATGTACGGCCTGAAGTCGCTGAACAAGTCGAGTCGATGGGCGCTGAGTTCGTTTATCTTGATTTTGAGAGCGATCAGCAAGACGGTGCGGCAACTGGTGGCTACGCCGCGGTACAATCAGAAGAATTTCGCAACGCTCAACTGGCTAAGTTTCGTGAATTAGCGCCAGACATTGATATTGTCATTACAACAGCGCTGATCCCTAACCGGCCAGCACCGAAACTTTGGCTCGCTGACATGATTGCCGATATGAAGCCAGGATCGGTCGTTGTCGATTTGGCGGCCGAGCGCGGCGGTAATGCCGAAGGGACAATGGCAGATCAGAAAGTTCTCACTGACAACGGCGTTACCATCATCGGCTATACGGATTTTCCAAGTCGAATGGCATCACAGTCGTCGTCACTCTATGCCACGAACATCCGCCATATGGTTGCCGATCTCACCCCGGCAAAAGACGGCAAAATCGATCATAATATGGATGATGATGTTATCCGCGGCGCGACCGTCACTTATGACGGAGAAATCACATTTCCACCGCCACCGCCAAAGGTGAAGGCGATTGCAACCCAAACCAAGAAAGTCGTCCCGGAAAAGACTTCGGAAGAAAAAAGAGCCGAGGAAGTGGCGGCGTTTCGGGCGCAAACCCGCAACCAAGTTGCGATGCTGCTGGCTGGCGGAGGGCTGTTAGCCGCTGTCGGCTTAATCGCACCACCAAGTTTCATGCAGCACTTTACAGTCTTTGTTTTGTCCGTGTTTGTTGGTTTTCAGGTGATTTGGAACGTTAGTCACGCGCTGCACACCCCCTTGATGGCGGTAACCAATGCAATTTCATCGATTATTATTTTGGGCGCTTTGTTACAAATTGGGTCAAGCTCGGTCCTGGTGGTCGGTTTGGCGGCGGTTTCAATTTTGATGGCGAGCATCAACATTTTTGGTGGGTTTTTGGTCACCAGACGCATGCTGGCAATGTTCCAAAAGTCGTAACAGGAGAGTTAAATGCCAGCAGGTCTTGTGACAGCCGTTTATATTGTTGCGGCGATTTTGTTTGTGTTGAGCCTTAGCGGGCTTTCGAACCAGGAAAGTGCCAAACGAGCGGTTTGGTATGGCATTTTCGGCATGGCGCTTGCTTTGCTTGCCACGCTGACAGGTACTGGCCAAAGCCAATGGCCTCTTTTGATAGGCCTGATCGCAGGCGGTGGCTTGATCGGCTACCTGGTTGCTAGCCGGGTCCAAATGACCGAGATGCCCCAGCTAGTGGCGGCAATGCATTCTCTGGTCGGTTTAGCTGCCGTTTTTGTCGGCTTTAATGCCGAATTTGAGCTTGGTGACATTGCGGCACTTAGGGCTGCTGGTGATTTGGAAGCCTTAAACGCAGCAACCGGCTTTGTGAAAAAATTATCGCAAAAGACGGTCGTTGAATTGAACATATTGAAGGTTGAGGTTTTCCTTGGTGTCTTTATCGGCGCGATCACCTTTACGGGATCGGTGATTGCCTTTGGCAAATTGGCGGGCTGGCTGCCATCGGCCGCACGTAAGCTACCTGGGGGGCATTTTCTTAACGCCGCCGCGGCAATTGCATCGGCTGTCCTACAAGCACTGTATCTCATGGCGCCAAATGGTGATGGCCTCTGGATGCTTGCGCTGATGACGGCTTTGTCACTCTTTATCGGTTGCCATTTGATCATGGGCATCGGGGGCGCTGATATGCCAGTTGTCGTGTCTATGTTGAATTCCTATTCTGGTTGGGCCGCTGCCGCGATTGGTTTCAGTTTGGGCAATGATTTGCTGATTGTGGTTGGTGCGCTGGTTGGCTCATCGGGCGCGATTTTGTCCTACATCATGTGCAAGGCGATGAATCGCTCCTTTGTCAGCGTGATATTGGGCGGTTTTGGTGGATCGACTGGCTCGGCGATGACTGTCGAAGGTGAACAGATTGCGATCGATGCTGATGGCGTGGTTCAAGCTCTGGAAGACGCCGATAGTGTGATCATTATTCCAGGTTACGGCATGGCAGTGGCGCAAGCACAGCAAAGTGTTGCTGAATTAACGAAGCGTCTGCGTGCAAAAGGAAAGTCGGTTCGCTTCGCCATCCACCCAGTCGCTGGACGTTTGCCGGGGCATATGAACGTCCTATTGGCCGAGGCCAAGGTTCCCTACGACATTGTCATGGAAATGGACGAAATAAACCATGATTTTGCTGATACAGATGTCGCAATCGTGATTGGCTCTAACGACATTGTCAATCCCGCGGCGCAGGAAGACCCTAATAGTCCGATTGCTGGAATGCCGGTGCTGGAATGCTGGCACGCTAAGCAAGTTTTTGTGTCGAAACGTGGCCAAGGCACGGGATATTCGGGTATCGAAAACGCGCTGTTTTATCGCGACAATACTCGTATGTACTACGGTGATGCGAAAGCCAGCATTGACGCGCTGCTGACAAAAATCAGTTAAAATATGACAGATGCGATTGCGAGGTTTTTGAGAGCACGAACGAAGCGATCGCTATGACTTAAAGTGGCAGGGTGATGTCTTTGACTTTCTGGATTGTTGCGGGTTTGTCGGCTTTCCTCATGGGACTGTCGAAGGGCGGTGTACCCATGGTCTCGATTCTTTCGGTCCCGTTGATGTCGATTTTCATGCCACCGGCAGCGGCAGCCGGGCTGCTTCTGCCGCTTTACCTCGTCGCCGACGCCTATGCAATCTACCTTTACAGAGGGTCATTTTCGAGCCGCAATCTTAAAATTCTGCTGCCTAGTGCCTTCGTCGGTGTCGCTGTTGGCTTTGTCAGCGTTGCTTATATATCGGGCGATTTTGTCAAACTGCTCTTGGTGGGCATTTCAGTCGGTTATCTTTTCAACTCCCTCAAACGTCGCCTTGCCGCGGTGCGCTTGGATGTTTCTCGCCCGCCTGTCAGCCAAGGTCTGTTCTGGGGTTCACTGGCGGGACTGACAAGCTATATTTCGCACGCAG
>CAXBRM010000076.1:0-8762 GCA_963978305.1 uncultured Rhodospirillales bacterium
GACCACTCAAGCGGCAGGGGCCGTTTTACCGGTAGAGCCGAGTGCAATTATTCCTCATGGTGTTGACTTGGAGCAATGATTAGGATCCTATTATTAACTCTTGGTCATTTAACTTTGCTGTCGAGCCTTGCTGTCGCGCAGCGCACCGATAATCCTATTTTTTCAGTCGGTGTTGGGGTTGATCATGCAACGTCTGGTTGGTCGCAAGACTCGCGTCCGGGTATACCGTTGCCCTATCTATCCGTTGAGGTGGCGACCGGGGTCTTGATCGACCGGGTCGATGTGCGCTTAAGGGCAGGGAGTGATATCTCTCCTTACGGCGCCTGGGCCGGGCTGGGACCGAGCCTTGAATTGGATTTGTTTAATACCCCTGTTTTCTTTGAAACCAGTGTTATGCCTGGTTTGTGGGTTGATTTCGATCACGAATACCGGAACGGCTTATTTGAGCAAGGCCTCGGTTATCCAGTTGAGTTCCGCAGCCAGGTTGGGCTTGGTTGGCATCTAAACCAGGTTTCGAGCATTTTGTTGTCGATCAGCCACAAGAGCAATGCCAACATTCCAGGCTCGGTCAGCAACCCGGGCATCGAGTCCGTTCAAATTCGCTATAATCAAAGTTTTTAAAAATATATTTTCGGTTAAACTGGCTTCGTCAGGGTGATATCCATCCGTCAGTAGCGAATTGCTTGACATGTCACTTAATTATGGCAAATGAGGCTCATGAAGGATCAATTACCCCACGGAAAACGTGCCGGTACCATCGCACAGCAACGCAGCGGTTTGCGGCGTAACTTGGTGCATCGCCTGTTCCGCCTGAGTAATGCGATCCAAACCCAAACACAGCAATTGTTGGCGCTCAATAGTGACATTAGCGTGGTTCAATACCGCATCATGTTGCGCCTCTCTCAAGCAGGACCCCAAAACGTTCAAGGGATTGCTGAGTTGCTTGGCACCAACCGCTCACTTGTAAGCCGAGTGTTGCCTGGCTTGCGGTCAAACGGTTGGGTTGATCTTGTTGCCCATGAAAAGGATCGCCGCCAGCTGATCGCCCACCTGACGCCGCTGGGCAAAGAAGTCCTGTTGCAGCACGAGGCACCTGTCATGGCGCGCTTCGACGCGCTCCAGTCTTCGTTCAATGAACCAGAGTTGGAACGTTTGCTCGACTACCTTGATCGCCTGGATGCGATTACAAACAAAAAGGCGATTGAGTTTGACGTCGGTTCATTGGAACATCAGACGTCGCTGCAAAAAAAATAAAGCGGGCATAATGGCTGATGCGAAAAAAACAGCCCTGGTGATTAGTGCTCATGCCGCTGATTTTGTTTGGCGCTGTGGCGGTGCGATTGCGCTGCATGCAGAAAAAGGCTGGGACGTTACGGTTGTTTGCCCGAGCTTTCATGATCAATGGCGGGATTAGCGCGGTCCATAAACAAGCGGTGTTCGATCTCTAATCCTAAACGGGCCACGGGCGACGACGTTAGCAATGAAAATGGTCGGGATAGCAGGATTCGAACCTGCGACCTCTCGTCCCCCAGACGAACGCGCTACCAGACTGCGCTATACCCCGACCGTGTCGCGCGGTGTATCCGTCCGCCCCAAACGGTGTCAACATTAGATTTTCATCGCCAAGTCAGAAGACGTTTTTTGATCGAAACAATGGGATAGAAACCTGATTTGAGTAAGATAAATGCTTTGGTCTTTTACTTTCCACGAGCACAGGCTATCCGGATCTTGCTTGAGGGTCAAAACCGAGGCACCATATAAGCTATGTATATAGAAGTAAGCATGAAAATTATTTGAATTCATGGGGTAAAGCGAGAGATGGCGAAAGAATACGATCTAATTGTTATTGGTGGGGGGCCGGGGGGCTATGTCGCGGCCATCCGTGCTGCGCAGCTCGGTATGAAAACCGCTTGCGTCGAGATGCGCAAGACGCTTGGGGGCACCTGTCTGAACGTTGGTTGTATCCCCTCAAAGGCATTGCTGCACGCCAGTGAGAGATTTGCCGAGCTTGATGGGGATCTTGATGCATGGGGCGTCGAAACGAAAAGCGTCAGTCTTAATTTATCAAAAATGATGGCAAAAAAGGATGAAATCGTCGCTGGATTGACAACAGGTATCCGCGGTCTTTTCAAGAAAAACAAAGTAGATTGGATCCAGGGCAAAGCAGAAATCCTGGCGCCCGGCCAAGTGCGGGTTGATGGTGGAGAAACGATCAAGTCAGGCAAAATTTTAATTGCAACCGGGTCGGAGGTGACACCACTTTCTGGCATAGAAATCGACGAAAAGCGCATTGTCAGTAGTACTGGGGCGCTCGAATTGACAGAAGTGCCGAAGGAACTGGTTGTGATCGGCGGTGGCGTGATTGGACTGGAACTTGGCAGCGTCTGGATGCGCTTGGGATCAAACGTCACGGTGGTCGAATTCCAAGACATGCTGTTGCCTGGCATGGACACCGACATCCGTAAAGACTTCAAAAAAATTCTGGCGAAACAGGGCATGCAATTCCGGATGGGGCAGAAAGTCACTGCCGCGACAGTGAAAAGAAACAAAGTCGAAATGACAGTTGAGCCAGCCAACGGTGGTGAGACGGAGAAGGTGACGGCTGATGTTGTGCTGGTAGCTGTCGGGCGCCGCCCCTATACAGCGGGCCTTGGCTTAGAAACTGTCGGCGCAGTGGTCGACCAACGTGGGTTCATTGAGGTCGATCACAGTTACCAAACCTCGGTCGCTGGGATTTTTGCCATTGGCGACGTCATCAAAGGGCCAATGCTTGCCCATAAGGCTGAAGAGGACGGCGTGGTTGCGGTTGAGCGGATGGCTGGCCAAATGCCACATGTCGACTACAACTTAGTCCCTGGCATCGTCTACACCGCACCCGAAGTGGCGTCTGTTGGCCTGACAGAGGAGCAGCTGAAAACAGACGCAGTGGATTACCGTGTTGGTAAATTCCCGTTTCTTGCCAACAGCCGGGCACGTGCCGTCGGTCATACAGACGGCTTTGTTAAAATGCTGGCGGATGCTAAAACCGATCGAGTGCTTGGGGTTCACATTGTTGGGCATGACGCCGGTACCCTGGTGCACGAATGTGCTGCTGTGATGGAATTTGGCGGTTCAAGTGAGGATATAGCCCGCACCTGTCATGGCCATCCGACCCTAAACGAAGCGATCAAAGAGGCGGCACTGGCGGTCGACAAGCGGCCGATTCATATTTAGATCCGCGATCCTTGCCCGGACGCGGAACGGTAACATTCAGGATTTAGCTAAGCAAATTGCGAATGGAGGCTCGGTCTGCAGCCTTTTGTAGTCAGCTGTGTTCTTGAATACGAACGGGCCAGTATATAAATAAAAATGCAAACGACATGTTAAGTTGGGAGAAAAATATGGATGGATTTGTAGGTTTAGGTTTTGTCGCGGTTGCCGTTGTATTTGCGATATGGTTTCTGTCGTCCGCCATCAAGATGGTCTCACAGGGGTTTGAATTTACTGTCGAAAGCTTTGGCAAGTACACCAAAACCTTGCAGCCAGGCTTGCACCTGCTGGTTCCTTTTGTGGAAAAGGTCAGCGCCAAAGTGAACAAAATGGAGCAGGTACTGGACATCCCCAGCCAGGACATCATCAGCAAAGACAACGCAATGGTCCGCGTCGATGGTGTGGTGTTTTATCAAGTGATGGATGCTGAGAACGCCACATATCGGGTACGCAACCTGAACCGAGCAATCGAGCAGCTGACAATGACAAATATCCGAACCGTTATGGGCAGCATGGACCTTGACGAGGTGTTGAGCGAGCGCGATCGAATCAATGAAAGTTTGATGCGTGTCGTTGATGAAGCGACCGACCCATGGGGCGTCAAAGTCACCCGGATTGAAATCAAAGACATCACGCCGCCAGCTGACTTGGTTGAGGCTATGGCGCGCCAGATGAAAGCTGAACGTGACAAACGGGCTGATATTTTGGAGGCTGAGGGCGCACGGCAGTCTGAAATTCTCCGCGCCGAGGGCGAAAAACAATCACAAATCCTGGAGGCAGAAGGCCGGCGTGAAGCGGCGTTCCGTGATGCTGAGGCGCGAGAGCGTCAGGCGCAGGCGGAAGCCGAAGCTACCCGCATGGTGTCGGAGGCAATTGCATCGGGCGACGTCCAAGCCGTGAACTACTTTGTTGCCAACCGCTACGTCGAAGCGCTGGAAAAAGTGGCCAGCGCACCAAACCAAAAGTTGGTCATGATGCCGTTGGAAGCAGGTAATGTGATCGGCGCCCTCGGTGGCATTGGTGAATTGGCAAAGCAAACCTTTGGCACAAAGTGATTCTACCGGTTCGGTGACAGTAGGCTCCATGCTTGCTGTCAACAGCAAAAATCACGACACGAAAGGCGGAGAAAATGCGTGAATTACTCAGTGCACCATGGGTCTGGGGCCTGTTGGGCTTGATCTTAATGGGAGCCGAAATTTTGGTTCCGGGCATTTATCTCCTCTTCGTCGGGGCGTCGGCCTTGGTTATCGCGGCGATTTTTTGGGTGATGCCTGGCTTCTCGATCTGGCTTGCTGGCGTGATTTTCATCGTGTTGGTAGTCGCAGGCATCCTATTGGGGCGGCGACTTTCACGCACTCACGATGGTCAGCAAGCTCAAGAGCTTAATGATCGCGCAAGTCTCTTAATTGGAGCAAAGGCGGTTTTGGTCAGGGTTAAGTCACCGGGTCTTGGCACGGTGCGTGTCGGCGACACCGCATGGCGTGCCAAGTGGGGCGGCGCTGATCCTCAGGATGGCGCTGTGCTGAAGATTATTGATGTCCAAAGCGCGACCTTGATCGTCCAACCCGCAGAAGATCAATAGGTTTGCAGTTGCGATAGCGCATGTTAATCGCTATCTCAACCTGGTGGGGGCCTGTAGTTCAGTGGTTAGAACCCTCGGCTCATAACCGAGTTGTCGCAGGTTCGAATCCTGCCGGGCCTACCACGTTTCAGCGGCGCCCTGAATTAAGGCAGGCATAACAGTGACATGCTGCATGGTGAGCTTTGTACATTTAAATCACGTGCTCACCGCCTCTAATGGTCGTTTTCAGTGGATGAATTGATCAGCTTGATGGCGCTCAACTGGAAATCACATTGCGTATCTTGGCCTGTTAAGGGCGCTCCCAGAGTGTTTGTGCGTAGTCGGCTTTTTCTAACCATTGTGGATTGATGGTAACGCCCCATCGTGGTGCGTCGCTAAGCGTTACTTTTCCGTCATCAATTGCCCATCAAAACACGCTAGCCTAATGAAGTAGCGATGTCCTATTACTGGCGCTGATCGGAATGCGTTTATCAGGCGCCGGCATGGTTGTTAGAATCTTGGCAGGAATTGTATCAGCACCTTGCATCAACGCTTTTATATACCTGTGAGAGCCATCGAGAATTGTAAAATTTTCCCTCATAAGAATGGGATAATTTGTATTTGCGCTTTCAACTCGTCGAAAGTGATCTACCAATTCAGCGAGCGATGTATTTTCGCAATCTTCACCAAACCAACTGATCAATTTTGGGTTCAGCTTATCAAGTGTCACCCACTTAGTTTCGATGCTACGAGAGTACTCAATCAAGTCCTCCACTTTCCAAACCAAAAGCCAGTTTTTGGTTTCGTCTTGTTGAGCCAACAAGCTGCACTCTTTCCCGCCGTACAGGTTCTTAAGGAATTCAGAGATGTCTCGCATCACAACGCCTAATACTGATAAACCAAACCATTGCGTTTGGAAAACCTGACCGCAACCTTGATTGCTACGGTTCCGATAAGAAGCCAGACCCCGCAATTTATTAACGAGAATAGGACCGCATTGCTCGTTGGCAGAATTCCGAAATTTACGGCTGCGAAGCCAGGAACAAATAGCTCTGCTACGGCGTAATCGCGGCTAGCATTCATAATCACGGGTAACAATAAGAATTGGGCGATGTTCACCACTGGACCTATGGCCTTAAATATTATTGTGAGACCACCGATTAGCAGTCCAACGCCCACTGCTGAAGAGACCGCGAAAAATATTGAGGCAACTTGAAAAATGCTGAGGTTATATCGGTCACCAAACACCACGTTCAGGATGAACGCGATGACGAGCGATGAGATTATTGACAATAACATCGGGGACAATGAAGATAGAAATAGGTAGAATGTTGTCGGGCAATTTCGAGTCCAAATGATCTCAATTGATCCGGTGGACGTACCATCCTCGATAAATCCGGAAATGCTTGAAAGAGCTACGGTGATCGAGGACCAAATCACAAACTTGATTATGAAGCCTTCAATGTTGTCTGTTTCGATATTCCCATCGATCCCGATACCAGTGAAATATAACCCGGAAAAAATGAGTATCATCATTATCACGGATGACACTATCGCAAGCGGATAGGAGGACAACAGAGCGAAAAAGTTCCTCGAAATCGAATAAGCGGAGTATAGCGTCTGTTTCATTTACATGAGTCCATTTGCTGTAATTTCGACGATATTCGCAGAATTTTCGTGCAAATAAGTAACAACATTACGTTGAGAGCAGTAAACTGTGTCGCCGGATTTCAGCTCAATTTTAAACTGCAGTTCTGGAGCGCTCTCAGCGATATGACATTTGTGATGTCCTTGATCATTGATCATCACATATGATTTGCTGCTAATTTCACGAATAAGGTCGACGTCATGCGTGCTGATGATGATTGACGCGCCATCTTCTCTACACTCGCTGACAATTGAATAGAAAATTGATCGTCCTTCATGATCCAGACCATTGGTTGGTTCATCCAGAATAATTGCTTTCGGTCTGTGGGCCATAATCAATGCTAAGATCACCCTGACCTTTTGCCCCTTAGAAAAAGAACCAATGCGTTGTTTGCCCAGCCCCCTTAAACCCACTTGGTCAAGAGAAACTTTAATTTTGCTATCGGCGAGCCAGGGTAAACCAAATATGGCAGACAAACGATGGAAGTTGTCGACTGCGTTCAGCCTATGATGAAGCTGCCTATCAATGTCAGTGACAGCAAGCATTGAAGGGCTGACTGATACTTGGCCAGTTTCCGACGAAATCGCGCCACTGATCAGACGTAGGACGCTGGTTTTCCCTGTCCCATTTAACCCCGTCAGTGTGCACACTTCGCCATCGTCTACAGTTAGGCTGGGTATCTCAAAATGAAATGTTCTGTGTTTGGTTCTTAAAACAACCTTTGCGTTCATCACCCTAATCATATTCGATCCCTCGAAGCAAATTACGGACGCCGACTGGGTCTATCGAGATTAGGTCGATATGTGGACAGCGAATGCCATCGCCTATTGCGATATGGAATCCCAACGCAGACTCGTTAACAGGCGAATTAAAGGACCAATCAATCGTGTTACCGTTCATGCTAGCGTTAGTACCGACCGCAAGCTCTAAAATTGTACCGTTGAAAATTGGGGCGTCGCCGGCGATTAACATGGCAGATAGGTCTGTACCTGATCGAGTGAATAATGCCGACAATTTGGAATTTTTAATTTCAGCCCTCATTGGAAACTCGTTTAACTTATGTAAACAACAAAAAAAGTCTTCAACAACCCGATTTTGGTCTACGACTTTGGTGGGTGCGCCACGGTGTACGGCGCAAAGGGTTCCGTCGATCGCAAGACTCCCTTCTATTTTATAGCCCAGCTTTTCTGGTGTTAAATTTGTGCCTGTCGTCTCAAAAGGGATGAGTGCTACTTCGGAAAATGCCGAAAATGCTAGGTCTTCATCAGATCCAAGCATGGAGTTTGTCGCAACTTCCATAATTTTGATATTGTCGTTAAGGTCTATCTTCAAACCATTTCTCGGACTTAAGAAATCGAAACGGGCAGATTTGGAGGCTAACACTGATACTACTTGATTATTGAGTTTGACTGCGTTCTCAACATCAAAATTTTTGCACATGTTCAACGTATAAAGACAGTTTTTGAGATTTCCATTAAACGCGTGTAGCGGGAATTGCAGAACGGAGCCTTTGCTTAAATAACTCAGCAGAGCTTGCTCATCATTAAGGTTTCTATTTGAAAACACAAAAATCAAACCGTCGTGAGACGATAGGCAGTCAGCGCCAATTGTGTCGATGTGAACTGCTTCCACGCCGACCTGTTTCGCCAAGCCCAACAGCTCTTGTTTATCAAACAGAAAAATCGGGCTTCCGCCGAACAACTTTGAAAGACTTTTCTTTGCTTGCAGTAAAGGCATTTGGAAACTCTTTGCTTGCAGTAAAGGCATTTGGAAACGGACCACGCACCTTCACCGTAGGTAACGGTGAAGGTGCGTCACCTTTCAGATGAACTTAGTAGGCTCGGAACGCATACGAAAAATCGAAATAACCTTTATGCCTGCGGGCCAGCAGCTCCGGTTTTTGCTCTTCTTTCCCAGCTAAACTGGTGCAAGGACAGGGGCTACCCTGACTAGTCCTTTGGATGATGATATTTCGCTCCGATACGCTCTTTTCATTTAGTTGCATCGTTAGTTCTCCTGCACAAATGAGATTAATAGTACGCTAGCTAACCCTAAGAATTCATTCATGATTCGATTTAAGAGTCAATTCATGAATAATTTGTGAAAAAGAAATGATTAATGGGATGGCGCTCGAATTGTCGGGGCCTATTGCCTTTTTGCGCAGAGAATTTCGCGCTCAAAACTCTGCGTGGCTGCGCGGAGATTAGCCCAATCAACGGGTGAAAAGGTGGCCCTCAACTAGAAAATCGCATTGCGTATCTTGGCCTGTTAAGGGCGCTCCCAGAGTGTTTGTGCGTAGTCGGC
>CAXBRM010000077.1:0-8759 GCA_963978305.1 uncultured Rhodospirillales bacterium
GTGTGGTTGGCCATCGCGGCAAGATCACGCTGTTAAGTGGATCCGGTCGTTAGCTGTCTTCGAGGTAACTGATCAGCCAAATGCAGGTGAGCAGTAACGCAATTATAGGCGCCCAAATTGTCATGATTGCGTAAAACTCGCTTTTGACGCCAAGTGCCATTAAGCTGCTGTAAACGAAAAATAAATTAGCTCCAATGATAAACCCAACCGTCATCCATAGAGCACGATTTCCATGGCGTTGTGGTCGTAATGCAAATAAAGACGCCAAAAGAACCGCTGCGACGGCGAGGACGGGAGATGATAACAACTGCTGTGCACGGACAACGTATAGCGGTGCCGGAATGCCTGAATCGACCAAGAGATTTCTTGTTTTCATCAGCGCCCTCAATCCGAGGGAATTGGCCGAACCAATTGCTTCGCCAAATACCAGCAAATCCAACGAAAATGGTAGGGAAATGGTTTCTATTGTTTCTGGAAATTTGTTGGGTTCAATAGAGATGACATTAGACAAAGTTGTCTCAGTTGGACCAACGTCGACGGTTTCAGCGAGCATCCATCTGTTAAAGCTTTCTTTGCTTGCTTCATTAGGATCATTTGCATGGCCCCCAAAAAAGTCGATTTGGACGTCGGTCATGCGTCGCTGGTCGAGACTGACTTCAGTAGGGCGGAACGAAATAATCTGTTCCCTGTCTTCTAAGGTTGCATCAACCGAAATCCAACGAATTGACGGCGCTTGGGAAAAGATACTTCTCAAACTAACGCGATCGAAAGACTGCTGTTCCCAGGCGGCTGATGCGCGCATAGCACTAGCGGAGAACGGTGAAACAATGGGCCCAATTAAAGCAGCCAATAGGCCCGCAGCTGCGGCGGACACAAAAATGATACGCCAGCCGCTGTAGCCAACTGATTTGATGATAGTTGTTTCGTTTGATGTGCTTAACTTTCGGAAGGCAAGCATGGCACCAAAGAAGATGTAAAGAAAAGTGATCTCGGTTGTGATATGCGGCAGGCGAAGGAAAACAACACCGATTGCATCCAGAAAAGACGCGCCGCTGTCCTCTATCAATTTGAGTTGTTGTGAAAGATCAATGAGGGCTGCCAAAAACAGTAAAACTGCTAATGTCAGGGCTGCCTGCTTGATTAGTTCAACAGCGACGTATAGGTCGATAATCTTCGGTATAACTCAGCCCGACTTATTGTCTTCAAAAACCCAAATGGAATATCGGCAGAGTTTACCAGTTTGGTTAGACAAAATAAATGCACTCTCTCGATGCTTTGAAAAGGGGCCAGATCGTGAGCAAAGAAATCGATAAAATCGATCAAGGTAAAGGCATGGGCTATGTGAAGCGCCAGTCTCGGGCAGATCATTTTCTTGATGATACCATCTCACCTTGGCATCGTGCATCAAGCTTTGCGTTAACCGCACCAAGAGTGGCCATTGAGCGTTTTCTGACTCGGCATAAGCTGTTTGAAATGATCATTGATCTGCCTGGATCTATCGTTGAGATCGGCGTTCAAAATGGGCAGGGGTTAATGAGTTTTGCCCACTTTTCTAGTATTCTGGAGCCCAATAATGTCCAACGGCGTCTCTATGGATTTGATACTTTTGAGGGCGTTGACGGTAAAATGGTCGGTGCGCGACGTTATCTCGACCAATCAGTTGACCTTTTTGATGCTGACCGGCCTTTGGGGCAGGTGCAAAAAGTACATATTGTTCCGGGTCCGGCTGAAAAGACAATACCAGAGTTTTTGGATCAGAATCCACACCTTCTGCTGAGCCTACTTTATCTTGACAGCACGCGCTCAGCTCCTACTCGACAAGCGCTTGATCTTTTGTACCCGCGGTTGGTGCCAAACGGCCTTCTTGTCTTTGATCAGCTTAATTTTCCCAACCACCCAGAGGAAAGCGAGGCCTGGCTTCGTCATCCGTTGTCTCAAAGTGTGTCGTTACAACGCTTTATTCATGATTCCCAAGTTTGCTTTGCCCAGAAATCTGCCCCTTAAACAGGATTTCTATTTTACGATTGTCAACAAAGAAGGGGCTGAAACATGTTGAAATACTTTGAAAGTCAAATCATACAATCCTGAGAATTTGTGGTTACAAGTCTACGGCATATAGAAGCGTATCGACAACCAACGCTACCAAGGGCATTTTGACGGAGGTGAGCCTCTTTCTTTTGTCCAGTCGGCGACGACCTAATTTATGTGGAGAAGATGATGCTCAAGATCACAAATACAATGCAGAAAGAACCCATTACTTACGAAAAGTTGAAGGACCAGATCCTAACCAGCCTCAGGAAACGAACAATGCAGACGATGCTAAGTTTTGGCTTTGTGGTTGCTGGTACTATGGCCTTTGTTCTGGAAGCGGCAGCTGACCCCGTTCGCGTTACCAATCTGGGCGGCTACAGCAGCTTGAATTTCCGGTCGGGGCCCACGCTTCAGTCTGACGTCATTGGTCGTTTGCCGGCCAGTGCTACCGGTATTGAGTGGACTGGCAACCAGGTCACCAATGGCTCAACACTTTGGTATGAGATCATCTACCAAGGCAATATCGGTTGGGCCGCGGCAAATTATTTAGAGCTTGTGCCCGAGTCTGAGGGCATGAATGGCCATTTGTCCAACGAGGACGGCGTGACGTCCTCCGGCTCTGTTGAAGGCAACCAAAGCCAAAGCACAACAGGCGAACAGGTTGGTGCTGCGATCTTTGGTTTATTGGTTGGAGGGCTGTTGGCATCCGCACTCTCGGGTGACGGTGGTGACAACTCCGAAGGTTCAGAACCGGAACCGACACCAGAACCAACACCAGAACCAAGTCCGGAGCCCGTAACCCCGGGTCGTGGTTGGGAATTGAATTGCAGCGGCAGCAATGTGTCATTTAACTATGAGCGTGCAACTGGTGATGTGAGACTGACCATCGGCGGTCGCCGTAACTTTGGGCAGGTGACTGAAAGAGTGGGATCTGCTGGGAATAGTTTTGCACTGCCATTCACAGCAGGGCGCGGTGACGGTATTCTCGTCGTCGACGATCTGACATTAGGCGGGGATAACGCCAGCATATACTGGAGTGGTATTCGCCAGGATGGGCTGTACAATGTCAACTGCCGGAGAAGGTTTGTTTTCCGGCGTTAATAGCAGAGATTTCTTCTTGGCACCCTTGGCGCGATCCTTGCCGAGGGTGTCTGTGTTTCTGCGGGTTACGATGAGACATGCGAGCAAAGTTTAATCACCTTGGTACCAAGCTGTTGGCTCGGCGACGGCGAACGAAGCCTGCTCGTAAGCGCTATCGCCATGCTCGACGGCAATTGATTGAGCATGAGCGGCGGGAAGATCGCCGAAATCTCTCGCTCATGTCAGGTGGGGATCAGCTCATCATAAAGTCTGCCACCCAAATGCCAGAAAATTGGCTTAAGAACATTGCGGAAGGCGTGTTTCAAGACAAGCCTACTGAACGAGATATGAAGCTGTTGTTGTCTCAGCCCAACCATGCCTTATTTTTGGCGCTAGACCTGGTTACGAACACCGTCATTGGACAAATCTATGGGATAGTTGAAAATCAACCCAACGATTGTTGCGTCGTTCGTGTCGACAAAATCGGTACAGAGCTAAGTTTCTACAGTCATTTTATTGAACGCCGGTTGGTAACGGCCTTGATGTTATGGGGTCGGCAGAAGCATGGCGCCGGAATTTTGGCTTCAGGCGCTACGCAGTTGAACGCTCGCTCAATATTTCTTTGCTAGTGCAGGATTTGGCGGCCGGAAACCGAGAATTAGGATTGTTTACTGCACCATTCGGACACCAAAATAAGCACCAATCATACTTGCTGGGATGAAAATCCCGACATTCAGCCAAAAAATAGCCGGAAGCGGGATGGCTGTTAACACTGCTAAAGTCGTCAAAATCGTGGCAATAATGGCGCCAGGGATCCAGAGGCTTTCCGCCATCCAAGCGGCTATGAACCCGGCAAAAAAAGCCGCAATGCCATAACTCGCCGATGTCATAAGTTTCGACAGCAGCGGCAAAGTATTTATATGCTCGGCAATCGTGCTACGGGCCGCCAGGTCGCGTGCCCCTGCATCGACGCCGTCAGGCCATGGCCAGATGATGACGTTAACAAGCGTAGATGCCGAAACAATGCCAAAAGCTAGCGACAAGCCAATTGCAATGCCAGCAATGGTTTTCAACGTCTGCTCCTAACAAATACAATGCTTACCAACAGCAGGCTTCATGCCGGGGCATTTGAAGCCTTGATGTCGTATTCGTGGTCAACCTTCTGTGGCTTGCTGTGATGATCGGCCGTTTAACTGCACCCGGTTGTCGTACCGCACGTAACGCATTTCATACAGGTTCCGTTGCGCACAAGCGTAAAGTTTTGACAGTTTGAGCAAGCATCTCCCTCAAAACCTTGGCTTTTAGCTTGCTGCATTTTGATGATTTTTTCGTTGGCTAAATCCAATTTGGTCGCAGCACCTACTGATGAAATTGAAGCCACATTTTCGGTATTTTCCACGAGAGGCACGACGCTTGCCGTCGCGTCAACCGTTTGCTCGTGGCGATTAGCGTTCACTGTTTCAATGACGTCACCTGTCGTTGCCTCTCTGGTGACTTGACTTCGACCACTGGTCAGAACATTTTGAACCGTATTAAACTGATTCCGAACAAAGCCTGAGCTTGCGATGGATCGAAATGCTTTGCTGCCATCATCGCCATCTGGAACTGAGCTTTCAGCGACACCTCGGCTCATCGCACTGACACCCAAATCTTGTGGCTCTACATGTGCTAAGTCATAACGCCCCAAGTAGCTGATCGCGAGTTCCCGGAAGATATAGTCCACGACACTGGTTGCCATTTTGATGGCTTCATTGCCTTCTACTCGGCCTTGGGGATCAAAGCGAGTAAACGTGAAAGCTTCAACAAATTCCTCAAGGGGTACGCCATGCTGTAGCCCCATTGAAATCGCGATTGCGAAGTTGTTCATCATGCTTCGGAACGCAGCACCCTCTTTGTGCATATCAACAAAAATTTCGCCGACGCTACCGTCTTCATATTCTCCCGTGCGGAGGAAAACTTTGTGACCACCAACGACTGCTTTTTGCGTGTACCCTTTGCGACGTGACGGCAGGCTGCGTTTTTCCGCGCCACGCTCGATAATCTTTTCAACGATGCGTTCACTGACGATGGCTGCTTGTTTCGCTGGAGCAGCTGCCTGAATTGTTTCAATTAACTCTTCGGCTTCGTCGTCATCCATTTCGGCACCAACCAAGCTGCCTGCGCTTAGGGGTTGGCTAAGCTTTGAACCATCTCGATACAAGGCATTTGCTTTAACACCAAGCTCCCAGCTGAGCATGTAAGCATCTTTACAATCCTGAACGGTTGCATCATTCGGCATGTTGATGGTTTTTGAAATTGCGCCGCTGATGAATGGCTGACTTGCCGCCATCATGCGGATATGGCTCTCAGCGCTCAAGACCCGGGTACCATTTTCGCCGCATAGGTTCGCACAATCAAAAACAGGGTAGTGCTCTTGGCGCAAGTGCGGCGCGCCTTCTAGTGTCATCGCACCGCAAACGTAGTTGCCAGCTTCAGCAATTTGACTTTCCGAGAAGCCGAGGCTCTTAAGAACATCAAAACTGAAGTCATTGAGCTGCTCATCGGTGAAGCCTAAGACGTCCTTGCAAAAATCGTCACCAAGCGTCCAACGATTGAAAGCGAACCCGATTTGGAATGCAGACTTCAGTCCTGCCTCCACTGCATCAATTTTCTCTTGCGTAAACCCGATGCTTTTAAGGCTTATTTCATTGATGTGAGGCGCGCCTTTTAAGCTCGCGTGGCCGGTTGCATATTTGATGATGTCTGCTCGTTCTTCAGCACTGTAACCAAGCGTTTCCAGCGCTAATTCAGCGGTGCGGTTAATGATTTTAAAGTAACCGCCGCCGGCCAACTTCTTGAATTTTACCAAAGCAAAATCTGGCTCAATGCCAGTGGTATCGCAGTCCATGACCAATCCGATGGTGCCCGTTGGTGCGACAACGGTTGCCTGTGCATTCCGATAGCCATGCTTTTCGCCCATCTCAACGGCTAAATCCCAGCTTGCGACGGCGGCTTCTGCCAAGCCAGGTATGGGGCAGTCTTCAGCCTGGACAGGTACGGGTTTGATCACCAAATCCTCATAGCCGTCGACCGCACCTTTGGCTGCCAAGCGATGATTGCGCATCACACGCAGCATGTCGCTTGCATTGGCTTTGTAACCCGAAAATGCGCCTAATTCGGAGGCAATTTCTGCTGAAGTCGCATAGCTTGTTCCGGTCATTAATGCTGAAACGCCTGCACAGACGGCGCGGCCTTCTTCGCTGTCGTAACTCAGGCCCATGCTCATCAACAAGCCGCCCAGGTTGGCGTATCCCAAGCCCAGTGTTCTGAATTCATAGCTTAATTTTGCGATCTCTTTTGAGGGGAACTGAGCCATTAAAACAGAGGTTTCAAGCGTGAGCGTCCACATGCGGCATGCGTGGCTGTAGGCGCCGATGTCAAAAGCGCCGTCAGCATCCCGAAATCGCATCAGGTTGAGTGAGGCGAGGTTGCATGCAGTATCGTCCAAAAACATGTATTCAGAGCAGGGGTTGGACGCATTGATCCGTCCAGATCGCGGACAGGTATGCCATTCGTTGATTGTACTATCATATTGCAAGCCCGGATCAGCGCTCTCCCAGGCAGCGGCGCCAATTTCTTCCCAAAGTTCACGCGCCTTAATCGTTTTGGCGACTTTTCCATCGGTACGGCGAATGAGATCCCAATTTCCGTCGTCGAGCACCCGCTGAATGAAGTCATGGGTGACGCGGACCGAGTTATTGCTGTTTTGACCAGATACGGTCAGGTAAGCGTCGCTGTCCCAATCGCTATTGTAAGTTGGGAACTCGACATCGCTATAGCCCTGGCGGGCAAACTGAATGACACGGTAAATATAGTTGTCCGGGATTAACGCAGCTCGGGCAGTGCGGATCGCTTTGCGCAGCGTAACATTTTTCTTTGGCTCTAACCGATCGGCCTCATTAAGGCTTTGATTCTCAGGCGAATGGCATGCCTGCATTACGGCTTTCATGTGCTTCGCACAGGCCTTGGAACCCGTTACCAACGCCGCAACCTTTTGCTCTTCCAGGACTTTCCAATTGATGTACTCTTCGATGTCTGGATGATCGGCATCGACTGTGACCATTTTGGCGGCACGGCGCGTTGTTCCACCAGATTTTATCGCTCCAGCAGCGCGGTCGCCAATTTTCAAAAAGCTCATCAGACCAGAGCTTTTGCCACCGCCAGAGAGCTTCTCACCTGCGCCGCGTAGATTTGAAAAGTTCGAACCGGTGCCCGAACCATACTTGAACAGGCGTGCTTCTCGGACCCACAGATCCATAATACCGCCATCGTTGACGAGATCGTCTCTGACGCCTTGGATGAAGCAGGCGTGAGGTTGTGGGTGTTCGTAAGATGACTTTGATTTTGTCAGTTTACCCGTCTTAAAATCAACATAGTAGTGCCCTTGGCTCGGGCCATCGATGCCAAAAGCCCAGTGCAGGCCGGTATTGAACCATTGTGGGCTGTTTGGTGCGGCCATCTGGTTCGCCAGCATAAAGCGCATTTCGTCAAAATATGTCGCGGCGTCTTCCTCACTGTCGAAATAGCCTCCTTTCCATGCCCAGTATGTCCAAGTACCAGCCAGCCGATCAAAAACTTGCTTAGCATCCGTTTCACCGCCGTAACGCTGCGCTTCAGGCAACTCACTCAACGCTGTTCCATCTGCTTCACTGCGCCACAGCCAGCTGGGCACACTGGTTTCTTCAACTTTTTTCAAGGCCGCCGGCACGCCGGCTTTACGGAAATATTTTTGCGCCAATACATCACAAGCGACCTGTGACCAGGAGCTTGGCACAGTGATGTCTTTGGCTTGAAACACAATTGAGCCATCGGGATTTTTAATTTCGGAGCTGGTCTGCCGAAAATCTATCTCACTGTACACTCCAGCAATATTGCCTTTTATGGTCTGGCCAGCGGCGTACTTGGTGAACCGACGTTCAAAACGCATTAGTTTATTCCTTTTTTATTTTTTTACCCAAACTCGCACAAGCTGAAGACTCGACTCCCGCCAGAAGGGCGCATAATATAAATTTATTGTTTTGGTGATTTTCCGTGTCTAGTCTTCCAAAGCAGACGGCTCATACGCAACGGGGTGACCAAATTGTCAAAGCTTTGCGAAACGCCTGCATAGACCAGACGGGTTAATCCCCGCCGCAATCGTGCCGCAAAAAAGCACAAGCAGGGTCGGTTGTCACCAATAAAATTTATAATTCGGGTCTAAATATGGTGTCAATTTGGCGCATTGTGGCACTATTGCCCCAAGATGTAGTGGCTTGCAATTATGCGCTTTTATGGCAGCATTGATGCACAGCTTATCCACACAACTTGTTTTAAGTTACTCTGCATGCGGGATAAACCCGCCTCGTTCTCTGGGGAATTTTTTTGCAAACCAACCAATGCGATGCGGCCCTGCTGCGAGACCCATGGTCAACTGTTCTGCCTGTGCTAAACTAATCCAATCGCGACTCGGGGTCCCTGGAGGATGCTGAACACAGGTGTGGAGTTCTGAATTATGACTGCAATTGTCACGCGCATTGCGACGATGTTTAATGGAAATTTAGTTGGTACCGATGAACTCGGGAATAAATATTATTGCGATCGACGATCTAGAAAGGCGCCTGGATCGGCAA
>CAXBRM010000078.1:0-8699 GCA_963978305.1 uncultured Rhodospirillales bacterium
TGTTTGCGAAATGGGCTCGGTTTGATGGCAACAACCAACGCGCGAGCGTCGGGCAAGTATTCGGCCACCTCGCCCATAAACAACTCAAATTCAGCCGCTACCTGGTCACCAGTGGAACCTGTGCCAATGTCGTTGTCGCCCGCATATAAAACAAGCGTATTGGGCTGATGCGGGACGACCAAACGTTGAAAATAGGCCCTGCACGCACTGAGGGTTGCGCCGCCGAACCCCAAATTGATCAAATCTGTCAGTGCTAAATCTTGGTTTGCACTTTCCCACAGTCGAAATGTCGAACTGCCGAACAGGACCACGCGGTTGTGAATCCGGCGATTGATGATGCGCTCTTCAAGTTCGCGCACGTCAGCCTCAAACTCTTGCTGGATGGGGCTGACAAGCCCGACATTGGAGACGATATCATGGACCAATCGTTCCTTTGGGGGCATGTCATGGATCTGCTTGGCCAATTCACGGGCTTCGTCAACATATGAGCGGAACACCTCGCGATATTCGTCCAAGAAAGTTTGCAGGGCCACCGGGTCGTCGACGTCTTTGACGTGATCAAAAATACTGAACGCTGGCTTAATCACCGCAGCATAAGTTGTGTGCGCGACGGGATAGTCAAAGTTTGCCAACGCAATTGGCACTAGTAAAGGTTCAGGCTTTAGCCGCCCAGCCATCAGAAACGCACCTGGTTTGAACGGTCCGGGCGAGGTTGTGGTAAGATTGTAAGGCGATTGCGACGTGCCCTCCGGCGCGATGACGAGCGGCCTACCAGCGTTGAACGTCTGCTGGGCTTCGGAAAACAATTTGTGCTTGCGTGCTGCCTTTTGTTCCGGAGTTTCGACGAGTTGGTCAGATTCCCGATTGTGCACCACAATGTTGTCCAGACGAGAATAGTAACCGTTGCGATAAAATTCATCATTTCGGCTTGAGCGCACAATTCTCTGCCCGCCATCGCCATAGCGATGACTAAGAATTTTTGCACTGATAAAATGGCTATCAAGGCTAAAGCCATGACCGTTCGCCAATCGGTTATCTTCGATCCCGGTTAGGTGATTGTAGAAAAAGATGCTGGTTGGATCGGCTGGCAGATTGTTCATGCCCTTGACGGCATGGGGCACTTGATCAAATGCGCGTGAAAAATCTGCGTTTGACAACTCCCTCAGCGTCACCGGATTTGCGGTATGGTCCGCGCCGGCAACACGCGTATAAACCGCATTCAAGCTGTTAAAGAACCGGTTTTCGCGCTCGACACGGTCAAGCGCATCGATCATCAGGCCTGCCAGCGAGCGCTCCGCTTCATTGCCGGAGACCACTGCGCGATACACACGGTCAAGCGCATGACCCACGGTAAATTTGTTGCGTAGACTATGGGGCACGCCATGCAAAACCGAGTCAACCGGCAAACGCGACGCATTGTCAGCCAATAGGGCCTCGAGATGACTGGCCTCATCCTCAACTTGCAGCTTTGATAAGCCCGCCGAGGTTTGCTGGTAGCGGCCAATCTGCCAAAGTTGCTGCCGAAAAAATGCAGCAGCCAGAACAGCGTCATCGGCAACCAACTGCTGGATCGCCTCCGCCGAGAAGGTGAGCATGCTGGTGTCACGTGAGGCTGTCACGCTGTAGGGCGCTGGCAACGCAGAAAAGCCGTTGTGCCACGATATCCCCACGCCGGGTCGGACAATGGTCCGCACATGTTTTTTTTGCTTGTCATCGCGGTGTTCCGTGAAGCTGGCGACGATACGTCCCGAGAACAAGATCTGCATCCCATTTGTTGGCATACCCTCGGCAGAGATGACCTCATCGGCTGAATACAATCTGAGTTCGGCGTAGCTCAACAGCTTGGCCAAATCTTCAGCATTAAACGGGGCAAAGAACGCTGTCTGCCCAACCCGGCTGGCGACCTTAAAATCACTTGCGTGCCGCACACCTGGGTCGACGACAAGACCATTCGGTTCGGCCGGGTTTGTTCGACCACGCGTGGCCCAAACCAGATTTGTGGCCTTCGCGAGTAACAACGACATGAAGCTGGCCCCGAATGACGGGTGGGCGTACAACAAATCACGCAGCCCTTTGAGGTCAAAACTGCAGCATTCTGCGCCAGCATCGAGCTGAATTTCGCTCATGTAGCGCCCCGGTGAGCTTAATGCTGAGATCCCCAACGGACTCATCCTGGCCTGGACCTGGGTGGCATCGCTTCCGCCGCGAGCGCGATGCTTGACTTGATGGGCGGTGCCTGACAACAGAAAGCCCAATTTGTCTGCCAGCGCATTCTGACGCATCAACACCAGCTGTTTGCTGTCAGAATTTTTAATGACCATTGCGAGCTTGTCGAACTTGTCGGTGACGGGATCGACAAGAGGAAAGGGGATGCGCAAGTCTTGCGCACGTGCCTCGAAGTGTGCTGCCAAATTCATGGTCAAAGCCCCAGCAATTGGTAATCTTGAGCTCAAATGTTAGGCTGCCAGGCAGCAAAGTCGAAACGCGAATTCACTTGTGCGAGACCTGCCTGTTTTTTAGGCACTTTCAGCGGCAGTTTTGGTCAATCCGAACTTGGCGTACTGGAGGGTATCAATGCTTCTTGCTCGCCCTGAATTTATATGGGCAGCGGTCATTGCATCCGCATTTTTGCACATTTTTTGGCATCACCCACTGCATTCGCCTTTGATTACTCAAAAGCAATAACAGCAGATGAGGTGGCTATTTGCTCATCTCATGCGCTAATGCAGCAAGAGCAAGAATTAACGGACCTCTAAAGTGGCTTACGAGATCTACCGTCATTTGAAGAAGTTCAAATT
Organism: uncultured Rhodospirillales bacterium; assembly: GCA_963978305.1. GTDB lineage: Bacteria > Pseudomonadota > Alphaproteobacteria > UBA7985 > UBA7985 > CAXBRM01. Next base: position 2,799 of record CAXBRM010000078.1, read on the forward strand.
GATCAGCGCGAATGGCTAAATCAACCGCGACAGCGTGGTGATGATACAGCATGCATCGGATACCGCCATAGCGAGAGGATTGATGACCTCAAATTTGAAAGTCGATTAACTGAACCCTTCGTTCCTTTGGGCTGTGGCCACGCAGGGCTTGCGTTCAAGTTTGCTATTTGCAGTCACCCTGAACTGGTCTACCTACGCCGCCGGTTATCGGATTATTATTTCCGCCTGTCAGTGTACGAAGATTTCAGTGATCAGATTAGAGCCTTTCGACATTGGGCCTGGGAATTGCGTGATTATGAACCCAACAGGCTCGGTGAAGCTAATGTTGGCTGCTTCACAAGTGGGCTTGCTTTTTTGCTTCCGTTGCCTCAGCCGATTAAGGGCATGCTTGGCCATTAGCCGCATCTGAATTGCTGCAGTGCTTTGGGCTAACGGAAGCCAAAAATTACGTTGAAAACCAGAAACGTACACCATTTTTTGCGCACAGCCAGCAGAAAGAAACAGCTTATCGCATGAAAAACCAATAAAATTTATTTCAAAATAGCTAAAAAGGGCTTACGACATTGTTGCTATCTATTCTGACTAGGAGGATTGACATGAAGAAAATGCTTGGAGCCATATCGGTTTCGCTTGCTGCGCTGACCACAGCTTTGGCACAGTCTTGGGACATGCCGACGCCATACGGCGACACCACGTTTCACACACAGAACATTCGACAGTTTGCGAAAGATGTGAGTGAAGCAACGAACGGCCAACTTGAAATCATAGTTCACAGTGCGGGTTCATTGTTTCCGCACGCCGAGATCAAAAACGCAGTCCGCTCAGGTCAAGTCCAAGCCGGCGAATTCTTTTTGTCTCGCATTGTCAATGAAAACGCCGCCTTTGGTTTGGACAGCCAGCCGTTTTTGGCGACATCATACGAAGATGCCGAGGCGCTCTGGGCAAAGCAGCGCGAAGTGGTAACCGAACTCCTGGCTGACCAGAGGCTGATACCGCTGTTTTCAGTGCCATGGCCAGCACAAGGCCTGTACACGAGAGGTCAAATCGATACCGTCGATGACCTCAAGGGTCTGCGCTTCCGCGCTTATAACGCGGCGCTTGAACAGTTTGCATCTCTAGCGGGCGCTGCTCCGGTTCAAGTTGAAGCGCCAGACATTCCACAAGCCTTTGCCACTGGTCAGGTTGAAGCCATGATCACGTCACCATCGACAGGTGCAAACTCAGCTGCTTGGGATTTCTTAACCCACTATACGCCCATCCATGCTTGGTTGCCCAAGAACATTGTTGTTGTGAATAGAACCGCCTTCAACGCATTGTCTGACGACACGCAAGCGGCAGTTTTGACAGCCGCAGCGGCAGCCGAAACGCGCGGGTGGGAGATGTCAAAGGCTGAGGCAGCAGCCAAGACTCAAGTTTTGGCCGACAATGGCATTGTTGTTTACCAACCAAGTGCTGAACTGGTTGCTGGTTTGGAAGAAATCGGTGCCACAATGCAAGCCGACCTTGAAGCAACGGCGTCTTCGGAGGCGTTAGCGATCATGAATTCGCTTTAACTCCTGCGAGCCGGTTTCTCCCGTTCTGTTCGCCGAGTTAGGGCTTATCCTGCTTGGCGAACAGGTCTGTTTCACAACCTGATTTGAGACGCAAACCTATGCGACGACTTTTAGACGGTCTTTACCATGTTGCGTTGTATGCAGCAGGCGCGCTGGTCGCGCTCATGTGCTTGTTAATATCCGCGCAGGTGTTTTTAAATGCGGCGACACGGTTTTTGCCTGTTGGTCTGCCCCCAAGTATTCCATCGTATGCCGAAATCTCCGGCTTTATGCTGGCGGCGGCATCTTTTTTTGCGCTTGGCCCAACCCTGAAAGCCAGCCAGCACATTCAAATTACCCTGCTTACGCGACACTTGGCGGGTAGATATGCGCGCCTTCAGCATGTTGTGATTTTTGCCATCGGCTTGGGTTTTGTTCTCTACGCACTCTATTTTGTTGGTGCTCTCATCTACGAAAGCTGGGAATTTGGCGACAAGAGCTATGGCTCGGTCAAGATCGATCTATGGATACCGCAATTGATGATGTTTCTTGGGCTGGCGGTTCTAGCCATCGCTATGGCTGACGAGCTTTTCGACGCCATCATGAACCTGATGCGCGGTGAAAAGGGACATGCCTCCGATGGCTGATCCATTCGTCGCCGTGTTGTTGCTTTTTGTGCTCACCACCTTATTGGCTGGCGGGGTTTGGGTGGCTGTCACTTTGAGTCTTGTTGGACTTGTTGCCATCACCCTATTTTCGAATGCACCGCCGGGTTCCGTCTTGGCGTCAACTTTTTGGGGACACAGTCACTCTTGGGCTCTGACGGCATTGCCGCTTTTCATTCTAATGGGTGAGATTTTACTACGCTCGAGACTTGGCAAAGATATGTTTTCTGGGTTGTCGCCCTGGCTGACCCGCATTCCTGGTCGACTACTGCACGTCAATGTGCTGGGCTGCGCGATCTTTGCTGCTGTCTCTGGCTCCAGTGCCGCGACTGCCGCGACTATTGGCCGAATGACGGTTCCAGAGCTGAGCGAGCGCAAGTACCCGAAAGATCTGATCTTGGGCACATTGGCGGGCTCAGCGACACTGGGTCTTCTCATACCACCATCAATTATTCTGATTGTTTATGGCGTGGCAACTGAACAGTCGATTGCCAGACTGTTTTTGGCAGGCCTGTTGCCTGGGGCGATGTTGGTTTTGTTGTTTGCTGGATACGTTGTTGTACGCGCGTTGATGCAACCGCAGCTGTTTCCGATCGAAGAGCTTAAGATGTCGATTTGGGAAAAAGTCAAAGCCACCGGGTCGTTGATTCCGGTTGCATTGCTTATTTTCGGCGTTATTGGCTCAATTTATCGGGGGCTGGCGTCGCCCACGGATGCGGCAGCCGTTGGTGTTCTGCTATCGCTTGTGTTGGCTTTTTTCAGCAAAACGCTCACGCTGTCTATGTTTATGGATGCCTTGGTATCGGCAACCAAAACATCTTGCATGATCGCATTCATCCTGATCGGCGCGGCAGTTCTCTCTGTTGCGATGGGCTTTACCGGGATTCCACGGAACCTTGCCGCATGGATTGGCGCGATGGAGTTATCACCCTATCTTCTGCTATTTGCGTTGACGATTTTCTTTACCATTCTCGGTTGCTTCCTGGATGGCATCAGCGTGGTCGTCTTAACCACAAGCATCATTATGCCCCTTGTTGTCGCAGCTGGCATAGATCCCCTGTGGTTTGGCATTTACTTGGTCATCGTCGTTGAAATGAGTCAAATTACCCCGCCTGTCGGATTCAACCTGTTTGTTATTCAGGGGCTTACCGGGGAAAACATTTTGACAATTGCGCGCTCAGCGCTGCCATTCTTTTTTCTGATGATGCTTGGAATTGTTCTCATTACGTTCTTTCCGGCCATTGTGACAGCTATCCCAGACGCGTTGTAGGATCAATCAAGCGAGAAAGACGCTGAAGGGCGGTCAGAAGACCAAAAAGTGTACAACTTTTGTACGCATTAGAAAGCTGAAACCGCTCATTATTGCACAAATGGTGGCGAGGTTTGGACCCCAAGGAGGCTCGCAAATTGCTTACCTAGATCGTGATGATTGGGAATCCTTCCCCGGGGGCACCCGGTACCAGCGCTAAATATCGCATACCGTCCAAATCACTTCAGCACACTTTGGCCTGAAAGTACGTACGAAAATCGCGACTTTCTGCTTATTTTGCCCCAAAGAACTCCACCAGAAAAAATCGCACCCTATTTCGAAAGCCTCGAGATCCTGCCTCCTCTGCAAGGCGTTTGGCGCGATCGAAAATTGGAAAGCTGGAATTTGGTCTATGCAACCGATTTCATAGGGCGGGATCGGGTCGGCGAATAGAACGCAATGTTCGGTCTTGGCGCGAGTGTCTTTTTTTCCTGTTTGTTGGTCGCAATTAGCATCTTTTAGGCGTGAGACCCTCAGTAATGTTGTTGGTGCAAGGTGCCGCTTTCGAGCGGAGAATTGGGAAGCTGGTGGAAGTCCGGCACTGCCCCCGCAACGGTAACGGTGTTGAAAGGGCGCGACGAAGACCACTGGAGCAGAGGAGCTCTGGGAAGGTGTCGCGTTCCAGGCCTGAACGGCCCGACCGAAGTCCGGAAACCAGCCTGGCACAAACGTCAAACCGCGGGCGGCGGTGCGGGCGCTGTTTCGGGGCGGCTTCTCACCTGCTGTGTTCCGATGGTTGCCTGCTATTGCCCCTAGCCCAAGAATGCCGCAGGGCGCGGCTGGAGAGCAACATGAGTATCACACCGATCGGCGAAATGCTTGCACGGCGCAGGCCGGGCTATGCCTTGGAACAGGCTTTTTACACCAGCCCGGATATTTTCCGGCAGGACATGGAAACCATCTTTTACCAGGATTGGTTGTTCGTCGCGCCCACTTGCGAGCTGCCAAAACCGGGATCATACATCACTCACCAAGTCGGGGCGTTTGGCGTCATCATTGTGCGCGGCCAAGACGGCGAGATCCGCGCCTTCCATAATGCGTGTCGACACCGTGGATCGGTGCTTTGCAAATCTGCCAGGGGCACCAACCCAAAAATCGTATGTCCCTATCATCAATGGACCTACGAGCTCGACGGTCGACTTCTTTGGGCGCGGGATATGGGGCCTGATTTTGATGCTAGCCAGCACGGGTTGAAGCCGGTGCATTGCCGCGAGTTGCGTGGGCTGCTGTACATCTGCTTGGCCGAGATTGCGCCCGATTTCGACGCCTTTGCCGAAGTGGCGGCCCCTTACCTTGCTGTGCACGACCTCAGCAATGCCAAGGTCGCCCACGAGACGACGATCGTTGAGAACGGCAACTGGAAGCTGGTGTGGGAGAACAACCGGGAATGCTATCATTGCGGTGGGAACCATCCGGGTCTGTGTCGCTCTTTCACAGATGATCCCACGATCACAGGCATCGAAGAAGGCGTCAGCCCCCCGCATCTGCAGGCGCATTTCGACAAGATGGAAGCCCAGGGCTATCCGTCCAAATTCTGCATGTCGGAAGATAAGCAATACCGTTTGGCAAGGATGCCCCTGCTACCAGGAGCGACGAGTTTCACCATGGATCTCAAGGCAGCTGCGGCCAAGATTCTGGGCCATATCAAAGACGAAACCGCAGGCACGCTTCTGAAGTACCACTACCCGACCACTTGGAACCATTTTCTGCCTGATCACTCGTTGGTATTCCGTGTCACGCCGCTGACGGCCACCACGACGGCGGTCACGACAAAATGGCTGGTGCACAAGGACGCGGTCGAAGGCGTCGATTATGATCTCAAGCGCCTGACAGAGGTGTGGATTGCAACCAATGATGAAGACCGCCAGGTCGTCGAAGACAACCAGCAGGGCATCAACTCACCTGTATATGAACCAGGGCCGTACTCTCCGGTGCATGAAACTGGGGTGATGGGCTTTGTCGATTGGTATTGCAACGCGATGATACGGCGCTTGGGCCCGGTCACCTTGGCGGCGGAGTGATCGCATGAACGATATGTCACGAATCCCGATGCCCGCAATCTGGTCGGATGACGAACTCTTGGAATGCGTGTCTGTCATCCCAGAGGTTCCCAACACAGCGACATTCGCGTTCCGTGCTCCCTCTGGTGCGCTCTTTGACTTTCTGCCGGGGCAGTTCCTGACGCTGGAGATCCCCGCGCCAAGCGGGGTGGTGCATCGAACCTACACCATCTCGTCATCGCCGTCGCGACCGAGGTCGATTTCAATCACGGCTAAAGCGCAAGACGACAGCATTGGAACGCGTTGGATGCTAGACAATCTTGCGCCCGGCGTTCGGATCAAAGCCATAGGTCCGGCGGGTGTGTTTTCGCATCTGAACCAAGAGGCCGAGAAAT
>CAXBRM010000079.1:0-8686 GCA_963978305.1 uncultured Rhodospirillales bacterium
CTGAGGATGGTTGCACACCAAAGCGGATCGACAAAGCGTTCAGCTGGGACGCACCGCTTTCTGCCCATGGCCTGATGCACATGGTAATCAGCAACGCCCATGCAGGTGATCCCTATCCGATTGATACCCTGTTTTTGTACATGGCGAACATGAGCTGGAACAGCAGCATGAACACGCGCGGTGTGATGCAGATGCTGGAGGACAAAAATCCCGAAACTGGCGACTACAAAATTCCGCGCATCATCTACAGTGATGCCTATGCAAGTGAAATGGTCGCTTACGCTGACCTGGTGTTGCCAGATACGACCTATTTAGAGCGCCATGATTGCATTAGTTTGCTTGACCGCCCGATCAGCGAACCAGATGCGGCCTGCGATGCGATTCGCTGGCCGGTGGTCGAACCCGATCGAGACGTGCGGGGATTCCAGACAGTTCTATGCCAACTCGGCGCCAAGTTGGGACTACCGGCTTTTGTTGACGGTCAAGGCAACGCAAAATATCAGGATTATGCCGACTACATGGTCAATCACCAGCGACGCCCGGGGGTCGGCCCTTTGAGTGGCTGGCGGGGCGAGAACCAAGACCAAGATGGCCGTGGCGATGCCAACCCAAGGCAATTGGATCGCTATATTGAAAAGGGTGGCTTCTGGATGGCACACATGCCTGATGAGGCTTTGTACTATAAGCCGTTCAACCAGGCCTACCAGGACTGGGCTGTCGAGCTGGGCTTGTTTGATGCGCCTCAGTATTTTCGGTTTGAGCTTTATAGCGAGACCATCGCCAAATTTGCGATTTCGGCAAAGGGCGATGGCGACCATCCGGCGCCAACCACCCATCGCGCACGACTGCAAATGGCCATGGATCCGCTACCGTGTTGGTATGATGCCCTGGGGGCAGATGAACAAGACCTCGCTCAGTACCCGTATACGGCACTGACTCAGCGGCCGGCGGCCATGTATCATAGCTGGGGCAGTCAGAACGCTTGGTTGCGTCAAATCCATGGCCAAAACCCTCTGTATGTTCCGCGCCGTATTATGGACGAAAAGGGTTTGTGCGACGGTGATTGGGCGCGCGTCACATCTAGACACGGCGAAATTATCGTCCCTGTCGCACGAACAGATGCCAGCAACGATCAGACGCTGTGGACTTGGAATGCCATCGGCAAGCGCAAAGGCGCTTGGAACTTGGACGAGCAAGCGCCAGAGACAACCAAGGGTTTTTTGCTTAACCACCTGATCCACGAGTTACTGCCACCGAAAGGCGATGGCTTGCGCTGGTCGAATTCTGACCCGATTACTGGCCAGGCGGCCTGGTTTGATTTGCGGGTCAATATTGAAAAGGCGCAGACGCCGGCAGGCAGCGAGCCGCAGCCGAATTTTCCGCCGCAAGAACGACTGGGCATCGGCGCGCCTCGGGACATTCGATTTGGTGAGGAGTGGAGCCAATGACTTCATTACCAGCAGTTCAACCAGGACAAAAAAAACTCGGGCTCGTCATCGATCTTGATACCTGCGTGGGCTGCCATGCTTGTGTGATTTCTTGCAAAGAATGGAACACGGGCGGATATGGCGCGCCGTTGTCTGATGTCGATGCCTATGGCGTAGAGCCATTGGGTACGTTTCTGAATCGCATTCATACGTTTGAGATCGATCCATCGCCGTCGCGTTGTGGCGGGGACCCGCGTGGCGAGGCTGACCGAATTCATGCTCAGGTTGTGCACTTCCCAAAAAGTTGTTTGCATTGTGAGGATGCCCCGTGCGTGACCGTCTGTCCGACCGGTGCCAGTTATAAACGCGCTGACGACGGGATTGTGCTGGTCAACGAAGACCGCTGTATTGGTTGTGGCCTGTGCGCTTGGGCCTGCCCTTATGGTGCCCGCGAGATGGATCAGGCAGAGGGTGTGATGAAGAAATGCACCCTGTGTGTTGATCGGATCTATAACGACAATATCCCTGAGGCCGAACGGGTGCCGTCATGCGTCCGAACCTGCCCGGCAGGGGCAAGGCATTTTGGTGATCTGGGCGATCCCGATAGTGACGTTTCTAAGTTGGTCGCACAACGAGGCGGGTTTGATTTAATGCCTGAGCAAGGCACCAAGCCTGTCAACAAATACTTACCGCCAAGGCCGAAGTCAGACATTGACAGAGGTCAGGTGTCGAACCAGCTACCGAGGACGGAAGCCATCAGCGCGACCGGGTTTTGGAAGCTGGTTGACGATGCTTTGAGTGCAATCGCATAGCCGAGTGAGGAAACAATGCATCCAGCGCCCAGTATCATTTTGTTCACGACCCTGAGTGGTTTGGGTTTTGGGTTTCTGTTTTGGTTGGGCGTGTTCGGTTGGAATCAAGCCGATGGTTTCTTTCGCTGGCTGCTCGCGATTATGGGTGGCGTGCTGGCAGCAGGGGGCCTCAGTTTCTCATTGGGCCATCTTGGTCATCCCGAGCGCTTTTTATTGGCCTTCAGTCAGTGGCGTTCCAGCTGGCTGAGCCGAGAAGGGGTTGCCGCGGTTGCTTGCCTGACGCTCTACGCTGCTTGGTGCGCGGCCGATTTATTGTTGGGATTGAGTTTGCCGGTTTTGGGGTGGATTGTCGCTGGTCTCGCTATAGCGACCGTCTTTACGACCAGCATGATTTATACTCAGTTGAAGACGGTGCCGCGCTGGAACCATTTCGGCACGCCATTACTGTTCTTGGTGTATGCCAATGCTGGCGGCGGGATTCTTTATGCCGCTGTGGTGAACTCTCAGCTTGTTTGGCTCGCCATCCCCAGTTGGGCGGCGGCGGTAGGGGGGCAGATTGCTTGGCACATCCTAGCAGCCGCGCGACCACTCAGCCTCGCAGGAACGCCCGAAACAGCAACTGGCCTAGGGCATCTGGGCACCGTGCGCTTGTTCGAAAAGCCCCATACTGGCAAAAACTATTTGCTCAGCGAAATGGTCTTTGAGCTGGGCCGCAAGCACGCTGAGCGCGTCGCTCTCTTATCGCGTATGTTCACCATTTTCATGCCCTTGGCTTTGCTGGTCGCTGCGGCCACAACTTCGCACTGGTGGTTGACACTCAGCGCGTTGATCAGCTTCAGCCTCGGGACACTCTGTTCGCGCTGGCTATTTTTTGCCGAGGCTGAGCACGCCGTGGGCTTATACTATGGCCGCCGCTGAACAGTCTGGATCGACTCTCAAGGCCGTGTAGAGCTGATTGATACTGATCGATAACAGCGTCAGAAAAGCTCTCGCACGATGCTATTGATACGGTTGCTCTGAATGTAGGTCTCGAATTCATCGATGTAGTCACGGTGCGGCTTGCCAAACGTTGCCTCAAAAGCGGTATCGAAGCCCAACCTGTCGACGCTTTGATAGAACTCAAAAACCTTGTCCACACCAACATCGTTGATCAAGTAAGCAGCAAACAAGGCGCCGAGTTGATAGCCCATGTGGGAGTTGTCTTCCCAGCCGATGTTGTAGAGCTTTTGGCCCCCTCGGAAATAATCGCGGATCATTGGGCTGCTGCGACCACGGCAATCACCAAGTTGGCACGCCATCAGATTGCGCACGTAATTGTTGGGCTTATTGGCATGTTCGGCATAAGTCGTCCGTGCCATCAGGGTTGCCGTGCCTTCACTCCACCATGGCACGTCCTTTGCAAAATCACCGCTACGCTTGCCCATCAATCTGTCGGCTTCCCGGCCGTCTTTGGTTGTAAATTGCGAGAGTTGGTAGACATGGAACAGTTCGTGCAAAATGATTTCAGCGAAATCGTCGCGCCTCCATCGGCTGGCGGTACCGATCATCATAAAGTGGAAGCCATTCTCACCGCGATACGAACTAATCGAGGCGACGCCGTCGACAAGTGGATTACCATGCTCATCGCCGGCAAAGTGGTTTCGGCACAGCCATTGAGAATAGTTGTTTTCCCGAATTTCATCGCATAGGGCTTCGGTAACTTCTGCTGCTGCCTCAACATCGCGATGAACCATGGTAACGATCAGCGGGTAATAGCGGTCGTCAGCGATATCGCCATCCTTCAAAAACCATTCGTTGGCACCAATCTCAAGCCATTGCTTGGTCATGTCGATGTAGGCTTGCGATACATCAGAGGCGGCTAAAATTTTCACGTCGCCACGCTCGATTAGATCGTCGATTGAAATTGGATTGTTTTGTGCGTGAGTAGCCATAGGTGCTACCAGTAAAGCAATGGCGAAGCTCGAAAATACGCGGTTCATCTTTGATAGGATTTTCATATTGATAGCTCTATTGTTATCGAAGCTTGCCGCCCGAGCCTTAGAGGTAATTTTTTCTCTAATCTCGAGCGGTAAAAAGAATAATTTGGGCAAAACTTAATTGATTTCCCAAATTTCCCATTGTGCGGTGCCTGCAGCATCGACTTCCCACGTGAACACGCAGGCTTTACCATTAAGCACTGACATCGCGGTGTCTTGGCTTGAAAAATAGACGACGCCGCGCATGCTGAAGCCACCTTCCGCTGTGGTGTGGCCAGCGGCAGAAGCGCGGTAAGTGGCCATGCCTGATGCCGACATCACCACCCCGGCTTCTGGGCATTCGCCATACCAAGAGCCATCAGGCTGTGCTGTTGCTGAAAAGGTGGCCATGACTTGAACTTGCTGACCCGCCAGCGTGCCGCTGCCCACAGCTGTGGTTTCAAGACAGGGCATGCCATTTTTCGCCGGCATCACTCTCGGTGTCGTTTGGCAGGTTAGCGAGCCAATGTTATTTCCCAACATAAAATTTCTCCTTATGGTTACAATTGGTCTGGAACGACTGTGCTTAAACATGAATTTATGTAATGTTAATTACATAAATTCATGTTTGTTCGACCAGTTGAGCGATCGTTTATTTGTTCGCAGATATAAAACAATTAGAAAAGGCTCCAACGGCCTTGGATTGTTTGTGGTTTTAGTGATACTAAAAAATATTAGTCATGGCGATGGGGCGGCACGCTTGATGCACTGGCTCTGTCAGCAGATTGAAAGGCCGAACCAATGTCTTTAAAGCTCGTATATTTCAAAATGAGAGCCCTGGCTGAAGCGCCACAAATGTTGATGCGCTGTTATGGGATTGATTATCAATACGTCATGTCGTGGGATCATTTCGGTGATGTATGGCCGAATGTAAAGCCGACGATCGCCTTCAAGCAACTCCCAATGCTGGAAGTCGATGGTCAGGAGCAGATTTGCCAGAGCGTTGCTATACTACAGTTTCTGGAGCAACGAGCTGGTTTAACGATTGCTGATCCGGTTCGGGCCGCCCAGTCCATGGCAATATTGCAAAGTGCTCACGAGTTGTTTGCGCCGATGAACCCGACCGTGAATTTTGCGGTTGATGATGATTTTATTGCCAAGCGCGACGCGATGAGGGGAGCGCTCGTCAGTCGTTTTTCCGATCTATCGAGGTGTTTGGCTTTGCATGATGGCAAGTTCTTTTTCGACGGCACACCAAGGGCAGCAGAATTTACCGCTTACCATCATTTGGATTTGTCGAAGCTGCTTGACCCAACCATCATCCAGGAATTTCCGCGTCTTGAGGAATTTCTGGCTGACATGGAGGATCTTGCTGAGATGCAAGCTTACCTAGCGGATCGCCCAGAACTCATTGATGTCGCGAAAGAGCCCAAGCTTGTCTTTGATGGCGTCGCCCACCCGACGGGCACGCAACAAACTTAGACGCAAGCCATGGGCTAGTCGCCGTATGTCGTTACCATGTACAACCAATTAAGTTTCAATTCATCGGAAATCCCGACTTCGGGATATTCTCGACAAAATTCGAAGCCAAATTTCTTGTAAAGTTTATGGGCGGGTTCGAATGGCGGTGGGGTATCCAGAAGCATCTGTACCGCCCCAAAATCTTTCGATGTTTCTAAGCTCTTTTCGAGTAAAGCCTCGCCGATCTTGCGCCCTTGAAATTCAGGACGGACATACATCCGTTTCAACTCCGCGGTATCAGCCCGAATCATTTTGATCGTTGTCGTGCCAACGGCAATTCCATTATCGACAGCGATAAAGATTTCGCCCTTGGGCGGCGAGTAGTCGCTTAGGTTATCCAGGGTCACACTTAAAGCTTCGTCAATCTCGACTTCATAGTGCCAGGGCGCCTGGCGCAGGGCTATGGCCGTGAACGCGAGATATTCTCGGAGCATCAAGGCCAAATCGCTGTGGAATTCAGATCGATAGCGAATGATTTCGACAGACATCTCGGTGGCAACCCCCGCTCAAAATATACCCAAGTATTATTGATGTACTATTAAGGATCTATTGGCATTGCACGTTTGCCGTGTATTACAAGCCAAATGCGATTTTTAATTGGTTTTTCGGTGACACTTTTTGCAGTGCCCTTGATCTCGACAGGTCATCCCGGCAGCGTGGACGATCTGGGCTGTCACGCGTCGGACAAGGGATATCACTGTAACCACGGCAGCTATGAAAGCTTGACTGGTGCGATTACCCATGTCCGAGACGGTGATACAATTGAGCTCGGGAATGTTGCCATTCGACTGTCGGCACTTGATTGCCCGGAATTGGACGAAGTTGGCGGACAAGAAGCCAAAAGCTTTTTAGCGCGGTTCACGGGGCAAGAGGCGCACTGCGAACTAACGGGATCAAGAAGCTATGACCGCTTGGTTGGTTATTGTTCTATTTCTGGCGTTGATATTGGCGAAATGATGATGGACGTCACGTGCCAAAAATGGGAAAAATTTGACGTCTGGGATCGTTATTAACAGCGTATCCAGCCAATAACAGGATCCATTGGTGGAAAATGGTGGGCGATAACAGACTCGAACTGCTGACATCCTCGGTGTAAACGAGGCGCTCTACCAACTGAGCTAATCGCCCGCCAGGACGCGCGGTGTAACCCATAAGCCCGTGGCTGCCAACCGAAAAGATTGCCGCCGCTTATGCGTTCACCGCATTGCCTTTAACCGAAGTCAAGCACAAAGAACACGAATGTTACCAGGACAAAAACAGGGATCAATATACAGACCGACCAGGCCATATAACCGAAGAAACTCGGCATTTTGATGCCACGGTCTTCAACGATGGCCCGGACCATGAAATTGGGTGCATTACCGATATAGGTGAGCGCGCCCATGAAGACGGCACCAGCGCTAATGGCAAGGAGGGTTTTGCGGTAGGTTGTCATTAACGCTTCTGGATCGCCGCCTGCTGCATTAAAGAACACGATGTAGGTCGGGGCATTATCTAAAAAGCCTGACAACACACCAGTGATCCAAAAGTAGGCAACGTTGTTCGGCTCGCCATTCGCCAGGGTTACCGTATTGATAACGAATGCAAGGGCGCCTTCACTACCCGCTTTTAAGATCGCAATTGCGGGAACAATGGTCATAAAGATACCAAAGAATAACAAAGCGACTTCGATGATCGGAAACCAGGTGAAGCCGTTGGCTTGCCGGCTGTCATTTTTCGTAAGCCATAGGCTTAAACCGGCTATCCCAAGAAGCGAGAGGTCGCGAAGCAAAAACGCTCCCTTCACGTGGACGTGATACACCAAAAATTCACCTAGGACTTTTTCGAATTGTGCGCCGAGCAACATGACAGCTGGCACGGCAAACAGTAAAGGCAGATTCACCAGTCCCTCAACCCCGAGGCGCTCGCCTTCTTGGCCTGTCTCAATGTTGTCCATTGGCTCAATCGCATCTTCTCGAGTGTGAAAATAGCGATCCAAGCCGTAGTAGACAGCAAGCAAAATCACGATGACCAGAAGCATCGGCAGTAGCATATTTTGGGTTGGCCAAAGAAAACTGACGCCCTTCAGAAAGCCCATCAAAAGTGGAGGATCACCCATAGGGGTTAATGAGCCGCCGATGTTGGCGACCAAGAAAATGAAAAAGACGATGGTGTGAACCTTGTGCTTTCGATGGTCAATCGCGCGACACAGCGGCCGAATCAGCAGCATGGCTGCTCCTGTGGTGCCCATGAAGCTCGCCAAAATCGTGCCAATCAACAAAATGCCAGTGTTTAGTATTGGCGTGCCAACCAGTCTGCCCTTGAGTCGAATGCCACCGCTAATTGTAAAAAGAGCGAAGAGGAAAATAATGAACGGAAAGTATTCAAGCAGCAGGACATGCAAAAGCTCGAAAATCGCAAGCTCAAAGCCAAAAAAAATTGTGAATGGGACAAAAAAAGTTAACGCCCAAAAGATGCTAATTTTACCGAAATGGTCGTGCCAAAAATGTGGCAGCGTCAGGGGTAATACAGCGATGCTCAGCAGCATGCCAACGAATGGCGCAACATATAACAAGTTAAGGTCTTTGCCATCAAGATGTGGACCGCCACCCGTCTCGGCAGCGAGAGCCGTCGGGGCACAAAGAGTGAGAACCGTTAGAATAATACCGAACATGGTTTTCGGTTTGGTCAGCGCTTGGAACATTAATCTTTCTGTCAACAATGAGGTGCTAAAACAATTAGCCTGAAGAGATCGACTGTTATGACTTTGATAAGGCCTGCCAGCCTTGGTCAGAATAAATCTCAGCCGGTTGGAAGCGACTCTTGTAGTCCATGCTTGGGCTGCCCTCAACCCAATATCCAAGGTATAGGTATGGAAGTTCTAAGCGCCGGCAGACTTCCATTAACGATAGGATCATAAAGGTGCCATAACTCGCTGATTTTGCTTGAACATCATAGTATGAGTACACCATCGATAACCCGTCGCGCAGAA
>CAXBRM010000080.1:0-8673 GCA_963978305.1 uncultured Rhodospirillales bacterium
CCCTATCTGCCGTGGGTGTCGAGAATTGAGAGGATCTGTCCCTAGTACGAGAGGACCGGGATGGACGAACCTCTGGTGTACCTGTTGTGGCGCCAGCCGCATCGCAGGGTAGCTAAGTTCGGACGGGATAACCGCTGAAAGCATCTAAGCGGGAAACCCACCTCAAAACCAGTTCTCTTAGGGCCGTGGAAGACCACCACGTGATAGGCTGGGTGTGGAAGCGTAGCAATACGTGAAGCTAACCAGTACTAATCGCCCATAAGCGCTTAATTCACCTCTTCCCAGAGCCAGATTGCTTTGGAAAGTGTTGGAGTGTCATCACCAGAGAATCAGAATACCAGCCAGCAAGGGCGTCGCCCTTGCGACGTCGGTTGTATGCGGCCACGCGCTTGGCCTTATACATCCGGTGTCCATAGCAAGGTTGACCCACCCGGCTCCATCTCGAACCCGGCCGTGAAAAGCCTTAGCGCCAATGGTACTGCAGTCTTAACTGTGGGAGAGTAGGTCGATGCCGGTTCTTACTCTACTATCCAGTCCTTTTGTCTTCTCTTCGCACTGTCATTCTTTTCAGACAGCCTATTGTTTCGTTGCGATTTGCTGTCCGACGGCGAAATCCAGGGTTCATCGCCTGCAATGGTGGGGTGGTTCTGAAATTGGGGTGATCTCGTTTTATCCCAGGTTGACGCGGGGTGGAGCAGCCCGGTAGCTCGTCAGGCTCATAACCTGAAGGTCGTCAGTTCAAATCTGGCCCCCGCAACCAATACTTTCCAAATAACAACAATATGTTAGTGCTTAAGTCTTGGCTTACCGTATTTGCATGACCACTCCTGACGCTGTCTGTGTCGGTTGATCATTCGCAAGAAACTTGCATTATCCACGGTATTTTAAACGATGCAGAGCTACAGCTATGACAAAGACTAATTGGGATGACAGTACTGAGCTGGATAAACTAGCAGAGCTTTCCATAAAGACAGGAGTTGCATTACAGCCTGGCCAAGATCTTTTGATCACGGCACCTCTAGAGGCGGCTCCACTGGTACGACGATTGGCATATCATGCCTACAGGGTAGGGGCTGGAATTGTCACGCCTTTGTACACTGATCCTGACGTCATTTTGGCGCGATATCAAAACGCACCCAAAGAGTCCTTTGAAAAAGCGACTGAATGGTTATTTGATGGGATGGCTGCTGCATTTGATCGCAACACCGCGAGGCTTGCTGTTATCGGGGAAGATCCCATGCTCCTCTCAGAGCAAGATCCAGAGAATGTCGGTCGCGCAAACAAAGCTGTATCGAAAGCATCATCCCCTTTGGGAGAAAGAATCACCCGCTTTGACATCAATTGGAATATTATAGCCTGGCCGGGGATGCAGTGGGCAAAGCGTGTTTTCCCCAACATGAGTAACGACGACGCGCAAATGGCACTCGCCGACGCTATCTTCAAAGCATCAAGAGTAACAACGCCAGATCCGATTAAAGCTTGGGCGATGCATAATGAAAACCTTCGCGAGCGCACCGATTGGCTTAACAGTAAAAACTTCGCCGCGCTCCATTTTTATGGGGAAGGTAGCGATCTAACTGTGGGGCTGGCAGATGATCATGAATGGATGGGGGGCGCCTCGATTGCCAGAAATGGTGTCACCTGTAATCCCAACATACCTTCGGAAGAGGTATTTACCACGCCGCATGCATTAAAAGTGAATGGTTATGTGAAGTCTACTAAACCACTCTCGCACCAGGGCACTTTAATCGAAGACATCGCTGTTACGTTCAAAGACGGTGTGATTATAGAAGCGAGTGCATCGAAAGGCGAAGAAGTGTTTTTGAAACTTCTAGATACGGATGAAGGTGCGCGACGCTTGGGCGAAGTTGCATTAGTCCCGCATGGCTCACCAATATCGCAGAGCAATCTGCTGTTTTATAATACCCTGTTTGATGAAAATGCAGCGTGCCATATTGCCCTTGGTCAATGCTATTCGAAATGCTTCAAGAATGGAGACAAGTTGTCTAACGATGAGGTTGTTGAACGTGGCGGGAACAGTAGCATGATCCACGTTGATTGGATGATCGGCTCTAAATCTATGAATATTGATGGCCTTGATGAAGCTGGCAACACCACGCCCGTATTTAGAAATGGTGAGTGGGCATGAGTAGCACAGGTCTTTTGAGAGGTTACTTGAGCAAATCGTAATAGTAATATCTCAAATAAAAAAAGGGGGGACCTCTTCATTGAGGTAAGTGGTCCTTGGTCCATAGACCTGAAGTGTTGGTCAAATAAAGTCATTCGGGCGTGATTTCATATGGGTTTCGCCCAATGTACAAGACAGCGGTTCTCCATTGTCTGCTTTCTGCCGAGTATTCGTCACACCTTTGGTTGATCTTGTTAATGGCAAAACCAATGGTGGGTTCAGCGATGGCAATTCAGAACGCCTTCATGGTAATGACGTTGGCGTCTACCTAAATCTTCATGGATAACCTTTGTTTTTATCAGCGCTGAACAGATCGGGCGCCCGCCGTTTTGCCACCGGGTTGCCAAACGTGCGTTTGGCATGCTGTAAGCATCGACGGGCATGTTCTTCATAGCCCAACTCAGCCAGCCGGCTTTGATTGGGCAATTCAATCGAATAGTTGACTGGTAGCACCCGTCCAATGATGCCAGCGAAATCAATCCAACCTTCACCAGGATAGAGACGCGCATCGCGGGCCAGTTGGATCATGCCTTCGCGGGTGTCGGCGAGGCCAGGCAAACAATCGGAAATATGCAAAAAGTGGATCAGCTCAGCGGGGACATGCAGCAATTCGCCCAGATCGCCTGTGCTTACGGTGCAGAAGGTGTGCGGATCGGAACAGCTGACCAATTGCTACCAGCGCTTCAGGCCGCCATCTCAAGTGGCAAGCCGACGGTTCTTGACGTCCCGATGATTAACAACCCGACGCCGACGACAGGTCACTGGAACATTTTGGACATTTATTCGCCCGGTAAGGATGTCAATCACGTCTCTACCTAAACCAAACAGTAGACTTGAAGCGATAAATCCTCTGCTACTGACGTCAAGCTTGGGGAAGGTCAAGCGGACAAGCCCCAACAGACGGCGGCTCGGGTCTTGCCGATCCCAAATGCTTTAATTGAGCAGCCCGCCAGGCTGGTGCCGAAGCGCTATCTCGCACGCCCCCAAAACTGTTGCCTTTCCAGTGTATATAGATATGTTAATTCGTGTATGGCTGACAAATATGGCTCACACCTTGGAAAATTTCTGGGCCGACAAACAGGTAAAGACCGCTCATGACGGACAGGTCAAAAATCTTGACGCGACTAGCCATACGACTCAAGGAAGAGCGGGCAGCCAAAGAGTTGAGCCTTGATGCGCTCGCCAAGCTATCGGGTGTTTCGCGCTCAATGCTCAGTCAGATTGAGCGTGAAGAAAGCAGCCCGACCGTCGCCAGTCTGTGGAATCTTACCCGTGCACTCAATGTCGACTTTGCCTCGCTGTTGGACGATGAGGCAAAGCCGGAAAACTCAATTCGCGAGATTGTCCGCGTGGATAATACCCCGCTAATCCGAAATCAGACCGCGAAATGCGAAATTCGAATCCTGAGCGCCGCGAATCAGGTTGGTGGTACTGAAGTTTACGACATTTGGTTTGATCCAGGGGCGAACCTCGACAGTTCTCCACACAAAAAAGGCTGTATCGAACATTTGACCGTCCTTGACGGACAGCTTGAGGTTTGCTCGGATGGTGAAACGGCGACAATTTCGTGCGGTGATACAATCAGATATGCCGCTGATGTCAATCATGCGATTAAAAGCGTCGATGCGGCGCGGGCAATTCTGATTGTGAAAAATGCCTAACCTCCGTCATCGGGCCAACTTGTCCGTTATATTGACACACCCTATGCATTTGACATAAATAAAACATAGTAGGAGATTTGCTATGTCGGGAAAGTATGTCGGTTGTCGAGACCAGCGGTGTTCTGCCAAATATATCCAGGACAATCCGTTTGCTGGTGTCAAAGATTTTGATGAAACTTGCGGCGTTCTGGGCCGTGTAGCGGGGCGTTATGGGTTGCCCTGTTTTTCCTATCTGCAGCTACAGGGGAGCAACCCAACAGATCGATTTATCGCAAACTATCCTGCTGAATGGCGCGCGCGGTACGAGCGCAAACGTTACGTTAATTATGACCCGATTGTTGCTGTTGGACGACGCGTGCAGTTCCCATTTTTTTGGAACAATATCAATTATGATCCAGCTGCTTCTATTGGAAAACGATCGTGCTTGCCGTATGTCTCGCACAATACTGACTTGATCAAATCATACAAAAAGACTGAAAAAAAAATTTTTCACGAAGCTTTTGAATTTAACATTAATGCGGGGTATTCGGTTCCGATTGCTGGAAAAGTTGGTGAGCTCGGCCTGTTTTCAATCGTTGCGCGGAGCGACAGCGAGCTGTCGGATGTTATGGAAGGTGCGCCGCATCTAATTTATGTCCTGGGGCTACAGCTGCATGATCATGTTTTGTCACTGGGCGATGTGAACGATGACCGTACGCCTGACATTCAATTATCAGCGCGGGAATTAGAGTGTCTGAAATGGCTTTCCGATGGTCTGACAACCGAGCAAATCGCCGACAAAATGGTTATTTCAGCTGCGACTGTGAATTATCATTTCAACAACATCGTGCCTAAGTTTGATGCTGCCAATCGGCACCATGCAGCAATCAAAGCTATTCGTTTAGGCGTGATTTAGGCTTATTATCCTTACCAAACTAGTAGATTTACTAGTTGGCTGATCTGGTGAATTAAGGTCATACTTTCTTTCGATTTCGGCGGTTGGACGTCGCTCTGGCGCGCGCTATCCGTGCTTGGCGTCGTGTCTCGGTTCCTCTCTGCCGTCTGTCTGTCAGGCATTTGAAAGAAGTTTGTCATGAAGATAAAGACGTTTGGTATGAATATAAAGACCTACCGCCTCGCACTGATTGGCTTTGGTAATGTCGCCCGCGGTCTTATTCAGCTGTTGATCAATAAAGAAAAATTGCTATGGATTGATCCAGAAATCGCAATCAAAGTGACCGCGATTTCAGATATCCATATGGGTTTCGCCAGCAATCCTGACGGCTTGAGTTTACAACAGCTATTAGAGCTTCCCAACGAAACAGGGGCGCTATCAAAACTGCCTGGCGGCCAAAATGAACCGAATAATGAAGCCGCTATTTCGGCCGATCACGTCGATATTGTTGTCGAACTTACATTCACTGACCTCGACACAGGTGAGCCGGCAATCACCCATTGTCAGCTGGCGAAAAAAAATAGCAAACATGTCGTTACCACAAATAAAGGGCCAGTAGCACTGGCAGGCGGACGATTGAGAAATGACGCCAAGTATTCCCAGCTCGCTTTCAATTGTGAAGGCAGTGTGATGAGTGGGACGCCTGTTCTTCGCTTTGCCAGAGAATCTCTCGCTGGCGCCACTATTTCTCAATTTCGTGGTATTTTGAACGGCACCGCCAATTATGTTCTTGGGCGGGTTGAGGCTGGTGCCAGTTTCGAGGCTGCCATCAAATTGGCACAAGAACTTGGCTATGCGGAAGCCGACCCCACGGCTGATATCGGCGGTTCGGATGTTTACGCCAAGGTGCGCATTCTGGCCAACGAGCTTTTTGGCTATGGGTGCGAAATCGCGTCAACAAAAGTGGTGGGCATTGAAGGGCTAGCTGAAGATCAGGTGCGTTCGGCAAGCGAGAACGGCAGCCGATGGAAGCTGATTGGCGAAGCAAAATTGGATGAGACTGGCAAGGCACATTTAAGCGTACACCCCGTCCTTCTCCCCTTGTCTGATCCACTTGCTGGTTTGAGCGGTGCAATTAACGGGGTATCTTTTGTTACAGACGTACTAGGCGACGTAACCGTTGTTGGTCCAGGCGCAGGTCGTGTGGAGACAGGGTTTGCGTTGCTTTCTGATATCCTGGACATTCATCGCAAGTCGCTTGCCCCTCAGTTTGAAACGATCCATAGGGAGCAGCACGAATGTTCAATCGAGCAAGTCTGTCAGGATTAAAACAATCGGTGGAAGTTTGCAGTCCAGCAGCCAACGCTGTGATTGGCCGCATCAATTTGCCTATTTTATAAAAGAGCCAATCGACGTTGTTCTCGCTATTACATCGTCTAACGATCCCTTGAATCCCAATGCGCACAAGGTTGGGCCAGCGATTGCGGCGGGTTGTGCGTGTATTTTGAAACCGGCGATGCAGACACCTTTCGCGGCAATGGCGCTTGCCAAATGTTTATTTGAGGCTGGTCTTCCAGCCCAATGTTTGCAGATCGTCAACGGCGATGGGATATTGCCGCTGGCTGGCTGGAATTTTGATGCGGTCAACAGATCTTTTGTTGTAACTGCCGCTATTGCCGCTTTGACTGTTCATAATGCTCTTGTTTCGTGAACCACTCAGCCAGACGTATGGACCTGAGCGTGGCATGTTTGTCTTAATTGTTGTGTCGATCGGTATCACCATTGGATGCCAACAGCCCGAATTTTCCGTCGAGACGCGCTGGCCGTTAAGGAACGAGAGTTTGTGCTTGCAGTGCGTTCGAGTGGCACGACGAATCTGCTGATTACCTTGTGTCATATTCTGCCCAACCTACTATCATCGAAAGTGCAATGTTATTTTTGGGTCTTGGGTTCCCACCGGATTTCCCAACCTGGGGGCGCCTAGCAAATGACGCGGTGGAGCGCCGGATCCGTGGCCGATAACAAACGTCAGAAAAATTTATCAAAGATTTTGCCGGGTAAGCTCTTGGCTTGGCCCACGCAGCCACAGCCGGGCTGATTTTGTAGTCTGCGGCGTTTTGAAACGAAAGGCGTTTCCATTGACAACCGTTGATGCAAACGGAGTCGGTTAAACCAGGCGGATTGCTGTTAATTTAGCACTGCCGGATGTCTTTTGTGTTTCACGTCAATCGGCCGAGCAGGTTTTGCATAAATGTATGGCCCGCTTCAAACTGAGATTTTTCAATAAACTCGTTCGGCTGGTGGGCTTGAGCAATATCGCCTGGACCGCAGACGACGGCTGAATAGCCACGCTCCTGGAATTGGCCGGCTTCCGTGCCGTAAGACACGACGTGATTACCATTGTCACCGGTTAATTGCCGGGCCAAAGTTTCGGCCTCGCCATTATTTTCAGGTTGCAATCTGGGAATGGAAAACCGCTGCTCAATCTCAATAGCAGCCTCTGGACGAACCGCCTTCATTTCGGCTTCAATTGCAAGGGCTTGCTCTTGCATTCGCGCTTTCCAATCGGCTTCGTTTTCGTCGGGAACAATTCTGAAATCCAAACTAAAATGGCAGTCTTTTGCCGTGATGTTATGAGCTGTTCCACCGCTGATCATGCCAACGTGGGCTGTTGAGTAGGACGGGTCAAACATCGCGGCGATTTCAGTGGGTTGCGCGGCGCGGCTCGCGGCGTTGATTTGGTTGGCCCAGTCAATCAGCTTGGCACCTGACATAATAGCACTCACGCCCGTTGGTGCTAACGAAGAGTGCACTTCAAAACCAATCATATGAACGTCGAAGCCACAACTGCCTTTGTGGCCATTGACCGCCAGCATTGATGACGGTTCGCCGACGATGACAGCGCTTGCTTTTGGCAAGGTTTTTATCATTTGGTCGATCATTGGCGGTGCACCAAGACAACCGATTTCCTCGTCATAACTCAAAGCGATCTGCAACGGCCGCTTTAGCGGCAGGTAGGATGCTTCGACCAACGTCCAGACGGCCAAGGCGTCAAAGCCTTTCATGTCACAGGTTCCGCGGCCGAAATATTTGCCATCGCGTTCTGTGACTTCATAAGGATCGCTCTCCCAAAGCTGCCCGTCAACCGGCACGACATCCGTATGTCCTGAGAGGACGAGGCCACCCTCAAGGTTGGGCCCAACATGGGCAAACAGCGATGCTTTGTCGCCTGTCTCGTTGTAGTGGCGGTAGGATCTGATGTTGTGGGTTGATAAATACTCTTCAACCCATGAGATCAGGTCGAGATTGCTATCGCGGCTAACTGTTGGAAATGACACCAAATGGCGCATGATTTCCAGCGGTGATAAGCGGTTTTCACTCATTCGTCATATCCAATATCCGTTTTCAAAACGACGTGATTTTCTGCAACCCTCTGATATTGGGAGGCTTCAGACAAATAATCAAGGCTGTGATTTGGTGACGCAATTGGCCTGAAATTAAGATCTTTTTCAGACTTGCGTTGGGTTGAGTCTGCGATTGGCACAGTTTTCTTTATCGCGCGTGTGCAGGGACGCTGTGGCGACTCAAATACTTCGCTGCGCGGTGCAATTTCGACCAAGCGTCCCAAATACATAACGCCAACGCCAACGCTTTCGACGACGGCCATATCGTGACTGATAAAAAGGTCTGGCAGTTCAAGCTGGCCCTGCAATTCCACCATAAGATTCAGAACCTGCGCCTGAACCGAAACATCAAGAGCGGAAACCGGTTCATCCGCCACAATCATGGCAGGACGGGGGATCAGGGCTCTCGCAAGGGCAATCCGCTGACGCTGTCCCCCGGAAAATTCATGGGGGTATTTGGAGGCTTCCGAAGCTTCAAGGCCAACTTCTTCCAGCGTTTCCCCAACCAATGTGGATGTTTCTTCGGCCGTCTGATTTTCCTGCAAA